>JADFIT010000225.1 GCA_022566515.1 Gemmatimonadota bacterium
AGTCACCGTGTCGGATGGCCTGTTACCCCTGCAGAATCAGCGCCTGAGCCAAGCACTCGACGGCTTCCAGTCGTGCCTTTCGCTCGGCCTCAGAGCTTGAGAATCCGGTGCCAGTGGCCTCGACGTTCACGAAGTTATTCCACGAGAGCGGTTCTAGTTCACCGAGGCGGCCGTCGATCACTATCACCGACTTCACAACAAGGCTTCGTCAAGTTCTATCGGACTGGAATTCCTCCTATCCCAATTGAAAACGGATATGCCACTTCCCAGACGATACGGGCACACTCAACGGAGAAGCTCAAGAGCGATGGCTTCTCGTAGCTACGGCCAGAAAGCCTCGTTTGAAGCGTTACTGATGTATGCGAGCCGGGCGCCAACGCGGTCGCCCCCGCCCTTTGGCCGCGAGTTGTTGAGCCGCGGCCGTTCCAATCCCCAGTACGAGGAATCTGGAAGTACGCCATCCCACCCAGCCGATTGGCCTGCCAGGTATTTGACATGTTGTCGACCACCCACGCGTTAGTGCAAACCAACGCCACAGTCTCACGGGTCTTGTTCTCAAATGTCAGCGACAGAGAGACTTGACTCTCTCTTACTGACGCCAGTTCGACGGCTACCGACAGAAAGTCATTCTGATATGCAGGCTCGCTTCGAGGTCGACCGAGCGTATCGTTCGCGGCTACCGGATCCAACGAAACAACATCGCGTTGCATCAGGCCAAGCATTCCTTCTGGGAGTGCCACATTCACGATCTGCCCAGCTAGCATCGCCGCGGATTCAGTATCAAGCGCTACGACGGATAGGCGAAGTATCCCATCGGGTAGCTCGAAGGCCGTGGCGGTAATCAGGACACTTGCGCCGGAAATCCGGCCCATCTCCGCCGCGGTTTCCCTGTCAATCAGACCTTGTGACACCAGCTTGTGTTCAGCGATTAGAGCTTGAAGGCTGTTTCGGGTGATGACACCCACGCCTAACGCCCGTCCGACGTTGAGAAGTTCGATCGAGAGTTCTTCGGCCAGCCGGCGAAGTTGTGCCGTGTCCACGAGTCCCATCTGCCAGGCAATCTCTTCGGGACAAGCCACTTTCAGCCCCTGCCGCGCTTCAAGCATACTGACGAACGTTCCCGCTTCGAGGAGCGATTCGTGCGTTCCGGTGTCGAGCCAGGCGTAGCCTCGGCCGAGTAGCTCAACACACAGCTCACTTTGTTCCAGATACGCCCGGTTCACGTCGGTGATCTCCAGCTCTCCCCTGGCAGAGGGCCGAAGGCCCGCTGCGATGCGGAGCACCTGGTTGTCGTAGAAGTAGAGCCCCGTCACGGCGTAGTTGGATTTCGGGCGCTCCGGTTTTTCCTCGATCCCGATCACTCGCCCGCCGTCGTCGAACTCGACCACGCCGTAACGCTCCGGGTCGCGAACCCAATAGCCGAACACCGTCGCGCCACTACCCTTCTCAGCCGCCCGCCGCAGGACGTTGGTCAAGCCGTGACCGTAGAAGATGTTGTCTCCCAAGATCAGAGCACAGCTCTTGCCGCCGACAAACTCCCGGCCGATGATGAACGCCTGGGCCAATCCGTCCGGAGAGGGCTGGACGGCGTAGCTGATGGAAATACCCCACTGCCTCCCATCCTGGAGCAACGCCTGAAACGCGGCCTGATCGTGGGGGGTAGTAATGACGAGGATGTCGGTGATACCCGCCAACATGAGTGTGGTGAGCGGGTAATAGATCATGGGTTTGTCGTAGACGGGAAGCAGCTGTTTCGAAACCGGCTGTGTGAGGGGATGCAGCCGAGTTCCGGCACCACCTGCCAGGAGGATTCCCTTCATATCACGGATAACCTTTACTCACGGGTGACCTTTATTTGAAGGTGGCTCAAGGTAACCCCTTGCCACACAACACGCTACGGCAACCATGGTGGGGCCGTGGCACGGGCCAGGTCCTGATCTACCGACTACCACGGTTGGAATGGGAGCGGTACGTTTGGTGGGACTTTCCCACGCTGGGCGGCAACGTATTCACGGCAGACCGCGGAGGACGCAGAGGTTTTTGGACAGGATGACAGGATAAGGAAATACGGCCACGGATTGATTGTTTGGACACGGATCTAGATTTGTGCAGCGTTGGAATCCGTGTCCTCAATAATCAATCCGTGGCAGCTTTTCCTCCTCGGCTGCCGGTGAAAGCTCTTCCGGTCACCCGAAGAATCCGACCCGCGGCACGGCCTTGAACAGACCGATGGCGGACGCAGCAACCAAGACGAGGCACAGCACTCCGCCGAGCACTTGCCCATACACGAAGAAGCCGGTTCCGAACAGCGCGGCGTAGACCACCACGCAGCCGAGGAACCAACAGAGGAACGCCGCCGGCAAGCTCTCCGTTCCGTCGTTGGGTTGGGTGCGCACGGCCTTGTGCCATCCCGGCCCCAGGGGCCTAATCTTGTCGTAGAATGTTTGGAGAGTAGAGGTTTTGGTTGGCGGTGTCATCAACGTAACCGTTATCCACACCAACGTCGTGATCCCCACGCCAATGATCAGCGTCAGTGACGGCTGCATCGGTGCAAAGCCGAGCCTCTCGTGGACGAACTGAAAATAGATAGCGACGAGGAAGGAGATGACCATGGCGGAGATCTCACTCCAGGCGTTGATCCTCCACCAAAACCAACGTAGCAGGAATATCAAACCTGTGCCGGCGCCGATCTGGAGCAGAATCTGAAACGCCTGCAGCGCATTTTCCAGCCACAACGACACAATCATTGCCAGCACGATGAGTGCGACGGTCGAGAGGCGACCGACGGTCACGTAATGCTGCTCGGTTTTCTTGGGGGCGATGAAACGTCGGTAAACGTCGTCCACCATGTAGGACGCACCCCAATTGAGGTGGGTGCTGATCGTCGACATGTATGCGGCCGCCAGCGATGCCACGGCCAGACCCAACAGTCCGTGGGGAAGAAAGACCAACATGGCCGGATAGGCGAGGTCGTTGCGGACGATCGACGGATCCAGGCCGGGGAAACGCGCGACGATCGAGTCGAGACTCGGGTACACGATGATAGAGCAAAGCGCTACGATGATCCACGGCCAAGGGCGCAGGGCATAGTGGGCGATATTGAACCACAGTGTAGCCGACATCGCGTCGCGCTCGTTGCGAGCGGCGAGTATCCGCTGCGCCACGTAGCCGCCGCCACCCGGCTCCGCGCCGGGGTACCACGTGCTCCACCACTGAACTGCCAGCGGCACGATCAACACTACCGATACGGTGGTCCAGTCGGAAAAGTCGGGAAGCAGGCTGAGCTTCCCGGCTAGCGCGGGGTGTGAGACCATGCCGGCCAGGCCTCCCACTTCCGGCTGTGCGAGTGCGTAATAGGCAGCGGCGACCGAGCCAACCATGGCCAAAACGAACAGGAGCATGTCGGTGACCACAACACCCCACAACCCCGCCGTGGCGGAGTATATGACGGTTACCGTGCCCGCAATCAGGACCGTGGTGTACTTGTCGATGCCGAGTAGTACACCCCCTATCTTGATGGCCGCCAACGTTACGCTGGCCATGATGACGACGTTGAAGAACACGCCGAGATACACCGCCCGGAAACCCCGTAAGAAAGCCGCCGGCTTTCCCGAGTACCGCAACTCGTAGAACCCGATGTCGGTGAATGCGCCCGATCTGCGCCACAGCTTGGCGTAGAAGAACACCGTGGCCATTCCGGTGATCAAGAATGCCCACCACCGCCAGTTCTCGCTCACTCCACCGGTGCGAACCAGATTGGTAACTAGGTTCGGGGTGTCGGCGGAGAATGTCGTGGCTACCATGGAGGTGCCGAGGAGCCACCACGGAAGCTTGCGGCCGGAGAGGAAGAACTCGTCGGTTCCCCGTCCGGCACGCCTGGCGAACGCGAGCCCCACCGCCAGCGCGAGTATGCCGTAGAGAGCCACAATCACCCAATCGAGACTTGTCAGTTGCATAACGCCTCAGTCCGTGAAGAGCCGTGAGGGGTAGTGGCCCGACTCAGTCAGTTCCCGGATTTCTTGCCGAACCGACGTCTTGTCTCCGGGATGCGTGACGCCAAAGAACGACTCATGCGCGGGCAGAATCTTGACCCGTGCTTCGCCGGTCGCAACCATGTCGTTCACCGCATCGGGAATGAGGAATTCGCTGTTTTCGTCGCCCGCCTTGGTGCTGAGAAACTCAGTGAATCGTGATTGCAGCATGTCGAAGATGGCGGGCGTGAATCCCCACATGTTTGTGGAGACGATTTCAGCTCCGGTGAAATGGCCTACCGTACCGTTCGAGTAGGAACCGATAATCTGCTCCCCGTCGTGACGGAGGTTCGTTACCTCCGCGATGTTCGCCAGGAAAAGATCGTCGGTGCACTCGCACACACCGCGTGATACGCCTCCCTGGGTCGAGAGCGTACTGCCCAACTCGAAACCCACGAAGGCAAACGTAGGAACGGATGGG
>JADFIT010000064.1 GCA_022566515.1 Gemmatimonadota bacterium
GTTGCCGCGGCTGACGGAACGGCGACCGCGCGAGCCGAAGTGCTGTGGTCCATACTATCACAGCCGGGGGAGGTGGGAGAGGGGAGCTTGAGCGATTCCCTGACGCTTTCGGACGGGACGGGGTTGGCGGAAGTAGAAATCACGCTGGGCCGGACCGAAGGCGTTACCACCGTCCGTGCGGTGCTCCGAGCCGACGGGACCCAATCGGTCGACCTCACCATCACTGCCACCAGAACGCCTCTTCTGACAGGCGTGTCGCCCACTTCATTCGGGGGGGGAGATCAGATCGTCGTGAGCGGCAGTAACCTCGATGTCGCTACCGGCTTCGAGGTTGGAGGAGTGATGGTGGTTCCGACCGCGATTTCGGGCGACGGCAGTGACGCGGCACTCCCGGTCCCTCAGTGTCTCACGCCCGGCCAAGTTGCCATTCGAGCCTTCGCCGGTACTGCGGTCTCTGATCCGCTGTTCGGCGACTTCTCCGCTGCCGCCGGATCGATCGCCCTGGAGGTCGGCGAGTATCTGTCTCTCTCTCCCAGTGCTCTGGAGGGGTGCGCGATGTTTCCCCCTGCCGGTGCCAGCGGGGCCGAGTATCTTTTGGCCGTCCAATCTGTTTCGGGATTCGCGGGGGACTCCGCCGCTTACCGGTTGCGGGGGATCGGTGCTTCCCCCTCGGCATCGGCAATGCCTAATAGGGTAGCGCGATCCGAGCCTTCCCATGCCGATCGATTTCACTTTCGCCTGCGTGAGTTTGAGCGCGAACTGGCGCAGCTCCCGCTCGTGGGAGGAGCCCCGGCACGAGAGGCTCCTCCCGGCATCCTCAAACCCGGCGTAGAACGCATCTTCAGGGTGTGCTCCAACGTCAGGTGTGAGGGTGACTTCGCCACGGTACGCGCCGAAGCCAAATACGTGGGGCGGCACGCCGTGATCTACCAGGACCTGAATGCCCCATCCGGCGGGCTTGGAGCGGACGATTTCGACAGTTTGGGGGTAGTCTTCGACTTGGAGCTGTATGACATAGGAACCCGTGCGTTCGGGGCGGAGTCGGACATCGACGGCGATGATCGGGTCGCCATTCTCCTGACCCCGGTCGTCAACAGTCTCACGGAGGTAGCATCGTGTGACGACTCGTTTATTGCCGGTTTCTTTCTAGCCCTCGACATCAATCCAGGAAGCGTCGGCGACCCGAGGTCGAATCAGGCGGAAGTGTTCTATTCCATCGTGCCCGACCCCGAGGGCGAGTTCACGTGTACGTTCACTGCGAATCAGGTGCGCAGGCAAGTTCCCGTCACGTTCATTCACGAGTTTCAGCACATGATCAGCTTTCACCAACACGTGATGTTGCGGGGTGGAGTTCCGGAGGAGCTTTGGTTGAATGAAGGGCTATCGCATCTGTCGGAGGAGTTGGCGGCGCAGCATTTTCTTGCCCAAGGAGATACGACCCGTTTCCAGCGCTTCGCCATCGGCAATCTCATCAACGCTTACGATTACCTATTGGAACCCGGCGACGTCTTCGTGTTGCCGGCGGAGGGTGGTGGTACTCGGCAAGAACGTGGTGCGGCTTGGCTGTTTCTCCGCTGGGTCGTTGACCAGTTCGGAGAGGACGTGGTACGTCGGATGTCGGAGACCGGCGCAACAGGGTCGGGCAACGTTGGGTCGGTCGCGGGAGTTCCTTTCGGGCGGCTGTTGTCGGAATGGTTCTTGGCGAACTGGGTTTCCGACCTGCCGGATTCGATCCTTGCCGATTCCGTGAAGCCCGATCGGCTAAAGTTCAGCTCGTGGAGGTTCCGCATCACCTTCGCGAGCTTCAACGAACAGCTCGAGGATCGATTTCCGAAGGCGTTTCCCATCGATCCGAGATTGTTGTCGCCCGCGGGGTTCGATCAGGTCCGGACGTTGCGGGCGGGCTCGGGGGACTATTACCGAGTCGTGCAGCCACCCAACGATGCTGGGTTTGTGGCGACCTTCACGCAACCGTCAGGCCAGGCGCTCGTGGATGCCGCGCCCCGGTTGAATGTGATCAGGATACGGTAGGTGGGAAGTGAGAGGTGAAGCCAGAGCCAAGGGTCTCGATCGGGCTCTTGTCGCGTGTTGGGCGGTGGTAGCCTTGGGCGTGCAACTCGGTGTTGCCCCTCCTGTTCTGGCTCAAACAAGCAGCGTCGACGAGCCAGTGGTCCTCCGGTTTCCACCCTCCATTCGCGCGGCTGGTTTCAACGGGGCTGGTGTAGCGCTGGTGGGGAACGCGGGGGCCGTCTTCTTCAACCCGGCTGCCCTGGCGACGATCCGCCACGTGGCGTTGGAGGGTGCTCTGCAGTCGGGTCCGTTCGCCGGGGAGCTGTCGACGGCGGCGGTTGCGTGGAGGATACGTCAGTTCGATATCGGATTCGGACTCCACTATTTCGATTTTGACAATTCACCGGGGCCGGGCGGTGGGTTTCTCACTCCGGCCGGCACGCCGGTTGAAGCCACCGAGCTGCTCGCGGTTGGATCTCTGGTGTATCGCTTCGGGCTCATCGCGCTCGGCGGGTCGGGGAAATGGGTGACCCGGAATGTTGAAGGTGTGCGGGAAAGAGGCGTGAGTGCCGATCTGGGTATGGCGATCGCGGTGTTCGACATCATGGCGATCGGATTTGCCGTACAGAACATAGGCGGCAATTGGTCGAACACGTCCAGTTTGAGAATGCCGCGCCTCACCCGGTTCGGGTTCACAATGAACTATGTCGATCCCCAGGGAACGTTCCGTCTCCTTTCCACCATCGAATGGCAGTGGAAGGCCGGCCGGAAGCAGCGGTTCGTGATCGGTGGGGAAGGGGGGATCGTGATAGGCGGCGTGGGAGTAGTAGGGCGATTGGGATATGGGACGCGGCCGGAACCGACGGCTCGCGCTCCGGTGACCTACGGTGCCACGCTGGAACTAGGAGCCATAGACGTGGATTTCGCGTACGACCCCAACGATCTGCTCAACGATCCTTCCCGCCGTATCGGGGTGCGCATCGCCATCTGACCTCCACGCCGTTCTCAGTGGCCACCTCGCAAAGCCTCGGCATCGGCGACGCGTCGTAGTGCAATGGCTAATGCCGACGTTCTCCACGGGACCCCCTTACTCTCGGCCAACTCCCGTACGATTTCGTACGCCTTAGTCATCTTCGCTTGCAGGCGGCGGTTCACTTGCTCTAGGGTCCACGGTTCCTGCTGCAAGTTCTGTGTCCACTCGAAGTAGCTCACCACTACGCCGCCTGCGTTGACCAGGAAATCGGGCAGAACCTGAATCCCGCGGGCTTCGAGAATCTTGTCGGCGATGGGGGTTGTGGGACTGTTGGCCGCCTCGACAACCACTTTGCAGTCGATGGTGTTAGCGTTTTTTTCCTTTGTGATCACGCTCCCCAGCGCAGCTGGAACGAGCCAATCACACGAGACCTTCCAGATCTCGTCGTCCGCATCGGACATCGCATCTCCGCCATCGAACTCTGCGACCGGCTTGCGTCTTATGTATGTGTGTTCGAACAGTGACGGGACGTCCAAGCCGTTCTCGTTGTGAAGACCGCCGTTGACGTCAGAGACCGCAACGACCTTGGCACCCTGCTCATGAAGGAACAAGGCAAGGTGGGCTCCGACGTTACCGAAACCCTGGATGACGACGCGTCCGCCCTTGATCGGGATGCCGGCGTCGCGGCCGTAACTTTGCATGATGATCATGGCACCACGGCCGGTAGCTTCTTCGCGGCCCAACGAACCGCCCAGCGCAATCGGCTTGCCGGTAACTGCGGCTGGTGTGTACCCGTACTTCGCCGAGTATTCGTCCAGCATCCACGCCATCACTTGCGGGTTGGTATTCATGTCGGGTGCGGGAATGTCGCGATATGGACCGAGGAAAAGCGCAATGCGGCGAGTGAACTGTCTCGTGATGGCTTCCAACTCGCGTTGCGAGAGGTCGCGCGCCCTGACTTGAACGCCGCCCTTCGCTCCCCCGAACGGGATGTCGAGCAGCGCCGTCTTCCAAGTCATGGTAGTCGCCAACCCCAACACTTCCTCTTCGTCGGCTTCCGGGTGGTAGCGCACCCCGCCCTTGCATGGTCCTCGGGCTCCGTTGTGTTGAACGCGATAGCCGCGGAAGACCTCGAGCCGGCCATCGTCCATGCGCACCGGCACTTCGACGGAAACGGTGCGAAACGGCGATTTCAACAGCACCTGCATTGACGGCTCGAGACCGATGAGGTTGGCGGCTATTTCGAACTGATTCTCGACGATCAAGTTCGTGCTGAGCCGCTCGCGATCGTTTTGCGACGAAGACATCAAGTGGTTCCTGGTCGATGAATGGAAAAGGCAAAGCAGCAAGCCGTAGGGATCATCTACTCGGGCTGCAATGTAGATACTTGGAAGATCAACTCACGACCCGCAATGCTCGCCACGGGATGTTGGGCCATGACAATGGCCTGAGCTGCGTCGATCTCGAGCGCCAGCGGAACGCCGTCGTCGTCCAGGCCACCGACTACATCCGCGTCAGGGGTGCTGCCAACGGAACACCACGCCATGAATACCGCTCCTTTACGCTCTTCGTTGACGCGATCGACGGCCGACTTCCAGTCCGGCTGGCCGACGGGAGGGCGTTCGGCGAACACCAAGGGAATGCGTTCCGGGTCGATGTGGTCCAGCTGCTCGCACGAAATACCGAACCGCTCGGCAAGGGTACGGGAGATCACGTCGTCAGGTGGCGCCACGACTTGCCCGAACTCCCAGCCTCGATCGTGCGCAAGGCTAACGAACGCGTGTACGAGTTCTGGGGTGGTCGGAGGGCGTCCCGGGCCGGTCGCTGCAAGCACCACCGTCCCGTGCTCTGTGAACCATCGCTCCGCTCGAGTCAGGTCGCGGGGACGCCGGGGCGCGAAGTCCCCAAGCCGTTGTGTGATCAGGATCTCGTGCTCGATCTCAGTGCGCTGCTCGTCATGCGTGGCCGAATGAAGGGCTGCCTCGAACGCGACCGTGGCTGCGTATAGCTCTCCTGCCGCACGAAGAATGCGGCCCCTGAGCGTCAGCGTTTCGGTGTGAGGCTCCAAGGCGAACGCACGGTCGAGGGCGAGCAGCGCCCTATTGCCGTCGCCAAGTCGATACGCCGCATACCCGAGTTCGTGCCACGTCAGGGCGAGGTCGGGATCCCGAACCACCGCTGCTTCCAATGCCTCTAGGGCTTCCTGAAACCGCGCCTGCTCGATGAGCGCGGCGCCCCTGAGGGCGATGGGAAACGCATCCGTCGCAAAGGTCCGCTCGGCATCGGTGGCCAGGGCCAAGGCCTCCTCGATATGCCCCGATCGACGCAGAAGGTCGAAGCATTCCGTCCAACCGGCCCGCAAGCCGGGTTGTTGTTTCATGACACTCCGGTAGACGTCCTCGGCTTCCTGCAAGCGGCCCTCGCGCCGCAACCACCGCGCCTTCGCCAACGCCCGTTCGGAGCTGTCATTCGGAAAGATCTCAAACGACGAGGTGGTGCGCATGGTGCCGAATATACCTTTGAAGCACGCCGTGACTAGATGGACCCTTCACCCAACCGTGATTCCATGGTCATATTACTCTCATGAGCATCGACCAATTCATTCGCGAGCGCGAAAAGACAGTCCTGGATGAACTCAGCGAGTTCCTTCGTATTCCCAGTATTTCGACCCTGTCGGAACACAACGACGACTGCCGGCGGGCGGCACAGTGGATTGCAGATCACCTGGCGGACTTGGGATGCCAGACTGCCCTCCTCGCCAGCGAGACGCATCCGGTGGTGTGGGCCGAAGGACCGCCGGCTCCGGGAAAACCGACCGTCCTGGTCTACGGGCATTACGACGTCCAGCCACCCGATCCGCTGAGTCTCTGGGACACTCCTCCGTTTGAACCGACCATCCGCGACGGCAACATCTATGCCCGGGGTGCTACGGACGACAAGGGACAGCTGTTCTCGATCGTGCAGGCGTTCGAGGCGGTCGTGCGAGATGGTGACCCGCCCGTGAACGTGCGCTTTCTCATCGAAGGACAGGAAGAATCGGGCGGTGAAGTCTTGACCGATCTGCTGCAGCGGGAGCCTGAACGTGTGGTAGCGGATGCCGTCCTCGTTGCCGACATGCCGTACTACGCCCGAGGCTGGCCCGCGATCTACACGGCGCTTCGCGGCATCTGTTATTGTGAGATCACGGTGCAGACATTGGATGGCGACCTGCACTCCGGGCTGTATGGCGGCGTTGCTCCGAACGCACATGAAACGCTGGTGCACATTCTCGCACAGCTCAAGTCACCCAGCGGGAAGATTCGGATTCCGGGGTTGTACGAGGCGGTTGTGAGACCTCCGAAAGCCGAGCGTGATGCATGGAAGCGCCTGCCATTCAACGAGCGCGCATACATGCGCCGGGAGGTGGGGTCTCGAGCGCTCACCGGCCTCGCCCGGTCAACTCCCCTGGAGCGGACGTGGGCGCTGCCGACGTTTGAGATTCACGGAATCGCCGGAGGGTTCACCGGCGAGGGAGCCAAGACGGTGATTCCCGCCGTTGCCTCCGCCAAGGTGAGCCTGCGGCTCGTCCCCAAGCAAAAGGCCAAGACCGTCGAGCGCCAGTTGCGTAAACGGGTCAAGGAGCTGGCACCTCGATATGCCAGGGTGAAGGTGGACTTGATTCACAGTGCCGACCCCGTAATAGCAGACGTGACGGCTCCGCCGTTCGATCAGATCAGGCGCGCCTTCCGCGAGGTGGAGGGAAGGGAGGCCGTTCCCATTCGTTCGGGCGGTTCTATTCCCATTGTTCCTACATTGGCGAGTGGTGGAGCACCGGTTGTGCTTGCCGGAATCGGGCTGCCCGACGACCGTCTCCACGCTCCGAATGAAAAGCTATCGGTGGAGCAGTTTTGGAAGGGTGTGAAGGTGTTCGGACGGTTCTTTGAATTGATGGGAGAGTAGACATTTGAATATCGAATATTGAATATTCAATATTCAATATTGGATATTCGATATTGGATATCCTCCACCGTTACCGCCTGCGGCGTCTGATCGAACACTTCGCAGAACGCCAGCATCACGCCATCCAATGCCCGGGCCCACAGATCGTGCGGAGCCTGCTCGGCAAGTTCCCTTTGCATGCTGGTCATCACGACTTCATCGATGCCGCAAGGAACGATGAGGTGGAAGAAGGATAAGTCGGTAAGAACGTTTAGCGCAAAGCCGTGCCAAGTGATCCATTTCTTCACGTGGATTCCGATGCTGGCGATCTTCCGGTCCTCAACCCAGACGCCTGTCAGGCCCTCACGGCGCCGACCGGCGACTCCGCTCTCCCCCAACGTTCGGATCAAACACTCTTCGATTTGCCGAAGAAATAAGTGAAGGTCGGGCTTGTGCTCGTTCAAGTCGTAGATGGGATAGCCCACCAACTGACCGGGACCGTGGAAGGTGACGTCGCCTCCTCGCTCGATTTCGAAGAGTTCGATACCTCGCGCTGCGAGTTCCTCGGGTGGAGTGCGCAAGTTTTTTTTCTCAAACGATCGTCCCAATGTCACCACGGGCGGGTGCTCCACCAGCAGCAGCATGTCGTTGGTCACCCTTCCGTCGATGCGCGCCTCTGCCAGCGTTCGCTGCAGGGCCAGCGTTTCTCCATACGCCATACGGCTCAATCCCACCACGAGGAGGTCGCTGCTCATTCGGCAGCCGCCACTTTGGCCTTGGCGGCCGAGTACCACGTTGCGGCGCCCAGAACGGCGAGGTAGACGCTCAGGCCGGGGACTCCGGCAATCATGTCCACTGGTGTTGCCAGAGCCGCCAAGAACGCTGCGGCGAACACCGTCGTGGCCGCGAGCGCCGCTCGACGCCACAAGTCCGTTACAGTGCGCATCAGGGTGAAGGTTGTGAGGAAGGCGGCAATCACGCCGCCAAACAATCCCACGGTGATAACTGCGAACTGGAGGTCTTGGCTCAAACCGTCGTCGGCGGCTCCCAACATGAGGCGAAAAACGATTAGGCTCGCGGTGATGACCGAAGCGCCGGCAGTCGCACCGGCGCCGATCCCACTCAGAGCCATTCCTACGGGGTCGTTCTCTCCTGCCACTACGCGTGCACGACCCGTCCGAGGGAGTCGAGTGCTGCTTCCGCAACAGCCTCGGAGAGTGTCGGATGAGCGTGTACGGCGAGATCGATCTCTTCCACCGTGTACTCGTTTTGGCGGGCCACGGCGAGCTCATGAATCAACTCGCTGGCGTGGGAGGCAACTATGTGAGCGCCCAGGATCTCACCGTATTTCTTGTCGCGGATGATTTTCACGAACCCGTCGGTTTCAATCGTGGCACGCGCCCTTCCGTTGGCAGTGAACGGGAAGCGACCCACCTGGTAGTCGAGTGATTGTTCCTTACACTGTTCCTCGGTGAGGCCGATGCTGGCCACCTCCGGGTAACAGTATGTCACACTGGGAATGTTGTCGTACTTGATGGGTTGTGGCCGTTGGCCGCTGAGAACTTCGGCAACGTGCACGCCTTCGCGGCTGCCTTTGTGCGCCAGCATCGGAGGGCCGGAGATGTCCCCGATGCAATAGTAACCGTCCACCGATGTCCGAAGGTCGTCATCCGTTTCGATGAATCCGGTGTCGGTCAATTTGATGCCGATCGCCTCGAGCCCCAGATCCTCGGTGTTGAGGGCGCGGCCCGCCGCCATGAGGACTTTGTCGGCCTTTACCGTCCGCACCTTGCCGGCGACCTCTACGTCCAGCACGACGCTGTCGGCTCCTACCTTTGCGCTCTTGATGGTGGCTCCAGTAAGTATGTCTATCTTGCGCCTCTGGAAGACTTGGGTGACGGCATCCGAACAGTCTGCGTCCTCGATGGGGAGCGCTCTGGAGAGCATCTCGATGACGGTCACCTTCGAGCCGAATGTGTTGAAGATGTCGGCAAACTCCATTCCAACGGCCCCGGCGCCCACGATGGCGAGGGATTTCGGCGCCTCTTCGAGAAAAAGCGCCTCGTCCGAAGAAATGACGGTCGTCTTGTCGATCTCGAGACCGATTTGGGGGATGCCCTTCACCCGAGTGCCGGTCGCAATGACGACTGCCTTGGCCGCCGTGTACGTGTCGGTGTCGACCGCCACTTTCTTACCAGGCAGGAGCGTACCCGTTCCCGAGATCACGGTCACTTTGTGCTTCTTCATCAAGAAGCCTACGCCTTTGGAGTTCTGATCGCTCACCTGGCGCGAGTGCTTGACGGCGGCCGACAGGTCGAGCCTGATGTCGCCGACATGAATACCAAGCCGCTTCGCGTGGTGCCGGATCGTGTTTGCCAGATGCGCACTGTGCAGCAAGGCCTTGCTCGGAATGCATCCGATGTTGACGCACACTCCGCCTAGTTTGTCGCGTTCTATAACGGCGGCGCTCAGACCGAGTTGAGAGCAGCGAATGGCGCATACGTACCCGGCGGGTCCGCCGCCCAGCACGATCACGTCGAAACTCTTAGGCACAGATCATTCCTTTGTTAATCGTTATTTGTGACGAGGCTCTGAGATTCACCAGACAATGGCCAGCGGGTTCTCCAACATGCGGCGTACTGTCTGCAGGTATCGGGCGCCCACCGCCCCATCGATCACGCGGTGGTCACAGCTCATCGTCACACGCATTCGTTTCCTGACAACCACCTGCCCGTCCTCGACAGCGGGCTTTTCGACAATCGAGCCGACTGCCAGCAGTCCGGCCTCCGGAGGGTTGATGACGCCGGTAAACTGGTCGATGTCTAACATCCCAAGGTTGGAGACCGTAAAAGTGCTGCCAGTGTATTCATGGGGCTGCAGTTTCTTTTCGCGAGCCCGGCCGGCAAGGTCGCGGACTTCGACGGCGATCTGACGCAACGTCTTGAGATGCGCGTTCCTGAGGACGGGTGTGATGAGCCCGTCTTTCACTGCGACGGCAACCCCTAGATGCACCTCGTTGAAGTAGCGAATGTGATCTCCCTGCCACCAGGCGTTGCAAGCGCGATGTTCCACGAGCGCGGCCGCGATCACTTTGAGAACGATGTCGTTGTACGAGACTCGGGGACCCTCGTCGAGCGCATTCAGCGCCGTACGCGCCTCGACGACCCGCTCCATGTCTATCTCCGTGGTCAGGAAGAAATGGGGAACCGGGCCTGTGGATTCGGCTAGACGCCGCGCGATGGTTTTGCGAATTTGCGTCAGTGGAACATCTTCGAATCCAGCGGGCCCGGTGATCGCCGCAGCGGGCGGCGTTGCCACCGCACCTTCCACATCCCGCTTGACGACCCGTCCTCCCGGTCCCGAACCGCGAACGGCGGCCAGGTCTATGCTCCGCTCGGAGGCCATTCGTCGGGCGACGGGTGTTGCTTTGACCCGGTCGCTGTCACCTGAGACCGGCACCGGCGGCGCCCCGGTTGGCAGGGCTGCGACATCTGCCGCTCCGCCATCGGACGACTCCACCGCGGGCGGGACGGCCGTATCGACGGCGAACGAAGAAATGTCCTCGTCTTCCGCCCCAATCACGGCAACCAGGCTTCCGACCTCCACCGTCGTGCCCTCGGGTACGACGATCTTGCGAAGAACGCCATCGCCGCGCGCTACTAATTCCATGACGGCCTTGTCGGTCTCGACTTCGGCGAGAGTGTCACCAGACGCCACCTTGTCTCCTTCGCCCTTTAGCCACTTGGTGACTTGTCCCTCCTCCATTGTCGGAGAAAGAGCCTCCATTACTACCTTGGTTGCCATGGCAGTCCGATCTGCTGTTATGTACTGTAGGTCACCTGCTTGACCGCTTCGATCACCTTTTGCGGAGTCGGCTTTGCGGCGCGCTCGAGTTTCTTGTTATATGGCATCGGCACGTCAGCACCGGTCACGCGGAGCAGCGGCGCGTCGAGATGGTCGAACGCCTCGCGTTGAATCGTGTCCACCAATTGTGCGCCGATCCCGCTAAACGGCCACCCCTCCTCCACGATTACACAACGATTCGTCTTGCGCACACTTGCTACCAACGCTTCCGTATCGAGCGGACGGATGGTTCGGAGGTCGATAACCTCCGCCGAGATGCCGCTATCGCTTGCGAGCGTGTCGGCGGCCTTGAGCGCAGGCGCGAGAGTCTTGGCGTAACACACGATGGTTACGTCCGATCCCTCGCGCTTGATGTCGGCGCGCCCGATGGGAACGAGGTGGTCTCCGTCCGGAACTTCGCCCTTGGTGTTGTACAGCATCTCACCTTCCAGAAATACCACGGGATTGTTGTCGCGGATGGACGACTTGAGCAGGCCCTTGGCGTCGGCAGGCGTCGCCGGAGCCACTACCTTCAGGCCGGGAACGTTCGCGTACCAGGAATCGAACGCCTGGGAATGTTGGCTGCCCAGTTGCAGTGCCGCTCCACTAGGGCCACGAAAAACGATCGGAATTCGGAACTGGCCGCCCGACATGTAGGATATCTTTGCGGCGCTGTTGACGATCTGGTCGATCGCCAGTAAGGCGAAGTTGAACGTCATGAATTCGATGACTGGTCGTAGGCCCGCCATCGCCGCCCCGACGCCGATGCCCGTGAACCCGAGTTCTGTTATCGGGGTATCGACGATACGCTTGTCGCCAAACTCTTCCAACAGGCCGCGACTCACCTTGTAAGCGCCGTCGTATTCGGCGACCTCTTCACCCATGAGAAAGACGTCGGGATCTCGCTCCATCTCCTCACGGAGCGCGTCGTTCAGTGCATCGCGATAGGTCAATATGGGCATGTCAGTCGTGGTACACGTCGGCAAAGAGGTTTTCCGGATCGGGATCCGGACTGGATTCGGCGAAGGCTACTGCGTCCTCGACTTCGCCAATGACCTCGGTGTCGAGATTTTCGACCTCCTCGTGGTCCAAGATTTCGCCGTCCAACAATTGGCTGCAAAATTTCCCTATCGGATCATTCTTCTTGTTCTCCTCAACCTCCTCCAACGTGCGATAGGTGCCGTGACTCGCATCGGACATCGAGTGCCCCACGAAACGGTACGTGTTCACGTCGAGCAACGTGGGCGCTTTGTCCCGCCGGCCACGTGCGATGGCTCGCATCGTCGCCTCATAGGTTGCCAGTACGTCCATTCCGTCCACCACCTCCGAGGTCATTCCGTAGGAAGACGCCCGGACCCCGATGTCGTCAATGGCGGACGCCCGTTCCAACGCGGTACCCATGCCGTAGCGGTTGTTCTCAACCAGGAAGATGACCGGCAAAGTCCACAGCGAGGCCATGTTGAGGGTTTCATGGAAAGAGCCGATGTTCACTGCCGCTTCCCCGAAGAAACACAACGATACCTGATCGCCGCCGCGGTACTTGACGGCAAACGCCGCGCCCGCGGCGATGGGAATCTGACCACCAACGATGCCGTGTCCGCCGAAGAAGTTGCGCCCGGCGTCGAAGAGATGCATGGAGCCACCCTTGCCCTTGGAACAACCGGTGGCCTTGCCGAAGAGTTCTGCCATCACCACGCGGGCCGGCATGCCGCGCGCCAGGGCATGGCCGTGCTCTCGGTACGATGAGGTGATGTAATCGTCGTCCCGCAGCGCCGCCATGGCTCCAACCGCAACTGCCTCCTGACCGACATACAGGTGGCAAAAGCCGCCGATCTGGCCCATCGCGTACGCCTCGCCGGCCTTCTCCTCGAAGCGCCGAATCAACAGCATCTGACGTAACAGTCGTCGGTAGAAATCTGTGCGCGCTGGGTCGAGCCCGACATCAACGTGAACCTGTGTCATCCTATGTTCCGAGTGGACTATACGGGCAACGCCCGCCGGGCCTGCTCCCATGCGTGGTAGGAGGATCGCACGAGTGGGCCGGCCTCGACATGACGGAACCCCATTCGAAGTCCGGCGTCTCGCAACTCGTCAAACTCGGCGGGAGTGTAATACCGTGCCACCGGAAGGTGGTTGGTGGACGGCCTGAGGTATTGGCCGATCGTCAAGAGGTCGACGCGTTGCCGGCAGAGATCGTGCATGGCGCCCAGCAACTCATCCCACTCTTCACCCAAGCCGCACATGAGACCGGATTTCGTCACGAGGTCGGAGTTCATAGTCTTGGCCCGCCGCAGCAGTTCCAAGGCCCTCTGGTAATCGCCGCCGGGCCGCGCCATGCGATAGAGTCGCCGCACCGTCTCGAGGTTGTGGTTCAAGATGTCGGGGCCCGCTTCGACTACGATTCGCAAAGCCCGTTCGCTGCCTTTGAAATCGGGTATGAGGAGTTCCACCGTGGTGTCCGGCAGCCGTGCATGGATCTCCATCGCGCATTCCGCGAAAATCTCCGCACCGCCGTTCGGCAAATCGTCCCGGTCCACACTAGTGATGACGACGTGCCGCAACCCGATAAGCTCCACCGCCTGAGCCAGACGGACCGGCTCCTCGGGGTCGTACTCGACGGGCGTGCCATGAGCGACGGCGCAGTACGCACAGTTGCGTGTGCAAACGTCCCCCAACACCATGAACGTCGCCGCACGGTGCTCCCAGCACTCCCCGATGTTGGGGCAACGTGCCTCCTCGCACACGGTGTGAAGCCCCAGACCACGCATCAGCCGTCGGATCTCGGCGTAGTTGCTCCCACCGGGCGCACGAACTTTCAGCCAGGGTGGCTTTCTGTCCACCCCACCCTGCAAGGCCGTAAAGGCACTCTTCTTAGCGATTTGCACCAAGTCCATAACCTGCTAAACATAGCGAGCACACAGGATTCCGGCCACGGGATCGTATCGTGGTGAGGCAGGCAGGGCGTGACAGCGGATCGGTGGGGCGAAGCTGGCCAGGCGCTCCTGCTACCGGCCGGTCTTCCAGAATCGGCCTGGGTCTATGGGGCTGATGTCGTACTCAATGGGTGCATCGGTAAACAGCTGGGCGATGATTTCGCCGGTGATCGCCGCCAGCAGAATGCCGTTTCGCCCGTGCCCGGTGGCGTACCACAGACCCTCGATCTCCGCGTCTTGCCCTACGATAGGGTGCCCGTCGGGGCTCCCGGGCCGGAGACCAGCCCAGCTGCGTTTTATCTTGGCCCCCTCCAGTGCAGGGTAGATGCTGCACATCACTTCCTGTACATGGGCGACACCGTCATCTGTGATAGAAGCGTCGAAACCGACGTGCTCCATCGTAGTGCCGGCCAGGACCTCGCCGTCGCGATGCAAGAGGTAGCCGGAGTGTGCGTACACGATGGCGGGTGGCTCGTCTGCCGGCCAGTCGGCTGCAATCATCTGCCCGCGGATGGGCTCCACCGACAGCGGGCGTGGCAGACCTTTCACCCGTCCCGACCACGCTCCGGCCGCCACGACGACGGCCCCGGCGCCGATCCTCTTGCCGTCGGCCATGACTCCTACAGCCTTGGCGTTATCGACGACCACCTCGTCGACGCGAATCCCGCGGCTCAGCCGTGCCCCATGCCGCCTGGCCGAAGCAAGTAATGCCTTCAGCAGTGACGCCGGCTCGAGCGCCCCGTCTTCCGGTGCGAACTTCCCGCCCAGCGCTTCGGGCGCCAAGCCGGGAAACCGTTCTCGGAGATCATCTCGGGAGAGCCAATCCGACCGGAACCCTCTTTGGCGCTGCCAAGCGATCTCGTGGGTGAGGTGGGCCGCCTCTTCGGTAGAAAGGGCGAGCTGGAGAATCCCGGCGTTCCACAGACCGATGTCGATTCCCGTTTCTTCCTTCAGTACCGGGGCAAGCTGCTGGTACACATCGCGCCCCCGCACGGACAAACTGAGGAGGGGGTTATCGGGGACGCTCTCGGCGAGCGGAGCCAGCATGCCGGCAGCAGCAGTGCTGGCGATACCGGGCTCGGCACCGCTGTCCAGGATTCGCACCTTGACTTTCTGCTCGGCGAGGTGGCGAGCGCATGCTGCGCCGACCAATCCACCACCGACGATGACTACATCCGGCTGGGCCATGGGTCAGGCTACCGTGAAACTATTTGACAGATCTCCCCGTAAAGATTCTACAACATCACGTTGGAGAATCAAATGATACGCACCCTCACAGGCTATGCTGTTGTGGGCGTGGTGGCTATCATCGTCCTCAAGCTGCTGTTTGGCATAATCGGGTTCGCCCTCTCCCTCTTGTGGACCCTGCTCTGGCTGGCCGCTATTGGCTTTTTGATCTATTTGGTTTTGAAGATCGTCAGTCCGGACACCGCCCGCCGAGTGCGGGAAAAGGTGGCAGGTCGGGAAAAGACCGACTCGTAGGTCGCAAAGGGATGATACGATCGAGGTGAGGTCGAGTGGTCACGCCTCCGTCTCAGTCCCGGGAGGCCCTCCCCGCTTGCCTGAGTGCCGTGTCTTCTTCCCGGGGGTCGACGATGTTGATCAGCCTCATGGTGATGGTGCCGAACGCGAGTTTGGTCTTCATCTGGACGATCAAGCGACGGTCGTCGTCGCTGAGCCACATGCGCCCGTTCTTGTTGCCGTCGAACAGGCCGCCCTTGATGATGGGTTGGATGACTATGGTCGGGAATCGTCCGGCTGGGACGTCGATGGTGTCCCGCCTCAGCACCCTGACCACAACGGGGTTGCGGTCGGGCCGGAAGTAGTTGTCGAAAGCCAGGCTGTCGCCTGGCTCGAGGTCCAAGGTGCGTACGAAGTAGAAGAACGCCGTGTCGTCCAGCGGGTTGTCCGAGGCAACCTGCGCCGTGTCCACCCCCTGTTGCCAATAGACGCCGGAGTCGGGGAAGATCTCGTACGCATCCGTCCACTGCCTGCCGCCTTCGTTTTTCTCCTGAATGTACCGTCGGGAATGGAAATCATCCGCTCCCACCCAAGAATCGAACTGATCGCGCATGCGGTACACGCCGGCGAGGTTGGCTTCCAGAAGGAACCGGAAATGCGTTGTTAGTTCATCCCGCACGGTGTCGGGCGGCATCACCTTCATCATAGCACGCCCCAACTTGATGAACCCGAACTTGGCGTCGTACGTCAAGGTCTCGCCTACAGGAAAACGCTCCGCGACCCAGCCCAGCCCGGCGGCCCCGGTAGAATCACCGGCAGTCTGGGCCACCGCAACGGACGGCGGCAGCAGCAGAGTCACCGACAAGAACCACGCCGGCTTCATGACACCCTCCGCACGGAGGCCTCTGGGCGGGCGACGTGCAGAGTCCGACCCGCTCGGAACAGTTGCATGGCCTGTGTCACGGGCCGGTTGGCGGTGGAGCCGTGGCGCAGATCCGCCGGTGCGAACGAGACTACGGTGATTTGCCTCGCGTGAGCAGACACCCGGGCCGCGAGTTCGGCTCGGGCACAGACGCCGTCGGTTTGTAACAAGCGGCCTTCACCGTCGCGGAAGCACCGTTTGAGCGTCACCAGCCTCATGGCGCAGACCCCCGACAGGAGGTCCCGCACCCCGGGCAGCTGCAACCCCGGTTTCAGCAACCAGGTCGACATTCGCTGAACCAGCCGCTGCCCGAAAGCCTGGTGCCGCCGGGTCGCCTCACCCACCACCACGTCGGCGCCGGATTCCACGCCCTTGATCAGGTCGGGCAAGACCCTGGGCGAGACGCTGAAGTCGGCGTTGAGCACGATGGCGCAGTCTCTCTTGGGGTGGTCGCTGTTCCGCAACGCCTGCCGTAGGAGTTCCTCCACAGCAGCGGCGTAGCCGCGGGGGGTTCGGAACGTGGTCACCGACATCGGCAGGACCTTGGCATAGCTTTCCAGCAGCTCCCCTGTGGCGTCGTCGGAGCCGTCGTTGACCACGAGGAGTTGGTACTCTCTGGGAAACTCCGCCAGGACCTGGCGAACCTTCCACAGGAGCAGCCCGACCGTCTTGGCGTCGTTATGAGTCGGTACACAGATATAGATCATGACAACCCTGCCGGTGCAGTGCTCCTCTCCGGTGCGTCTTTCCCGCCCACACTATGGTACCACCCTCCCCAGCCAAGTGTTTCGTCTCCGCCTGGCGGAACGGACTATCAATGTAGCAGGGGGATGGGGTCAGAGGGCGGCTACTAGTTCACCTTTTCACAAATACGATGACGCATGAGAAGGGAGCAAAGCCTTTTCGCTTCATTTCGACCTTTCTTGCGCCGAGATTCAAGAGGAGTCCTAATAAGGACGGAAGGAGGAAGGACGACGGGAATGCCTAATCCACATGACAACATCCCGTCCATCCTGTCCAAAAACCTCCGCGTCCTCCGCGGTGAGTACGTCACCGCAATTCCGGCCCGGAGTACCAGTCGCGGCCGGCCATCCG
>JADFIT010000065.1 GCA_022566515.1 Gemmatimonadota bacterium
TCCAACCTCTGACCGCCTCGAGATCGTGGATCCTGAACGAAATGTGTGCGTCGGAACTCTCGAAGACCGTCATCGGTGCGAGTTTTCACACAGGCTCCCCATGAAGCTGTCGGCGCGTGTTTTCAAAGGAAGGTCATTGTGTTTGTGTGCAAAGAATCACTCGTGAAGAATCTGCAGTGTATCGCCTGGCGGCTGGTAGCGCCGCAGCTTATGGGCCGAGCCGTTAGGCAGCTTCACGGATAGTCCTATGTTCCTCTGGCTGAGTCTCGGTGCGATTCTCGGTGCCCTGTTCATCAGGTTCGCAGGGAGCCGAAGTCCCGACGGCAAGCTGCGCTTCTTCGCTGTCGGCTTGGTGGTTGCAGCGGTCATCTACGTGGGCTTCGCACTGGCGGACGGCGTTGAGTGGATCGCGCTTGAGGCGGCTGGAGTGGTCCTTTTTGTGCTTCTGGCTTATGCTGGTGTGCGGCACTCGCCGCTCTTGCTGGCGCTTGGGTGGACGGTGCACGTCGGCTGGGACGTCGGCCTACATTTGGCGAGGCAGCAGGTGGTCGTACCGGCGTGGTATCCCTCCGCGTGCATCAGCTTTGACTTGCTAGTGGCCGGCTATGTTGTCTGGACCGTCTGGGCGACACAGCAGCAGCAAGAAGCTGCCTAACACGCAAATGCAGCTGGCCGGCGCGTACGTTTTCAAAGGAAGTCGTTCATTTGTGCGCCTGGGAGATCCACAATACGTTCAGCATCAAGCCGCTGGCAGAGGGCTCGCCGGCAGCTGATTTGCAGGTCCGTTATGCAGCGCAGCCCAGTCCTTGCGGTAATACATACAATGTATGTACATTAGAGGGTGTCGAACCTCCACATCGAGTGGGACCCGCGGAAGAATGCGGCCAACAAACGCAAGCACGGCGTGTCGTTCGAGGAGGCCTCGACAGTCTTTGGTGACGAGCGGGCGCTATTGCTCGAGGACCCGGACCATTCGGATGATGAGGATCGGTTCATCCTACTTGGGCTGAGTGCCTCGCTGAATACGCTTGTCGTTTGCCATTGCTATCGAGAGGCTGAGGAGGTCATCCGCATCATTTCTGCTCGGAAGGCGAACAAGCCGGAGCGCACTGAATACGCAGGCAGGTGGAAACCATGAGAAAGCAGTACGACTTTTCGAAAGCCCGCCGGAATCCCTACGCCAGACGGCTCAAGAAATCGGTCACCATCCGCCTCGATGAAGCCACCGTTGCCTACTTCAAGGGGCTGGCGGACGATACGGGTATTCCCTACCAGACGTTAATCAACCTCTATCTGCGCGATTGCGCTGCCCACGGTCGCAAACTGTCAATGCAATGGCGCAAGGAGTCCCAGACAGGCGCTGCATAACAAGCGCATGCAGCAGACGGCGCGGCTCGGTTCCAAAGGAACGTCATTGCAGTTATGGACCTGGTAGGATTTGTCAAACGATCGGCATGTGGTGACTGGCCGGGGGTCACGCCGCAGCTGATGGGCAGAGCCGTTAGGCAGCGGTGCGCGCGAGGTGTCGAGACCGAGTAGGCAACCCGAGCAATAGTGTGTGCTCAGTGTCCTAGTGGAGGAGCGGCGCTTGGAAGTCTTGAGTCGTAACCTGGTGTCGAATCGGCGTTATCGGAGCAGCCCTAGGCATAAGACGTACATGGCCTGTGCTCTGGTTGTGCTCGGGGTGAACGGTTGCTCAGATGACGCATTTCTGGAGCTGGAGGCCCGCAGTTTTGGCCGTGTCGGAGTAGATCTGATGACGATTGTGGTCACAGACAGCCGGCGCATGTGGCAGTTTACAGGTACCGACCTTGAGCAGAGGGCGCAGGAGGACGGGCGTATGAGGCTCCCGACGGCCACAGGCGGCACCTTGGAGTTCGTAGTCGTGCTCGCCGATCAGGCGATCGAGTATGGCCGCTATGAATTCACGTTGCCGTTGCGCGGGAATTGGTTCTGGTCAGTGAACATTCATGCGGCGGACAGCGATCCGACGGAAGGCTGCTTTGGGTGTCTGGAGCGCTTTGCGTTCGGTCTGGATGCCACCTTGCGTTCGTCCCCTCTCGATTCGTTGTATGTAATCGCGGGCGGGAATTATTTGGATGATCCTGTTATCTACTGAGGAGTTTTCACCGCTGCCTAACAAGCCCAGAGGCCGTGTGAAAACTCCTGGATGTGGACAAAGAGGGGGTCTTCCAACCTCTGACCGCCTCGAGATCGTGGCTCCTGAGCGAAATGTGCGCGTCGGAACTCTCGAAGACCGTCATCGGTGCGAGTTTTCACACAGGCTCCCCATGCAGCAGACAGCGCTGTCGTTTTTAAAAGGAAGGTCATTGTGTTTGATCGCCTAGCAAGATTCTCTTTCGATCAGCACCCTCGCGCCCGCTGGCTGACCACGCCGCAGCTGATGGGCCGATCCGTTAGGCAGCGGGAAACCGTCCGGCATGAAGAGAACGTCACCCTACTCTCACAGGAGCCCGAACATGGCTACGCAGGTGTCGTGGATGCTCGAACTGAACATTCAGTCCGGTCGCGAGGAGAACTTTCGCGCTCTAATGAAGGAAATGGTCAGCGCGACCGAAGCGAATGAGGCTAGAACGCTCACCTACGAGTGGAGCATCAACGCGGACGGTACCGTCTGTCACATCTTGGAGCGATACGTCGACTCGGCCGCCGTGCTGACGCATCTGGCCACGTTCGGGGAGAAGTTTGCGAATCGCTTCCTGGAGGTCCTCAAGCCCACGCGCCTCTTCGTGTACGGCTCGCCCGATGCGGCCGTCAAGGAGGCGCTGGCTGGATTCAACCCTGTCTATATGGAGTCTGTGGGCGGTATCAGCCGATAGGTGTGCGGGTCGCGATTAGCGTGTTTGCAAGCCCGCTGGTTAACGAGCCCATGAAACTGTCGGCGCCCTCGGTTTGATAAGGCAGTCATTTCCTCCGCTTCGGGGCCGCATTCGCGCCGCCGCATCTGGTCAACCCGGTGCTGATATCGCTCGGGATGGGCGTGATCGCCTACTCCTCGGACCGGACACACTCATGAAGCAACAGGTACTTTCTGTTCGGCAGGTTGATCGGCCCTCGGCGTCCTCGTACCCGGTCAGTTCCGCTTGCGGTCGTTGGCAGTCGCCCGCAGCTTATGAGCAACAGAGCTAGGCAGCAGAGATTTTTCTAAACAGAGAGCAACGCTTGGAGAGAGCTATCCATAACCAGGAGTGACAGCATGTGGATCCGTACCGCCGCCGTAGTGCTTGTGGGAGTGGCCCTTTGCGGTTGCCGGCCACCGCAGGCCGAGCCACCCGCAGACGTGACCGCTGAGATCCAGACCGCCAACGACCAGTTCAGCGCTGCCTTTGCAGCGCAGGATGCCGCAGCACTGGCAAATCTGTACACGGCCCAGGCCCAGCTATTGCCCCCGAACAGCGACTTCATTAATGGCCGGGAGGCAATCGAAACATTCTGGCAGGGCGCGATGGATGCGGGTGTGGCCGAAGCGACGCTGACGACCGAGGAGGCCATGGGCACAGACAGTATGGCCGTTGAGGTCGGACGATACGAGATGTCCAGTGCAGACGGGAGCACCATCGACGAGGGGAAGTACATCGTGTGGTGGCAACGCACGCCAGCCGGTTGGCGGCTTCATCGCGACATCTGGAATAGCAGTCGCCCGGCGTCATGAAGATCACCTGCGGTGCTGCCTAGCAGGCCCACCGGTGAGGCGCTGTCGTTTTGTCCGTTGGGCGGGGCTCGAGTTGCGGGAGAGGGGAGCAGGTAATGTCGATTCTCGTGCTATTTGTTGCCATACTTTTGACAGGGTGTGGCCATGCGCCGCCCGCAGACTACGGGCCCATCCGTTAGACTGCGGACCGAACAAGGAGTAGACGGTGGGACAATCGGTACAGGCACTTCAGGCATTGCCGGGTATCGGTCCGAGTATGGCCACAGACCTTCGAGACCTCGGTTTTCGCGAACCCACAGACCTTCGCGGGCAAGATCCTGAGAAGATGTACGTCGACCTGTGCGATCTTCGCGGCCAGAAGATTGATAGATGCGTTCTGTATGTTTTCCGCTGTGCGGTGTATGCGGCGACGAATGAGGCGCCAGAACCGGAGCTTCTGAAGTGGTGGAATTGGAAGGATACCGCAGTCTAACAGCGTATGTAGCTGCGGGCGGTCACACCACAGCTTGCGGGCAGATCCATAGACCAGACGCCGAAGTCACGGAAATCTGAGCAAAGGCAGGTGCCGAATGACACGCAGCGAGGACCTCACGACCTTTGTCAATGAGGCGCTGACCCGAGGTGTGCCACGTACGGAGATTGAGGGCGTTCTACTAAAATCTGGATGGAGCAAGACACAAGTAAGTGATGCGCTAGCCGCCTTTGCGGAAGTGACGTTCGCAATCCCCGTACCAAAACCCCGCCCCTACACGGATGCGCGTGAGGCGTTCCTGTACGGTCTGCTCTTCGTTGCCCTTGCCTTCAGTGCATACAATCTGGGGATGTTGGTGTTCAGCTTCATCGAACAAGCGTTTCCACTAGCGGACAGCGTAACCAGCCTGCGGGAATCGACGCGGGGACCAACCTCGGTGCTTGTCGTCGCGCTACCGGTCTTCTTCTATGTCTCACGATTGGTCAACCGGGATGCCCGTTTGGATCCGAGCAAGCGCGTTTCGAAGAGTCGGAGCCAGATGACCTACATAACCCTCTTTGTTTGCGCTTCTGTGGTGATCGGCATTCTTGCTGGTCTGGTTTACAGCTTTCTCGGTGGTGAACTCACGATTCGATTCATCCTAAAGTCGCTCACGGCTGCGGGCATTGCAGCCGGCCTTTTCGGCTACTATCTGAGGGGTATGCGGGTTGAAGGCACCGATGCCGCGGCCTGAATCCTGAGCGCCGCTTGATATCAACTTTGAAGTGCAACAATGAGGGTTACGGTTCATAGCGTTCCTCCGGGGTACGATAGCCCAGGCGTTTCCGAGGTCGTCGATTGAGCTGCCGCGCAATGGCATTGCAGTCTTGTTGGGTGAGTCGTGCCATGCTCTGGCCTTTCGGGAGATACTGCCGGATGAGCCCGTTGGTGTTTTCGTTGGTGCCGCGTTCCCAGGCATGATGGGGCGTGGCGAAGTAAAAGCGGGTGCCGATCGCCCGCTCGATCGCGGGGTAGCCATGGAACTCGGTCCCGTTGTCCGCCGTAATTGTCCGCACCCGCCGGGGCTGGCGGCGCAGCAGTTGGGTCGCGCGCCGGTTCACGTTGGCGGTGGTGCGGGCGGGGAGCTTCCCGATCACGACATAGCCGGTCTTGCGCTCGACCAGCGTCAGCACGCAGGGCCCGGCTTGCCCAGCCCCCAGCATGGTGTCGACTTCCCAGTGGCCGAGCTGCGTCCGCGTCGCCACCGCGGCGGGGCGGGCCGTAATCGAGCGTTTGCCCGCCAGGCGGCCGCGACTATCGTAGCGCCCGTAGCGTTTGCGCCGCTGCTTCTGGGCACCACGCAGGTGGGTGTAGAGCGTCCCGCCCTGCCGCTTCTCGGCCCAGATGTAGCGGTAGATCGTCTCATGGCTGATCTGGAGGCGCCGGTGGAGCCGCAGGTAGCCGGCGACTTGTTCCGGACTCCATTGTTGCTCGAGCAGCCGCCGCACGCGGCGCCACTCGGTCGCCGTGAACCGGCGATTGCGCCGGGACCGCGTCCGCCGACCCCGCGCGTACCAGTCGGCCAGCTGGGGGCGGTAGGTCCCGTCGCTCGCCGCAAGATTGCGCCGGACCTCTCGCACGATCGTGCTCCGATGCCGGCCGAGGACCCGGGCGATCGCGGTCGCGGTCAGCCCTCCCCGCCGGAGCAAGCCGAGGGTATATCTTTCTTCGAAGGTGATCTGGCGGTACGTCATGGTAGGCTTCCTCTCTTGTCGGAGAACTGAAGACTACCGTATGTCAGGTCACCTTTCTCGTTGCGGGACGTTGTTGCACTTAGTATATGAATCCGCCCCGGCTAACAGCGTCAACACGCTGACGATAACATCGCAAGTAATGGGAGGCCCGGAGTGATTGGTCGATTCTGGCATGGGTGGACGACGCTCGACAACGCCGACACCTACGAACGCATCGTGAGAACGGAGGTCCTTCCAGAAATCGCGGCGCGGCAAATCGCTGGTTATCGTGGGGCCCATCTGTTGCGCCGGCCACTGGAGGATGAGGTCGAGTTCGTCACGATCATGTGGTTCGACTCACTTGATGCCATTCGCCGATTTATGGGAGACGACTACGAGGTAGCCCATGTCCCGCCGCAAGCGCGAGCGGTTCTCGCACGGTTCGACCTACGGTCGCAACATTACGAAACGCTCCTCCTGCCTGAAGGCTGAGCTTGTAGCTGCGATTTTCGATTCGCATGTGCGCTCACGCCAAGTACTGGGCGCTGTGTCGTGGCCCAAGCTCCCGCCAAGTTGGGCCGCCCGACGACCCTGCGGCTGACGGTGCACCGGGTTGGGGCGTAGGGTTGGTTGAGCAGTCGGGGACATGGTTGTTACACGCCGACCCAATGAGATCGCGGCATGCGTGTTCTTGATGCGGCCATAGCGGCCATTGCCCTCGCGCCCCTCGCGATGCCGCAGGAGCGCGTTTCCTTTCCGACCGAGGACGGGGGGATCGTCTACGCCGACGTGTATGGAACGGGCGACCGCGGCGTGGTGCTGGCTCACGGCGGCCGGTTCAACAAGGAGAGTTGGGCGGTGCAGGCACACACTCTGGCGACGGCTGGATTCCGCGTTCTGGCCGCCGTCCAATATCTGCATCAGACCGGCGCGAGCACGGTATCGGTGGTCGGTGCCAGCTTCGGCGGCGGGGCGACTGCCCGGGCGGCGGTCGAGGCCCCGCGCGGTGCGATCGACCGCATTGTGCTGCTGGCACATTCGGCCATCGACACTCCAGAGCGGATGAAGGGCCAGAAGCTGTTCATCACGAGTCGCGGCGACACCACCGGCAGTGGCGCCCTGCGCCTTCCGCAAATTCGTGAGCAGTACGAGCAAGCACCGGAGCCGAAGGAACTGGTAATTCTCGACGGGGCCGCCCATGCGCAGTTCATTTTCGAGACGCCCCAAGGCGAGCGACTGATGCGCGAAATCCTGCGCTTCCTCTCCGAATCTTGAGCGGCGACCATCTGAGGAGCGCTATTACGAGCTGATTGGAGTGAAAGAGCCGAGCAAGCCCATGAAGTTCTCGGCCCCTTTCGTTATATAGGGAAGTCATTGAGAACGGAGTGTTGGGTGCCCGCTCGTCCACAGACGCCCGGAGAAGAGATTGCGAATAGCGTCAGCCACGGGATTGGCTTCCTAGCGGCTGTAGCTGTGACGCCACTTCTGGTGCTGGCTGCGATTCCCCACGGCGCCGGCAGTATTGTGGGTGTGAGCATCTTCGCTGTGACGATGGCCGCCCTATACCTCGCCTCCACTCTCTACCACGCCTGGCCCAACCCGCGAGCCAAGCGCGTGTTTCGGGTACTCGATCACGGGGCGATCTTCCTCCTCATCGCCGGGACCTACACGCCGTTCACGCTTGGGGTCCTGCGGGGTGGCTGGGGATGGACCCTGTTCGGCGCTATATGGGGTTTGGCGTTGGCCGGCGCGATCTTCAAAGCGGTCGTGGCGTTCCGGTACCCGAAGATCGCCACGGCGATCTACGTGGCAATGGGCTGGCTGATGGTGATAGCCGTCCAGCCGCTCTGGCAGCGGATGCCGTATCAGGGTCTTCTGTGGCTTCTGGCTGGAGGTCTCGCGTATACGGGTGGGGTAGCGTTCTACGCCACGAAGCGACTGAGATACGGTCATTTTGTTTGGCACCTGTGCGTTCTGACCGGTACCACTTGCCACTTCTTCGCTGTCATCTGGTACGCTGCCTAGCGTTGATACGGACAGCTGATAGCATTACGAGCAGATCCAGCTGATAGACTTTAGACTCCTTGAAAGTCTGGGTGTATGCCACAGGTTCGACGGGTTTTGGAAACCGCGCTCTACGTCGAAGATCTTGACCGGGCGGTTGAGTTCTACGAGCGCGTGATCGGACTGGGCGCCCTGTCAAGAGGAGACCGCCTGGCTGCGATGGACGCGGGGGAAGGTACGGTGCTCTTGCTCTTCCTTCGCGGGGCCACTGCTTCTGGTGTGTCGTTTGAGGGCGGGCGGATCCCTCCCCATGACAGCGCGGGACCGGCGCATTTCGCGTTCGCCATCGCCTCGGGAGAGCTTGATTCATGGCGCGGGCATCTCGCGATCGAAGGCGTTGAAATCGAAAGTGAGGTGAGTTGGGAACGGGGTGGGAAGAGCATCTACTTCCGCGATCCGGACGGCCACTCGGTGGAACTGGCCACACCGGGTATCTGGCGAGTCTTCTGAATTCCCTGACGCGCCCGTTTTAACAAGCGATCGCTGCTGTCGCGGTAGGCTGGAGGGTCGCGCGCTTCACTTCCCAAGAGGAGGAAACGATGAGCGCCAAACTCGATCCGAGTCACATCATGCAAACAGCGACCGCCTTCTGGGGATCGAAGGTGCTGCTCACAGCCGTAGAGTTCGACCTTTTCTCTGTACTTGGGGATAGAGCGATGACGGCGGAACAGCTCGGCGAAACACTGAAGCTCCATCCGCGGGGAACCTACGACTTCTTCGACGCGCTGGTAGCGCTGAAATTACTCGAGCGCGCCGGTGACGGACCACAAGGGCGGTACAAGAACACCTCGGAGACGGCCGCGTTCCTGAACAAGAAGAGTCCCATGTACATCGGCGGGATGCCAGAGATGCTCAACTCGCGCCTGTTTGGGTTCTGGAACAACCTCGGTACGGCCCTCAAGACGGGCGAACCACAAAACGAGGTGAAACTCCATGGCAAGTCGATATTCGAGGAGCTCTACGCCAACGAGGCCAAGCTCGGCGAGTTCCTCGAGGCGATGACGGGATTTCAAGCGGAGAACTTTCACCAGCTGGCTGTGAAGTTCGACTTCTCCAAGTACAAGACGGTGAGTGATATCGGAGGCGCTCTTGCCCTCCTGTCGCGACTGGTCGGCGCGCGGCACGAACATCTCACGTTCCACACGTTCGATCTGCCGCCTGTGGCACGTCACGCGCAGAAACAGATCGACGCGGCAGGTATGACTGAACGCATTGAGGTCGTTTCCGGCGATTTTTTCGCAGACGAGTTGCCCAAGGCCAGCGTCGTTACAATGGGAAACGTCCTTCACGACTGGAATCTGGAAAAGAAAAAGATTCTGATCAAGAAAGCCTACGACGCCCTACCGGATGACGGTGCCTTCATCGCGATAGAGAATCTGATCGACGACGCACGGCGAGAAAACGCATTTGGCCTATTGATGTCACTCAACATGCTCATCGAAGTTGGCGATGCGTTCGATTATACCGGCGCTGACTTTCGGGAGTGGTGTAGCGAGGTGGGCTTCAAGAGTTTCGAGATCATCCCGCTCGCGGGCCCGGCTAGCGCAGCGGTCGCTTACAAGTAGTCGCCTGGAAGGGTGCCGATGCAGACGTCGACGGTTGTGGCAGGCGGGTTGGGTTTGGTGAGGGATCCTAGGTTGTGGGTTGAGTCCGGAGAGCAGTCGGGACGCGGCCAGTGACCTCGACTACGCTCCTATCAGTCCTTCTCCCGTGCCGCGACGCCGCGGCCACTCTCGACGAGGCGCTCGAGTCCCTCGTGGCCCAGACGTTTCGGGCGTTCGAGATCATAGCCGTGGACGACGGGTCCACAGACGGAACAGCGGCGCTGCTGGAGCAGTGGGCGACGCGTGATCACCGGATCCGTACCATCTTCACGCCGCCACGGGGGATCGTATCAGCGCTCAACACGGCGGCGGCGCAAGCTCGAGGCACGTTGCTCGCCCGCATGGACGCGGACGACATCGCCGCACCACTTCGACTCGAGCGTCAAATAGAGTTCCTCGACGCACACACCGGTCTCGCGGCTTGCGGGACGTGGATTCGCTACATCCCGCGCCGCCTCGTGCGGGGAGGCGCGCGTCGTTACGAGCAGTGGATCAACAGCGTGAATAGCCCCGCTGAGATGGAACGCGACCTCTTCGTCGAGTGCCCGATCCCCCACCCGAGCCTGGTCATGCGGCGGACCGCGTTTGAGCGGGTGGGTGGGTATCGGGACAAGGGATGGCCGGAGGATTACGACTTGATTCTCAGGTTCTGGGAGGCGGGATACCCCTTGGGCAAGGTTCCCGAGGTCCTGCTGGAATGGCGGGAGCGGCCCGACCGGCTCTCGCGCACGGATGGCAGGTACGGGGAGAAAGCGTTTCGACGCTGCAAGGCCCACTTTCTCGGTCGGCGGATCGCCGGCCGGCCCGTTGTGGTTTGGGGTGCGGGACCGGTGGGCAAGGCCTTCGCCCTGGCCATCCAGAGCGAAGGACATGAGGTAGTGGCGTTCGTAGATCTCGATCCTCGCAAGATCGGCCAGGTGATCCACGGGGCGCCAGTCGTCCATCCCTCGGCGATCGGCGAACATAAGGATGCCTTCATTGTCGCAGCCGTCGGCTCTGCGGATGCCCGCGCCGAAATTCGCGATTCCCTCCGCGAGGCGGGGTTCAAAGAGCCCGACGACTGCTGCGCAGTGGCATGAATTGTCAAACCCTTGAGCTACTCCAGCTAGGGCATGCGTCAACTAGACCCCTTGCCGAAGCCCTTCCCCGCGGGCTATTCCTCAACTGATTCCGTCAATTGCTTAGCAGGAGGCATCCCCATGTCGACAGCTGTCGGACAAGCGATCCGCCGTCTACCGATTTTTCTTGCGGCACTTGCGCTGCTGGCAGCTCCCGGAGCGGTTACAGCGCAAAACATCTCTCCTGAACAATACAGCCAGTTGCGCTACCGGCACATCGGTCCGGTCGGCAACCGGATTGCATCAGTGGCGGGTGTGGTGGGCGATCCACTCACCTACTACGTGGGGGCGGCCTCCGGTGGCATTTGGAAATCGGAGGACGGAGGCGAGTACTGGAGGCCGATCTTCGACGACCAGCCCGATCACTCCATCGGTGCCCTAGCGGTGGCGCCCTCGGATCCGGCAATCGTGTGGGCCGGCACGGGTGAGCCGCACATTCGCTCGAACGTGTCACTGGGCACGGGTGTCTACAAGTCCACCGATGGAGGAGAGAGCTGGCGGCACATGGGCCTAGCGTGGCCGAGCCGCACATCGCGCATCGTCATCCACCCGACCAACCCCGACATCGTGTACGTGGCGGCGTTGGGTCACAGTCACGGTCCGCAACGTGAGCGTGGAATCTTCCGCACGATGGACGGCGGCGAGACGTGGGAGCACGTGCTGTTCGTGGATGAAAACACTGGCGCGTCGAGCCTGGAAATGGATCCCAACAATCCGCGGATTCTCTTCGCGGGGATGTGGCAGGTTGAGATCCATACATGGGGACGTGAGAGTGGGGGTCCGGGGAGTGGCATCCATATGTCGCGAGACGGCGGCGACAGCTGGACCAAGCTCGAGGGAAACGGCTTGCCGCTCTTGCCCGTCGGAAAAGTCGATATCTGTCTCACCCTGGCGAATTCGAGTCGCGTGTACGCGTTGATCGAAACAGGCGACGGGGTCCCGTGGCACGGGCAGGAGACCGAGAGCGGTGAGTTGTGGCGGTCGGACGACGGCGGGCATAACTGGCAACTCATGACTCACGATCGCAACCTCGGCGGTCGCACCGGCTATTACAACAACTGTGTTGTACTACCCGACGATCCGGACGAAGTCTTCTTTCTCACCGCGGCGTTCGTGCACTCTACCGACGGCGGGCGCACCGGCACGCCGCTCAGCGGGCGCCAGCGTCCGGGTGGAGACTATCACGACATGTGGATCGATCCCACAAATGGCGACCGCATGATCGTGGGCAACGATGGCGGTGCAGCCGTCTCGGTCAACCGCGGCAAAACATGGCACCGAGTTCAACTTCCGATCGCGCAGATGTACCACGTCACCGCAGACAACGCGATTCCGTACAACGTCATGGGTAACCGCCAGGACGGGCCTTCCACCCGGGGCCCGAGCAACAGCCGGGTGGGCGGGTTTGGTGGTGGAGGCATTCCCCGCGGCATGTGGCATTCGGTTGGCGGTGGCGAGAGCGGGTTTGCGACCCCAGACCCGACGGATCCGAACATAATTTGGTCGAGTGCGTCCGGCTCCGGTGCGCGCGGTGGGATTGTCGTGCGTTATGACGAGCGCACGAGACAGTTCCGTCCAGTTGAAGTGTGGCCGGAGAACACGGGCGGGTGGCCTGCGGCGGAACTGAAGTACCGTTTCCAGTGGACGTTCCCACTTCACGTATCGCTGCACGATAACAACACGATTTTTGTGACAAGCCAACATGTGCATAGAACGACGAACGGCGGCCAAAGCTGGCAGGTTATCAGTCCCGACCTCACGACAAACGATAAGTCGAAACAGGGAATCTCGGGCGGTCTCACCCCGGACAACATCGGAGTGGAGTACTGCTGCGTGATTTACGCGTTCGACCAATCGCCGGTGGATGCCAACGTACTCTGGACGGGGTCGAACGACGGGTTGATGCATGTCACACGCGATGGCGGTCAGAGTTGGACGAACGTCACGGACAACATCCCCGATCTGCCGCCGGACGGAGTGGTGCGGAGCATTGACGCGTCCAAGTGGGACGCGGCGAAGGCGTATATAGCGATCGAGCACCACCAGCAGGGCAATTTCGAACCGCATGTCTACAAGACCGATGACTACGGGGAGAATTGGGAAAAGATCGTCGACGGTATTGCGGACAGTCCGCTGAGCTATGCGCGGGAGATACTCGAAGATCCGGTGCGGCCCGGATTGGTCTACCTGGGAACGGAAAACGCGCTCTATGTGACGTTCAACGACGGTGATATGTGGCAACCGCTGATGAACAACCTGCCGCCGGCCCCGATGTACGACATGGTGGTGCAGGAGCACTTCAACGATTTGGTCGTGGGTACGTACGGGCGCGGCTTTTGGATCATGGACGATCTGTCGCCGTTACAGCAACTCACGTCGGACGTAACCTCGGCGGATGCACATCTGTTCGAGCCGAGATCGGCGTATCGTTTCCACAACATTACGTCGCCCATGTCCATGCCCAATGATCCGACCGCCGGTGAGAACCCGGAGTACGGCGCCTCGATCAACTACTGGCTGGCGTCAGAACAGGCGAGTGATGTCGAGATTCGGGTCGCCACCGAATCGGGTGAGACTATTCGCACGCTCGAGGGCACCAGGCATTCTGGTATCAATCGAGTTTGGTGGAATCTGCGGGACGAGTCGGCGACGCGGATCAAGCTCCGGACGAAGCCTCGCTATGCGGATTGGGTAGATCTCGGGCCCGACCGGTGGCGGTCAGGGGGTGGTGGTATTTCCGTGCTCATGCCTCCCGGCACATACACCGTGACGCTTGCTGTGGATGGGAGTGAGTACACCCGGCAACTCGAAGTTCTCAAAGATCCCAACTCTGAAGGCACCGAGGCCGACATTGCGGTGCAGATCGCCAAGGTCAAGGAGATTCGGGATGATTACGACGTGGCTGCGGGTTTGGTAAATCGCATCGAGTGGGTTCGGCGGCAGATCTACGACCTTCGAGCCGTGCTGGAAGATCAAGGGGGCGCGGAAGAAATCCTGACCGCGGCGGAGGAGTTGGATGTCGAGCTCATAGCCATCGAGGAGGAACTCATCCGGCTGACGACGACCGGCACTGGACAGGATGGCGTCCGGTACCCGACCAAGTTGGTGGGGCGGCTCCGGTATCTGGCCGGTACGGTTGCGACGAATGATTTTCGGCCGACCGACCAACAGGGTGAAGTGCACATGGTGTTGCGTGAGCGACTGGAGCAGCACCGGCTCGTAGTGGAGCGACTCCTAGATGAGGATCTGCTGTGGTTCAACCAGATGCTGCAACAGCGTAACTTGTCTCCGGTGATCACAGATCTGCCTTGAGCGCCACTGCGGCAGTCGCCGGACGGCCAGCTACCGCGATGGTGCTTGGAGCGGCTGGCCCAATGCTGGGGTGTGGTCCTGGCGGAGAGGGTCCTTGCGATTTGGACAGGCCGCTTCAGTGCGGTCTGATCTGAGAAGTGTTCCCACGATAGCACCGTTCTCTGGAGGTAATGGGCCGATGTCTAAGGTTCGTCTGATCTGTTCGAGATGCAATGCTGTGACGGTCCTCGTCTTGCTTGCGGTTGTTGTGGCCACTCCCATAGAGGCGCAGCAAACGGATCCAGTCCAGCGTCTGCAATGGTACGAAAGCCACCTGGCCATGAAGGGGCAATCGCTGTTCAAGAATTTGCCGTGGCAGTTCCTCGGTCCCACCAACATCAGCGGTAGGATGACCGACATCGCCGTCGCGGGACCACGTGGTGCGTCGTACACAATTTACGCCGCCGGTGCCACGGGCGGTGTTTGGAAAACCGTCAACGAAGGGACGACCTGGTTCCCGGTGTTCGAACAGGGCCCATCGACGTCGATCGGTGACGTCACACTCGACCCATCCGACCCCAGTATCGTGTGGGTAGGGACCGGTGAGGCAAATATCTTCCGGAGTTCCCATGCTGGCGCCGGCGTGTTCAAGTCCACCGACGCGGGAGAGACGTGGGAACACATGGGGCTCACTGGTACGCACACGATTCCTCGGATAGTGGTCCATCCGACGAACTCGAATGTCGTCTACGTCGCTGCTTCCGGCCACGAGTGGACGAACAACGAAGATCGTGGCGTCTACAAGACCACCGACGGGGGTGAGAGTTGGGAGAAGATCCTTTACATCAATGAAATGACCGGCGCCATTGACCTGGTCATGGACCCGTCGAATCCCAACACTCTGTATGCCGCGACGTGGCAGCGAGTGCGCGAGAAGTGGAACGATCCACGAAACGAGTCGCACTACGGGGGAAGCGGTATCTACAAGACCACTGACGCGGGCGCCAATTGGGAGGAGATCAATAACGGTCTTCCAGAGGCACGGTACCGCGGCCGCATTGGTATCGATGTCTCTCGATCGAATCCCAACGTCATCTACGCGTTCGTCGACAACTATGAGACCGCGCGCCCGGCTCCCCAAGGCGAGACCGACGCGTACGGCCGCCCGCGTGGCCCAGTGATCAAAGGTGCTACTCTGTTCCGTTCGAACAACGGCGGTCGCTCGTGGAGCCGTGTGAGCGAAGAAAACGAGTACATGGAGCGGCTCGGCGGTACGTACGGCTGGGTATTCGGTCAGGTCCGCGCCGACCCGAACATCGTTGACCGGGTGTACGTGATGGGCTTAGCGCTCAACGTCTCGAACGACGGCGGTAAGACTTTCCGGCGTCTCTCTGGGATGCACGGCGACCATCACGGACTGTGGATCGACCCGGAGAATTCGAATTACCTGATCAACGTGAACGATGGCGGAATCGACATTTCCTATGATGCTGGGGAGAACTGGAAGAACATGAACGACGATCTACCGTTGGTGCAGTTCTTCAACGTGAACTACGACATGGACGACCCGTTCCGCGTCTACGGTTCGATCCAAGATCACGGCAGCCGCAGAGGCGTTGTGGATCTGAGTCGTGGCCGTCACAACATTCCTGCCGCACAGTACGAGGGCGCTCCGGGCGGTGAGGGAAGCCAGCATGCTATCGACCCAACCGACCCGAACGTCGTTTACTCGGCGGGATTCTACGGGTCGATTTCGCGGACCCATCTCGACACCCAAGACCGTGTCAACATCGTTCCGCAGCCGGGCGAGGGTGAGCAGCAGCTTCGCGGTCAGTGGTTGGCGCCGTTCATTATTTCTCCTCATAACCCACGCGTGATTTACCACGGCATGAATAAGTTGTTCAGGTCGATGGATCGAGGTGACAAGTGGGAGACCATTAGCCCGGATCTCACCGACGACAATGTCGAGGAGCTGGGCGACATTCCTTACCAAACGCTTATGTCGATCTCCGAATCGCCGTTCAAATTCGGACTGGTTTACGTAGGTACAGACGACGGCCATGTGTGGATTACCAGAGACGGCGGCGAGAATTGGGATCAGATCGAGCGAGGGATTCCCAGGAAGAAGTTCATCTCACGGATCGTCGCATCGGCGTACGACGAAGCGACTGTCTTCATGACGCAAAACGGCAAGCGGGATGACGACTTCACGGCGTACGTTTGGAAATCTACCGACTACGGGAGGACATGGCGTAGCATCACCAACAACATCCCGTTGGGTCCCGTAAACGTCATCAGGGAGGATCCAAAGAACGAGAACGTGCTATACGTCGGCACGGATATCGGCGTATATGTGTCAATGGACGGCGGACAGAGCTGGCAGGTACTGTCGCACGACTTGCCCAGCACGTTTGTGCACGATCTGATCATCCATCCGCGCGACGACATCATGGTAGCCGCGACCGAAGGCCGTGGGATGTTCGCGATGGACGTACGTCCGATTCAGCAGATGACTCCGGAGATCCTGGCCAGTGATATCCATCTGTTCGATCCCGAACCGGTGGATCTGCCGCAGGGCGGGGGCTTCGGTAGGTTCGGTGGTGGCGGGCGGCCCAGCGCCGCGGTGCAGTACTACCTGAGCGCCCCGGGTACCGTCACGATCTTGGTGAAAGACGACTCCGGCAACATCGTGAATGATCTACAGGGCACGGGCGACGCCGGATTCAACATGGCCGTGTGGGATTTGACGCGCGCCAGCGCACAGCAAGGCCAAGGAAGGTCCCGCAGGGGTCCACCAATCGTGGGGCCCGGCAGCTATACGGTGGAGTTGACCATGGGTTCGCATAAGGTGGAGGGAACAATTGAAGTGAGGAGATAGATCGCTGTGACGGGAGGCGTCCCTGGGTGGGCATTGAGTTTGTCGACGACCTGGAAGGATCGAAGGCGTCCATTGACCCTTCCCAAGTTCGGTCTGCGGGCTCATAATCACGATTGAAGGCACAGTCCCGTGCGAGGCCTCCACTCAATAGATCCCCGTCTTGACGGAGAGAGCATATGTCACATCCTGTTGTGACCGAACGCCGGAGGACAGAGCGACGAAGGATTCCCGATCGCCGGACAGCGAGCGATCGCCGACTCGACGGCGAAC
>JADFIT010000226.1 GCA_022566515.1 Gemmatimonadota bacterium
GGCTGGTGCTTACCAAGTTCTCCCTCGACCTGTTCGCCCGGGTGGTGGCGCCTCTCGGCATCCCACCCTGGATGACCTTCGGTTTGAGTCCCGCCGTGTTCGTTTTCGTCTTGGGCATCACGTTCTTCGTCGCCTTGGCGTCGGGCATGCTCCCGGCCCTCCACGCCACGCGCGTCGACATCAACAGCATTCTCAAGGATCAGATCCGCGGTTCGGGCGGCGGCGTGAGATGGTCGGCGAGCTTGGTGGTGTTGGAGGTCGCGCTCTCGTGCGCGTTGCTCGTGGGCGCCGGTCTCACGGTCCGCAGCACCCTCGAGCGCGGCAGCGCCGACTACGGGCTCGACAGGGAGAACATCATGACGGCGCGACTCGGGCTGCCCGGGGAAACGTATCCCGACTCGACGAGCCGCCAGGTGGTGACCGATCGGTTCCATCGGGAGTTGGAAGCCATTCCCGGTGTGCGCGAGGTCGCGATCACGTCGAACCTGCCGATCCTGGGCACGGGGCTCTACTTCTACGGCGTGGGGGACGGGGACTACGCCGACGACTCCGAGTACCCGTTCGGTGGATACACCCGCGTCTCATCGTCGTTCTTCGACCTCATCGGCGTTCCCATAGTCGCCGGCCGCGGTTTCCGCGCCACGGATGTCTTGGGCGCCGGGCCGGTGGCGATCGTCGACGAGCGATTCGTCGCCAAGAACTGGCCGGGAGAGAAACCGATCGGCAAGCAGCTGCGCCTCGGCCGGTCCACGTCAGAGAATCCCTGGCACACGGTCGTAGGCGTGGTTCGCGATTTCCAGATGTCGCCGGCGCTGGACTTCGCCGCCGCGCCCCCGGAGGGCATGTTCGTGCCCATAGCCCAGCAGCCAACCGGCGGGTTCTCCATCATGCTCCGGACCGCCGGAGCCCCGCTCGACGTGACGGCACGCGTGCGCGAGCTGGTGACACGCATCGATCCGGACATTCCCATGTCCCAGGTGAACACGCTGACCGGTCGGGTAGAGGAATCGAACTTGGAAGACCTCATCTTGAGCGGCATGTTCTCGGTCTTCGGCGTCGTGGCCTTGGTCTTGGCGTCCATCGGCCTCTACGCCGTGATGGCCTTTTCGGTGAGCCGGCGGACCGCCGAAGTCGGCATTCGTATGGCCTTGGGTGCCACTGGCGGCCGGATCATCGGCCTCCTCGTGCGGCAGGGCGCCCGGCCTCTGGGAATTGGCATCGCCATCGGGCTCGTGCTGGCGTGGTTCCTGGGAAGGGCCTTGGCCACTGTGCTGTTCCGTGTGGAGGCCTTCGATCTGCTGACCTTCACGGTGATCCCCGTCTTGCTCCTCGTGGTCAGCGCCGTCGCGCTGTTGGTGCCCGCGAAACGGGCCGCCTCAGTGGCCCCGGTGATTGCGCTCCGAGCGGAGTAGGCTTGCCACCTTCATAGCGCGATCCGGCTACCGGGTAGGTTGGATGGTCAATCCGCGTCCAAAAATCAATCCGCGGCAGCATTTCCTTTTCTCCGCTGCAAACGCCGCGATAGCTCAAGACATCTCCTATTGCTGTGATGCGTTCAGCGCGGCCAGGAACGCCTCCCCGTACCTATCCAACTTGGCCGGTCCAACCCCCGATACCTCGAGCAACTCCGCCTTCGTACTCGGCATCCGGTCGATCATGTTCCACAACACCTGATCGCCAAAGACGATGTAGGCGGGAACCCTCTGTTGATCCGCCAGCATCTTTCGCAACGCTCGGAGGCGCTGAAAGGCGGGGTCGGAAGGCGAACGCTCCGACGCAGCGACGTTATCCTTCACCGCAGAGGTCCGCCGACTTCGCCCGGATCTCTTGGTCTCCAACGCTACCTGGGTCAAGAGATCCGAGGTGTGAACGCCGGAGCACATGTCGCACGATTCGCCGCACGGCTCGATCGTCTCGTCGAAGTAGGCCAGGATCCGTTTGTGCCGGCATGCGGACGAGTCGGCCAGTTCGAACATGCGCACCATGGCCTGCTTCTTCTCTCGTCGAAGCTGTTCGTCCTCGATCTCGGCGAGGAACCGCTCCCTCGCGATGACGTCGGCCCACGAGTAGAACAAGAAACATTCACTCGGCAGACCGTCGCGCCCGGCGCGGCCGATCTCCTGGTACCACGACTCGATATTCGGGGGCATGTCCCGATGGATTACGAACCGCACGTTGGATTTGTCGATGCCCATGCCGAACGCGACCGTAGCCACGATCACGTCGGCATCATCCCGGGCGAACGCGTCTTGCTGCCGAGTTCGCTCGACTTTCTCCATGCCGGCATGGTACGGAACCGCACGCACGCCCTGTCGGCATAGATAGTCTACCGTTTGCTCGACGGTCTTTCGCGACAGACAGTATACGATTCCGCTCTCGCCCGAATGGCGGCGGATAAGGGTCAGGATCTCTCTCCGGGTGTTTCCCTCACCTTTCTTGCGACAACGAATGAAGAGATTCGGCCGGAAGAACGATCCCTTGTATCCGCCGGGGCGGCGCATGCCGAGTTGCCGAATGATGTCGCGCGCGACGCGCGTCGTGGCCGTGGCCGTTAAGGCGAGGATGGGGATATCGTTCAGGTGCTGCTTGAGACCGCGGAGTCTGCGGTAGGCCGGCCTGAAGTCGTGGCCCCATTGAGAGATGCAGTGCGCCTCATCCACCACCAGCACGGAAATGGGACAATCCGACAGCACGTCTTTCAACCGTCCGTCCAGTGCCTCGGGCGCGATGTACGCCACTTCGTACTCGCCCCGTTGGAGTGAGTGCAGCTTGTCCAACCACTCCTCTCGCCCCAGCGAGGAGTTGATGGCGGCCGCCGTGAAGCCGAGGGACGTGAGGGCATCGACCTGATCCTTCATCAGGCTGATCAGTGGAGACAGTACCAGGACCGTTCCCGGGAGGATGCGCGCGGGAATCTGGAAGGTGAGCGATTTGCCCGCACCGGTCGGCATGACGGCTAGGCAGTCTCTTCCTTCGAGGACGGTTTCGATGACCTCCTGTTGTCCCGGCCGGAATGTGTCGTAACCGAAGACGTTTTGCAGAACGTCAATGGCAGCACCGATATCCGGAATGGCTGGGGCTGGCGTCATGTGAGGCAAAGTAACTGACCGGACCGGTGGTGGGCATAACCGAATTCGCGCACCATGGGGCGAACAAACGCAAGGCAGGCAGGAGGAGCCCCCCAAAGGTCACTCACGCAGTCGGCTTCCCAAGCTCCTACGAAAGTGCATCCCGAATGTGCCGTTGGACACTGTCCAACAGATGCCGCATCCTGCGGTGTCGCCGTCGCATGAACGCGCCGATCGCTCCGCGCACACCCGCGTAGCCGGCACCAACGAAAACTGCGGAGCTGACGATGGCCGGGATCACGTCGAACGTGCTGAAGCTCCACCCAACCGAAAAAAATGCGGCCGCGACACCTCCCACAACCAGTACGACGGGGAAGTGGCCCGACGATTCGGTAATCCGTAATGTGGTCTGGCCATCATCCGGGCGTATCATTACGTGGATCAGCCGCCCTCCACCCTCGATGGAGTTTTGAAAGCTCAGGGAATTCCACGACAGGGACCGGCCGAGTGTCTCGTTGAGGCGCCCGACCTCGCCAATCTGGGTTCTGATTTCCTCCAGCAACCGCTCGTAGTCCGACGGGCTGATTTCACCTTCGAAGGTGCGTTGGAACGAGAGATCGGGGCGAACGCCCAGCACCCCACCACGCACCAAGCCGTCGTCGCCCTGTTGGACGATAGCCGCCGCCTCACGAACGTGGACCGGGTCGATGCCAACCTCGTCGGCAATCTCCTGAATGCCGCCGAGAGAGAGAGCTGGGCTCGTAGGGACTGAAGCCTCGAGTTCGGCAGCTCGGTTCACAATCTCGCGCGCCTCCTCGGTGTCGTACCGGCGCGAAGAACGCCGCTGGGGGTCCACGGCCTCGGCGAATGCCGTCGGTGTCTCGTGTCGGTCCTCAGGCTGAATAGCCATGGCTCGCACCATGGCCCGCTCGACGGATCGCGGGAGCCGATCGAGTCGGTCCCGGTGGTGCGGCTCGGCGTGGACGAACCGTTCCTGTCGAGAGTCGTCCGGCGAAACGAATCGTCCGGGGACTTCGCCAACCACGAGTTCGTAGAACACGCACGCCAGACTGTACAGATCGGTCGCCCCGGTGAGCCGCGTGCTGCCGGCGGCTTGCTCCGGGCTCATGTAACCCGGCGTCCCCAGGGGAAACCCGGTGCGGGTCAGGGCGTCGCCAGCGGTGTGCAGCGCCTTGGCTATACCGAAATCCGCCACGACCGCGTGGCCCTCGGCCAGCAGGACGTTCTCCGGCTTGATGTCGCGATGAATGACACCGCATTTGTGCGCGTACGTCAGAGCGCCAGCCACTTCCCG
>JADFIT010000066.1 GCA_022566515.1 Gemmatimonadota bacterium
CCGATAAGCACTTCGACAAGCTGGAGCCTGAGAATGCGAGAGGAATCCAGTCTCGTTTCTTAGGGCGCAAGATTCCGATAACAACTGTCCAGTGCAACGAGCAAGCGACCCTCTATCACATCTTCGATCGGTACAACACAGGCTCAGAGAAACTCAACCAGGCCGAGATTCGGAACGCCGTATACCAAGATCACCCGGTCCATCGCACGCTCTGGGAGCTCTCGCGCGAGTCAGCTGCACCTGGGGACAGTGCGGATGCGTCCGAGGCCGAGGTGCGGGAAGCCGCCGTCATCGCGCAGCTCAAGCGCGTGATGCGGAACAAGAAGCGCTACGGCACGTATGACTTCATCGGCAGGGTGATGGCGTTCACGTATTTAGATGTGGATCCATCAGTGGGTCCGCCGAGCGTGAACCTCGCGATCCGTCGGTTCTACGAGGAGTGCGACGAAGACCATGCGTCGCTAAGGGCGAGCTTCGTGGATGACTTCCGCACCGTCGCCGACTGGTACGACGATGACCTGAGCTTTGTGAAGCCGGGCGAGCGATCGAGGTTCCATGCTCTGGCGGCCACCATCCAGATGACTTCGGCTCACCACCTCAAGCAAGGAATCGAAGAACGCCGTTTGAGCGAGGACAAGATCAAGACCTACATCGAAGACAACTGGTGCGCGTTCGCCGGCATCGATCCAGAGGAGCGTATTGCTTATCGCGATGGCGAGGTCGGTGGCGTGGATCAGCCGCCTATCGGGCTTCTGCAGATGCGGCAGAACGCCCTCAACTCTTGGGGCCAACAGCAGCTTTGGCTGCAGCGCATTGAGGCTGCAGCGGCAAGCTAAAGGATAGGCAAGGCGCGTTTTGTCCATGCACGCGACCGAGCAGCCCGGGTTCTTCTGGCCGCCCAGCGAAGAGGTCACTCCCACCTCTCTCGTCGAGACTCGGTCAAGAGGATGGTGGGAGTCGCTCGAGACACGACTAGGCCGAGTCGTGCACCCGTTGCGAGTCGATAACCTGCGCTCCAGCTCGAGGAGCATCGTCGAGCGGCTACCCGATCCTGAGGATTGGGGAGAGTCACCGGCCGTGTTCAAAGGCCTCGTTGTCGGTGCGGTGCAAAGCGGAAAAACCGAGAGCATGATGGGCGTTGCGGCGATGGCCATCGACCAGGGGTTCCGTCTCGTAGTGGTGCTCACGGCGGACTCAGACGACCTCCGGCGGCAGACGGCACTGAGGTTCAACTCGGTCTTGCTCGAGCAAAGCGACAGGAAGCACGGTCGCACCGATGCGTACACCATTCCGGGATCCCGAGGCCCGGGTCCTCTCGGTGGCTATGCTCCGAGCTATGGGAACGATGTGGCGAGTCAATCGAAGCTGTCAGTGCTCCTCGACAAGCATCTCCGAGGAGAAACGCCGGTCGTGCTTGTAGTGAAAAAAGAAACGGTGAACCTTGAGTCGCTTGGCGCGGCAATGCGGAGCATTGACTTTTCCCAGTTCGGGCACCCTCTTCCGATGCTCGTCTTGGACGATGAATGCGACGAAGGCTCCGTCGGCGCTAGTGGACCAGCGGACGCGATTCCTTGGGGGATCGAGCAGATATGGCGGAGCTCACTGGACAATGTTCGAGTCGTCTACATCGGGTACACGGCCACAGCTGCGGCAAACCTGCTGCAGGCCACGGACAACCCCCTGTACCCCAGTCATTTCGCGTATTTGCTGCGTTATCCGCAGGATAAAGAATCGCCGCTTACTACGGGTCACCCTGATTTTGATGCGTGGTACACCGGCGGGGAGATCTTCTACCGGTTCTTCGGCATCGAGCCAAGCGACGAAGCCAATTTTCTCATAAGAGCCGAGATCGATGATGCCCACCACGGTATTCCGGAGGGCAGCGAAAGCTTGCGGAACGCCCTAATTGCCTATTTCGTGAGCGCAGCTTATCGCCTGGCTCTGAGTCCGGAAAGGAGCTTTTCGAGCACCGATCCTGCCGACCTGCCTGCGCCTCACTCGATGCTAATCCAAGTCTCTCAGAACCGCCGAGACCATCTTCGATGGCGAAACGCGATTCGCGACATTCTCGGGGGTATCGATCGAGGTGAAAGGACCATCGGCTTCGATCCCGACCACCTTCTGGCCGTTCTAGCGGCCGAGGAACCCGAGTGGGAGGCCTGGTTCGCCAGTTTTGACGCTTCTCGGCGACGTGTTTGCGAGCAGCTCCGAAGCAGAGATCCGACTCCCATCGTGAGCTGGGAGGATGTCAAGGCGCGGATCGGCGAGGTCTTCGGGAACGCGCGCCTCAAGATCGTCAATGGCGACGAGGAGGATGGAACGAGCCTGGACTACGAGCCAGCCTGGGCGGCTGAGGGCATGGTTGCTGCTCAAGACAATCACGTCATCGTGGTGGGTGGGCAGAAGCTCTCACGCGGCATAACGATAGAAGGCCTCTGCATTTCCTATTTCGCGCGCGAGTCACAGCACAAGCCGCACGCAGACACGGTTCTCCAACTCAGTCGGTGGTTCGGGTACAGAGCCAAGCAACTCGAGTTCTGCCGGGTTTTCATGACTGAGCGGACGCATGCGATCCTCTTGGATATCCACGAGAATGACCAGGACTACCGCAAACGCCTGATGTCCTTGAATGAGTTGTACCCCAATCTTGAGGAGGCCAGGATCGCTCTGCGCGAGAGCCCTTCATATGCGCTGACGGCGAAAAAAGGCCCTGGAGTCGTCACCCAGAACCTCCGCTTCAGTCCGTTCACTCACTTGTTCAGCCGGCTGGAAGTCGGTCGGCTCTCGGAGAGCAATCAGGACTGGGCGGTTCGAGTGCTTGAAGGCGCGGCTCGAGCCCACAAAGGCAAGCCGGTGTCAGCACATGGTAGTGGACATGGGGGCATACTGTTCCCGGGCTGGTCAGCGAGTGAGATAGCCGACCTGCTCGACGGGCTGGTGGCCGAAAACGGACGCTGGCATTCTCAACGGCGGATCGTCGTGGCGCACAGCTTCGGCGGGATGCTGGCGCTCTCGTGGCTGCTGCGGCATGGATGTGCCGGTCGGGCACGCATAGATGGCCTGGTGTTGATCGCGACTACCGGCGGGCCGATGTACGAGGCGGTGAGGCTCCGAGTGGCACGACTCGGGCCCCTCGACCTGCGGATGGGTGTCACGCACTCGGTGCGCGTCTGGAACACCCCTCTGGTGACGCGGACGGTGAAGCGCCTCCTTTCGGGAGGAAATCTTGGCGCCTTACCAGTGGATTTCGCGAAACTGAAACGGAAAACGGACTTCGCCTTGGATCTGGCAGGTTGGCGTAACACCGACTGGCGTGCTATGCGCACCTTTCGCGTCGCTATGGCGGGATTTGATGTGCGGGAGCGCCTTGGCGGCATCCGAATTCCCACCATGGTGCTGCACGGTTCTGAAGACGCCATCTTCCCACCGGAGGTCGGAGAGCGCTTAGCCGCGGCCCTGCCGATGGCTGAGTTCCGCTTGGTAAAAGGGGCCGCCCACGGCTTGCCGTTGACTCACGGAGTGGAAGTGAAGCAGGCCGTGAGAGACTTGCTGGGAGGTGGGAAGTGATCCCTGTTGCCGTCACCATTCTCATCGCGGCCGTGGTGCTCCTCCTGCTCGATGTCGAACCGGTACCCACATGGTTCTACGTTTTCGCCTGGTATCCGACGCTGGTCATCGCCGACTCGGTCGCCTCCCGGCGCGACGGTGGCCCGTCTCTGTTTGGCTCACCCCGCCGCGTGGCGTCGGTGTTCGGATGGTCGGCGGTCATCTGGCTGTTGTACGAGGCCATCAATCTGAGAATCGCCAACTGGTATTACGTTTTCCTCCCACCGTCTCAGGGTTGGCGATGGCTCGGGATCCTAGCCTCCTTCGCGACGGTCGTGCCCGCCGTCTTGGTGGCCCAGCGCCTGTTGAGCAGTCTAGACATAGGGAAGAGATGGCGATTACGTCCTCTCCCGCTGCGCGATGTGCACCGGCGGGTATCAATCCTCGTCGGATGCGTCGCACTCGTGCTTGCGATGGTATGGCCGAGTTGGTTCTGGCCCCTGGTGTGGGGAGTCGGACTCTTCGTGGCAGATCCCTTGGTCTACCGCATCCAACGTGCCGACTCGCTCATGGCGGACATGGAGGTGGGACGCTGGGATCGGATCGCGCGACTGTTGATCGGCGGACTCGCGATCGGGCTCCTCTGGGAGACGCTCAACTATTGGGCACGGGGAAAATGGATCTACACGGTTCCTCTCCTCGAACACGTCAAGTTGTTCGAGATGCCTCCTCTCGGCTTTCTCGGGTTCCCGATTTTCGCGCTGTCGGCGTGGTCGCTCTATCACCTGCTGTGTGCTTGGAAAGTCGCTGCGCCTCCATCCGGCACACCGTCGTTCGCTCCGTTGAGGCTGCTGGGTGGCATCGTCATCGCAGTGACGTTCTCGTACCTGACCCTGCAAGCGATGGAAAGTCGCACCATCAGCTCCAAGGTGCCGCAGTTACTCGACCTTCCGGAGGCGAACGAGCAGCTGGCGGGCCGGCTGCGTGGTGCCGGGTTGCTCACGATCTTCGATTTGATCCCACGCGAACCCAGGGAGATTGCTGCTCGCGCCGGCATCCCGGACAGCACCGCCACGGCTCTGCTCCACTCGGCGCGGCTCGCCGTTCTTCGCGGCATGGGAACGAACCATCTCGCCGAACTCCACTCAAGGAGCATTTACACGGTCTGCGATCTCGCCGCCGCCGACCCCGAGCAACTGTGGCTCGACATCCATGCCCAGTTCCAGAGACCGCGACCCACTCGAGCGGAAGTGCGAATTTGGACGCGCGCAGCGGCTGGCGCGTGCTAAGCAGGGAGCAGGGAGCAGGGAGCAGTAAGCAGGGAGCAGGTTGCACAGGGAGCGGGGAGCGGTGAAGGCGTGAGAAACGAGAGGTGAGAGGAGCGTCGTCGTGATAAGCACACACAGGTTTTGTTGACATGCGTTGGGTACTAGAACTTCTCGCCGTCATCTTCGGCGCGTATCTCGTGATTTCCGGCCTGATGCTGGTATTTCAGGAACGACTTGTCTTTCCCGCACCGAGGGGGCCGTTGCCCGCACCGGAATCCGTCGGAGTCACTGACGCTGAATCCATCACGGTCACCACGGCAGACGGCGTAAAGCTGCGCGGCTGGTACCTCCACCCGGTACCTCCGCCAGCTGAATCGCAGCGTGCGCCGGGTCTCCTTTGGTTCTACGGTAACATGGAGACTGTGGGAGTCTTGGCACCCTTGCTACGCGAGCTTCGGCCCCCGGGAACGGCGGTCTTGATTCTCGACTATCGCGGATACGGAACCAGTGACGGGCGGCCGACGGAACCGGGGTTGTATCTCGATGCGGATGCGGCGTGGGATTATCTAGCCGGCCGAGATGAGGTCGACGACGAGCGGATCAGCGTGTATGGCCGATCACTGGGTAGCGTACCCGCGCTGTATCTGGCAGAAAACCACGACGTGCGATCGGTGGTTCTGGAATCACCGTTCACCAACGCGCGCGGCATGGCTGCCGTCCATTACTGGTTCCTGCCGCGTTTCTTGATGCGCTTGCGACTCGACAACCTGGCCCGGGCACGACGACTGCGGGTTCCGCTATTGGTTTTTCACGGATCCGAGGATAACATCGTGCCGCTACGGATGGGCCGGGCCATCGCCGAGGAAGGACGGGCGAAAAAGTTCATCGTGATTGAGGGTGCCGGGCACAACGATATCTACTACGTTGCCGGGCCGCGATACCGGGAGGAGATGCACGGGTTTTTGTTGGGATTGAGGGGAGAGGGATTGAGGGATTGAGGGGAGAGGGACTGAGGGGAGAGGGACTGAGGGGAGGGATCGTTCATTAGATGTCTGTCTCCTGGCGACTTTCCAAGCTTCGAGAGACCGGTGTCTGTCCATCTGGTAGAATAGCAGTGCCGGTAAAGATTCTGGATACCAAACCAACGCGCCCTTTTACAAAAACGCGCGTAATTCTCCGAATTTTCATCCCCCTCAATCCCTCAATCCCTCTCCCCTCTCCCCTCAAACCGCCTCCGCAGCCACAGCCATCGGCTTGACGCTGAAGGCCAGCAACGTCACCACGGCAACGACGCCTGCGGAGATGAAAAACGGCAACGACGGCCCAAGCTGGAAGGCTGCGGTCGCCCATAGGGGCGCTATGACCCTTGCAACCCCGCCAAACGATTGCTGCACACCCAGCATCTGCCCCAGTTCCGCTTTGGGCGTCCGGAACGACACCAGGGCAGATACGTTCGGGAACAACAAGGCCGTACCAATCGGCACCAAGCTTATGACAATCGCTGTGCCGATGAGAAACGTTGGCAGGGGAATCGCAAACAACCCGATTGCCAGCGAAATGGCCCCGGCTCGCATCACTCTGGTTTCACCAAACCGATCAACGGCTTTACCGAGCACTATCGCACGCATCACGATCGAAAGAAATCCTATATATGCGAAGAACGGGCCGATGGTCCGCTCGCTCACGCCGAATCGGGATTCCAACAACAGAGGCATAACGGCCGTCATAGACATGAACCCGAGCATTCCCACGGCATAAATCCAGATCAAGCGTGGAACCTCTCGCCTGGGTTTGGTCAATACCTCGACCATCGCGGCACGCACAGAACGGCGCACCGCCGGTACCGGCTCTTCCTCCTCAGCGCTGCGCTCTTCATGTCGTGGGGATTCGGGCAACCACTTCCACGCAAACACGATATTGAGGAGGCACAGTCCCGCTGCGATGAGCCCCGGATACTCCGGCCCGAGCCCGAACGAGAGTGAGCCAATGACCGGACCGATCACGACACCGGCAGCGGTGGCCGCCGACAGCCACCCGAAGGCCTTGGACCGATCCCCCGGTGCAAATGCGTCTGCCACATATGCTTGAAGGACGCCGGTCGTGCCCCCGCCTATCCCCTGCACCAAACGTGTCACGAGCAACAGCGTGAGGCTGTTCGCGAACCCAAAGATCACAAACGCAACGGCCGACGTACACAATCCCAACAGAATCGCGGGGCGGCGGCCATATCGGTCGGAGAATCGGCCCCACATCGGGGCAACCACGAGTTGTACGATCGAGAACGCGGCGATCAGCCAGCCGATCTCCCACGGTTCCGCGTTGAAGCGGAGGGCATAATACGGCAGCAGCGGAAACAGGATCGCGAATCCGATCATGTCCACGAACGCCGTCGCCATGAGAACGGATATGCGCTTCATCGTCGGGTACCGAGTACCATCGCACCGGCTGATACGAGCATCAACACGACTCCGTAAACCGCTGCCACCCCCATATCGGAATCTCGCAGCGCGGCCATAATCTCAATGGAGACCGGCCTGGTGTTGAACGTGTAGAGTTGGATGGACGTAACGAAGTCCCCCACCGCCGTGACAAAGGCCAAGGCCCCTCCCGCCAGCAACGCCGGCTTGAGCAGTGGAATCGTGATACGCCTCAGGGTCTTCAGTCGTCCGGCGCCAAGTGAAGCGGCAGCCTCATCCAACGCGGGATCGAGTTGACGGAACCCTGCAATCACCGATCCGGCTGTGATCGGGATGTTGCGCACCAGATAGGCCAACGGAAGGATCAGGACCGTGCCCACCAATACCCAGCGACCCACCCACGGTGCGTACACGCTGAATGTGGTGGCGATAGCAATGGCTAGTACCGTCCCCGGCACGGCCCACGGCACGTTGAGTAACCTATCGATCACCCCTCCCAACACGGCCTTGCGCTGTACGATGTTCCTGCCGGCCCAGAGGGCGAGGCCGAGGGCCCCTATCGTAGCCGCTGCGGCCATCCATAGCGAATTGACGAGAGGCCGCAAACGTTCGGGTTCCTGTATCAGCTGGGCGTAATTGCTGAGAGTGTATTCCGGTGGAATAAGCTGCGTTGTCCACGTGCCAAACGGAACGAAGGACACGACGATCAACGTGACATGAGGCAGCAGCAAGACCACGGCAAACGTCCAACCCAGCACCGCGGCCACCCATCGCGCCAGGGGTTGTTCCAGGTTGCGCGCTGCCGAGGCCACTCCCTTCACCGTCGCAGCGACCGACCGCCTTGCCCCGGCTCGTCCAAACAACAACAAGGCAATCAACGCCACACTCGCCAACGCCACGGTCTGCACCATGGCGGCATTCATATTCCCATTCAGCTTTGAATTGACGATCTGTATGGTCATCACGCGAAACACGCCACCAAAGATGTATGGCGCACTGAACGATCCCAGCGAGGTCATGAAGGTGAGGAGTGCAGCGGCGAGGATTTGAGGTCGGAGCAACGGCAGCACAACGCGACGAACGGTTTGCCACTGACTACACCCCAACGATTGGGCGGCTTCGATCATCGAAGCGTCAACCTTTGCCAAACCGGCGCGAGTGAAGAGATAGAAGTACACGTACATGGAGTACGCGTGGACCAGAAGAATTGCTCCGGCGCCCCGGAGCCGCCACGGGGAACCGTCGAGGCCGAGAGCGGCGCCGACGAGCCTAGCGATGGGCCCACTCTCACCATAGAGAAAGGCGAACGCGATTACACCCACCAGCGGAGGAAGCACGACCGGCAACGCTATCAGTGCACCGAGTATTCGTCGGCCCGGGAACGTGAATGTCTCGAAGAAGAATCCTACCGGAATGCCGATGGCACCGGCGAGGGCCACACTGGCAAGCGAGATCCATACGCTCCCCCACAGTGCAGACCACTCGAACGAGTCGCTCATGAAAGCCACGAGATATTCGAGCGTCCACTCGCCCGGACCGCCGACACTCTCGAGCAGCACCAACGAGATCGGGTAAGCGACCAGCCACACGAGCAAGACAGAGAGGACAAGGCCCAGCGGCTTGCGCCTCATTTGCCCCTTCTGGGAAACGCCCTGGCGTTGCGCGCCGAAAGCCACACCGTATCGCCGACCCGAGCCGCATGTACATCGGCCTCGAACTCCACGTTTCCCAACTGCGTGTCGACCTCGAAGAAGGCGCGTGCACCCGTATAACGCACCTCGCGCACTGTCCCCGTGAGGCCGACTTCGTCCGAGGGAACGAACATCTCCGGGCGAACCGTAACGGACACCTGTTGGCCGGCGGCGAGCGCAACCGGCGACGTAACCGGCCACTCAATGCCTGTCGCAACCCGCACTCGATCCGCCGAGATCATCACGCCCTTGAGAGTGGTCGCCCGTCCCACGAACGTCGCGACAAAATGCGAGATGGGCTTCTCGTACAGCTCGGTCGGCGTGGCAACTTGCTCGAGCCCGCCATTGCGCAACACCGCGACCACGTCCCCCAAGGCAAAGGCTTCTTCCTGCTCGTGGGTCACGAACACCGTCGTGACGCCTATTTGGTTGATGGCCGCACGGAGTTCCCGCCGAGTTCGCTCTCGGAGTGCCGGATCGAGGTTCGACAGCGGCTCGTCGAACAAGAGCACGCGCGGACGGGGAGCCACCGCCCGAGCGACAGCCACTCGCTGCTGTTGGCCACCCGAGAGTTCGTTCACCCGACGCTCCTCAAACCCTCGTAGGTCGACGAGGGCCAGCGATTCCGCCACGCGCTGTCGCCGCTCAGCGGCGGTGAGGGAGCGAGCGAGCCCGAATCTCACGTTCTCGCCCACGTTCAGATGAGGAAACAAAGCGTAGTGTTGAAACACCATTCCGAAATGGCGGTCCGCCGGACGGAGCGCGGTAACGTCTTCACCGTCCACTGTCACAGAACCAGAATCCGGTGTCTCAAACCCCGCTATCAGTCGCAGCGTGGTCGTCTTCCCGCTTCCGCTGGGGCCCAATAACGCCAGTATGCTGCCCGGCGGTACGCTGAGTGACAGATCGCGCACCGCGACGTGGTCGCCGAACCGCTTGGTGAGATGTTCGAGGTGAAGCCCGGCTTGCGACATCACCGGGCCACGGGCGAGGTACCCTTGCCCTGGATGTTGCGCTCCCAATAGGTCATCCAGTCAGCGCCGCGCTCCGCCAACACGCTCCAGTCGATGTCTTCAACGACGAGGTTTGCCAGCACCTCGCGAGCCCACCGTGGAATCGAATCGAGAGGCAAGTCGCTTCGGGCAGGAAGTCGAAACGCCTCTCGCGTTGCCTGGATCTGGAAGGCCTTCGAACCGACGAACTCCACGAAACGCCGCGCCGCATCCGGTTGCTTCGCACCGCGCACAACCGCAACCGCGTCTTCGATGACCGGAGTGCCGCTCGAGGGAAGGACATAGGCGAAGGGATTGCCCCGGTCACGCTGGCCCAAAACGTCAGGGAGGTCCCACATAGTGATGACCCCTTCCTGGCGCAGCATCTTTTGGTGCAGTAACGCCGGATTGAGCGGGTAGTCCCTCGTTTGCCAGTCTAACCGGCGTAGCCATTCCACACCGGCAGCAGTGTCGCCGGTCGCTTTGATACTGCGCAGCATGATCATCCCGAACAGCGTCCGCATCGTGCCCGATGCGAGGGGAAAACGGATGAGCACGCGGTCCTTCCAGCGCGGATCCAAGAGATCCTCCCAATCACGCGGAGCCTCCGCGGCCGACACCGCCGAATCGTTGTAGACGATGACTGCCACCGTCTGATACACGGAGAAGAACAGGTCTCCGGGGCCATGGCCGCGTTGCGGTGTGGCGCTGGCCCAAGTCGGACGATACGCCTCCAACAATGAATCTGATGCCGCTCGAGCAAAGAGGCTCGACGGCCCTCCAAACCACACGTCCGCCTGCGGGTTCACTCGCTCCGACCGAACCCGGTCCAGCACTTCCTGCGACCCCATATCCAAAGTGCGAAGGTCGATGTCGGGGTTGGCCGCCTCGAACAGCCGCTCTGAAAGACGCAGCAAGACTCGACCGTGCGGAGAATAAACCACCAACGGAATTCGGCCGTCATTCATGCACCCGGCGACGGACACGCCGAGCAGGACGAGAAAAGACTTCGCCGAGAGTTGGCGGAGTTTCTGAAAAGGAATCATCGCAGAGGTTCGGACTTCAACCCAAGGAGGTTCACGAACAACCGGAACGCGCCCGGCGTACCGGCCGGAAGCGCCCGGAAGAAACTAAGCCCCGTGTACACATATGTCCCTGCTCCATACCGCGCTACGAGCAGCCCGCCCCGCAACGGCGGCCGACCCGCATCGTTCATCTCCAGCAGCGGCTGGTAGGAATCGTCCCAGGTGCCGGCGAAATACAACCCACGCTCTTGCGGCCACTCCGTCCAGTCTTCGGGCCCAATACGGTTCGGGACGTTGAACACCGGATGGTCCGGCCGGAGAATCCGCACCGGTGCCGTTTCGTCGGTGACGCGATCGTGCGGCCGTGCGACTTCCAGGGAGTAGGGAGCATACCGGCCTTGAAAGAACTGATACTGCTGATACTGCACGATTAGCAGGCCGCCGGACCGGGTGTACTCCATCAACCGTTCATTATTCTCGACCAGCGTCGAGTCGGTTTCGTAGGCGCGGCTGCCGACGATGATCACATCGTATCGGCTCAGGTCGCCGCGAGCCAGCTGCTCACCATCCAACACCTCCACCGGCACTCCAATCTGCGTCAGGGCTTCGGGCACACGGTCCGCTGCGCCACGCACGTACCCTACGCTGCTGAGTGTCGGCACGACCATCGGAACAACCCGAATATCACTTCGTGCCGGCACAACGAGCGGCGTGAGACGAATGTGCGAATACGCAACGACTTGCACACCACGGTCGAACCTCAGCCGGTCGTCGCCAACTGCAACCGCGCGAATCCCGACACTTTCGTTCATCACACCAGCCGGACGTACTACAGAAAACGCGAAACGCCGAGAGTCTCCCGCTCGCTCAAACGAGAACCGGCGCCGCACGGGCGTCGGCCAGCCATCGATCTCCAGACCTACCTCGCCCTCGTATGGCTCGGAACCGTTGTACACCAACGAAACAGTGAAATCGCGCTCGGCATCTCCATCCGCCGGCCACACGATGTTGGTCGGCTCCAGCTTGACGTCAACGAGAGGAACCACCCGCACCTCTCGCCTCACCTCGCCGGAAGCCTGATTTCTGGTTCTGAACGTGGCCTCGCGACGCAACCGCACCGACCGACCTAGCAGCGATACATCGAGCAATGCTTCAAGCAACGGCGGCTGGAACGGTGTACCCCTTATCTCTGCCGCAGCTTGGCTCCAGTCGTACATCGAGCCAATCAGTGGTCGCTCCAGGAAGTACGGCTGTGTCGGAATAGCGTCTGGAGGAACCGCCACTCGGAACTCCACAGTCGCCATCGACCCCGGCGCCACCGTCTCTGCGGGGAGAGGGTCACGATCTACAGCCCATCCTTGCGGGGCCGAAATCGATACATCGTCAACGCCGACATCGAACGGCCCACCGTTGAAAAAGCTCACCGTGACCGAGACGACCTGTCCGGGCGTGAGTTTTTCCTCCGCCATCACGGCATCCATGACGAGTCCGGCGCTGATGCCGATGGCGCGCTCGAGCAGGTCGCGCCGGCGCCCGGACGTGCCGGGAAGCTGCGCCATCAACTCCGGTGTTAGAGTCGCCAGGTTGGCAGGATCTACCGCCCGGCGAGCTGTCGCCGCAAATCGCATCAGCGGCGTAGGTTGGAGTGGGATGCCGGAGAACAGATCGGCAGATCCGTCTGCGGAGCCGGCGGCGGCCCGATCCACAATCAACCGGAGTCGCGTTTGTCGCGGGCCTATGGGTTGCAACACGCCCATGTCCTGACTTCGGTGACGGCTGCGGCTGGCCATCGCAATTTGATGGTACGATTGGCCGACCCTGGGATCGAGCATGCCGGTGGAGAGGCTCAATGTCGTCGCCGCGGTGTCGAACCGAGTCGACCGGTAAAGCCTCAACGGCGTCCAGGGAGTGAGATGCTCTTCGGTCTCTAGCTCGGAAAACCGCGACGGATCGCCCGCAACGTCGAATGCAGCAAGCGCCGCCACACCGGCGGCCTGATGCTGGCCGTGCCCGTCCCTCGACGTACCGGAGAACACCGACACGATCACGTGCGGCCGGAACGAACGAACCACCCGCACGACATCCTTCAGAATCGAATCCGGAAGCCAGAGACCGGATGTCTCCTCGAGCGATCTGGTATAGCCAAAGTCGTACGCCCGAGTGAAGAACTGACGGGCGCCATCCAGCTCGCGAGCGGCCAGAAGCTCTCTCGACCGGATAAAGCCGAGGGCTCGTCCCAACTCCGGGCCGATGAGGTTCTGACCCCCTTCTCCACGCGACAGGGACAGATACGCAGTCTCCACCCCATACCCGCGGCTCAGCAGCGCAAGCAAGGCCGTGTCTTCGTCATCGGGATGCGCCCCGATGACGAGCACGCGGCTATTTTCGGCGAGTTGCTGGAGCAGCCGATCCAATTCGACGATTCCCCCGTTGGACGGGGGCGCAAGCTGGCCCGCCAGCGAGGTGGTGCTCGCCAGCGCCAAGGCCAGTGCGAGAACGCTGCTATGCAGCCTGACGTGCAACAACAATGCTCCTGAGCCTCTCCGCACTAGGGTCTTGGGCGTCTCCGAATGGCCTGGGATGTCCCTTGACGTCCATCACCACCGATGGGCAAACAAACTCCAACCGCCGCCGTCGGATCATTGACTGAACCGGCTGCGTGGAAACCGCTACAGCAACCACGACCTGGGATGGTCCCATCGACTCCGCACACTTGACGGCTGCGAGCAATTTCCATGGACTCGTCACATGGCCGTCCACTATGACAACTGTGCTGCCACTCACGTCTCGAAGATTCCGCTGGCCTCGAAACAGCAAGCGTTCCTGCTTGATGGCGCGTCGCGAACGATCGATCGCCTGCTCCAGCATCTCCAACGAGCTGAACTTCGGCGCAAACACCGGGTCGAGCACCGCCTCGGCGTCTTCGGCCATGGCGCCCACCACCTGCGAGTCGTCTAGCCTGACGTGCGCCGAGACCACAACATCGAATCTGCACCTCATGGCTTCCGCCGCAGCAGCAGCAATCTCCACCCCGCTGGGTGCCACGGCCCACACCACCACCGGTTGATTCACACGCTGATACAGCTGCCGACCCAAGGTGAATCCAGCCCCTGAACGGGAGGTATAGAGGGCGTTTTCGTCAGCGGGTGTCGTCATCGCGTCGGTCGACTGAATTTCCGATGAAAGTTCGTTGAGACGCCGCGGCCGGGCGCGAGGGCACCGAGCCCACACCCCCCGGAAAACCCATGAATTGTGACTCCCTCGCCTTCACAGCGCAACCGTAACTTACCAAGAATACATGGTTTATCTGTGAACCATGTGGCGGGCAGCCGAGGGTGGAGCTAAGATTGGAGCATGGCTACCACAGCTTCCGAGCCCACCTATGGGCACACGAAACAACCTGATAGAGACGTCACCGAACTCGAGGCACGAGAGGTCGTCGAGGCCGCTCGCGAGAAGGAGTGGACCGCTCCGAGCTTCGTTCGGGGACTGTTCAATGGCAAGCTCTACCTAAATCTCATCCATCCCTTTCCGGCCGTCAGTCCCGAGGAGCTCGAGCGCGCCAAGCCGTTCCTCGAAAAGATCGAAGCATTCATGCGCGCCAATGTGGATGCCGACGAGATCGAGCGGAATTCCAAGATCCCCGATCATATCATCAAGGGTCTCGCCGAACTCGGCGCATTCGGGATCAAGATTCCCACCGAGTACGGCGGACTCGGCCTCTCCCAGGTGAGCTACAATCGAGCGATCGCCCTCGTCTCGAGTTGGGAGAGTTCCATCGGGGTCCTGCTGTCCGCCCACCAGTCCATCGGTTGCCCACAGCCACTCAAGCTTTTCGGCACACCGGAGCAGAAGAAGAAATACCTGCCGCGGCTGGCCCGGGGAGAAATCAGCGCCTTCGCCCTCACCGAGATGGACGTGGGGAGTGATCCGGCCCGCATGGCCACCACGGCCGAGCTGACCGAGGATGGCTCTGCTTACATCTTGAACGGCGAAAAGCTCTGGTGCACTAACGGCACCGTCGCCGACATCGTGGTGGTAATGGCGAAGACGGGCGAGCGCCGCATAACGGCCTTCATTGTGGAGCGCTCATGGCCCGGTGTCGAAGTGCCCTATCGCAGCCATTTCATGGGTCTCAAGGGAATCGAGAACGGCGTCATGCGCTTTACCAACGTTCGGGTTCCCAAGGAGAACGTGCTTTGGGGCGAGGGCAAGGGCCTGAAGCTCGCCCTGATAACGCTCAATACCGGGAGATTGACGCTCCCCGCCACTTCCGCCGTAGCGGTCAAGAAATGCCTCGAGATCTGCCGAGAGTTCGCACAGGAGCGCGTGCAATGGGGCAAGCCAATCGGAAAACACGACGCCGTCGCCCAGAAGCTGGGCCGCATGGCCGCCTATGCCTTCGCCTTGGACGCGGTGTCGGACCTGGCCGCACTCCTCTCCGACCGGGGCGAGACCGACATCCGCCTCGAAGCCGCGATGGCCAAGATGTGGAATACCGAGCGCGGCTGGGAAATAATCGACGACGCGCTGCAGATCCGTGGAGGCCGGGGATACGAGACGGCCGCGAGTCTCAAGGGGCGGGGTGAAAAACCGGTGGCCATCGAGCGGATGATGCGGGACTTCAGGATCAACCTGATTTTCGAGGGATCGAGCGAGATCATGCGGCTGTTCATCGCCCGGGAGGCGATGGATTCCCATCTCAAGGTGGCCGGCGCGATCGCCGACCCGAGGGCAGCGACGGGGGCCAAGGTGGCGGCGCTCTTCAAGGCCGGCTTCCACTACGCGCTGTGGTATCCCGCCCGCTGGATCGGCTGGGGCCACTGGCCCAGGTTCGGAGAATTCGGCAAGCTGGCGAAGCACATGCGGTACGTGGACCGAACCGCCAGACGGCTCTCCCGGGCCCTGTTCCACTCGATGGTCCGCTTTGGGCTGGGCCTCGAGAAGCGGCAGGCCGTCCTCGGCCGCCTGGTCGAGATCGGCGCCGAGCTGTTCGCGATGAGCGCCTCCTGCTCCCGGGCCCAGATGCTCCAGACCAGCAAATCCGCCGAAGATCGGGCCCGGGGCTCGCAAGCGAAGGATCTGGCTGATATCTTCTGCCGCCTGGCCCGGCGTAGGATCCAGGACCGCTTCCGGAGCCTGTTCCGGAACGATGACGTCCCCGTGTATCGCATCGCGCAGCGGGTGCTGTCCAACGAGCTGGTGTGGTTGGAGGAGGGGCTCATCACGGACGAATAGCGGCTTCCGAAGGATCTACTTGCCCGACTCTGTGACTCTATTAAGCAAGGCTCAAATATTCGTCCCTCCTCCCTCCTCCCTGGGGCGGAGGGAGCGCCGGAGGAAGGGAGGGAGAGCTAGGCATGTCCGGAAGAGCCGCGATTCGCAAGATCCTCATGAGGTGGACTCCTGTGATGGGAGTCGGTCTACTCCTTGCGAATTGCAGCGATCAAACGGGCCCTGAGGAACAGTTCGGTCAACTCGCTCTGTTACCGACCTTCGAGAGCAGCGCCGCCCACATCGTCCCGGTAGACTCGCTCCGCATCACGCTCACGCGGTCTGATTCCATCACCATAGCCCTCGACACCGTTATCGGTCTCGCGGGCCAGGATTCGGTCGACATCTCCCTCAGGGTCACGCTCCTCGCCCAGACCGAGACGTTCTTTCTGGTGCTGAAGATCGTCAACTCGGTAGGCGACACCGTGTTTTCCGCGGGTCCCCAGGTCGTGACCGCCACGAGCGGGTCGTCCACCGGGACACCGACGCCGGTGACGATCGTGTACGTGGGTGTGGGCTCGGATGCAGATTCGGTACGGATCACCACTCCAGGGGCGTCCGTGTTGTTCGGTGACACGGTTCTACTCGACGCGATCGCCCTCGACAGCGTCGGCGCCCCCATCCCCGGCACTCCCATCCGCTGGCTCTCTACCGACGAGGTGCGGGGCACGTTCCCCGACGACGAGATCGGAAAACTCGTAGGGGGTAGCACACGCGGGTCGCTCTCGGTCATTGCAGAGCTGCTCACCGGGCCGGCCGCCACCGTAACCGTCCTGGTTC
>JADFIT010000067.1 GCA_022566515.1 Gemmatimonadota bacterium
ACGGTGCAGCGGCGACGCCCGACTCGATGAACTCGAGAATATCCTTCTTCGTCACCCGGCCGGCGTGTCCCGTGCCGGGTATCTGACTGATGTCCAGCTGGTGCTCCTCGGCGATCTTCCTCACCAGGGGCGTGGACCTGTGGCGCAGGCGCTCTTCGGCGGTCTGGGCGGTACCGTCACCTGCCGGCACGGCTACAGGTTCAGAGACGGCGGCAGGGGCGGGGGTGGGAGTGGGGGTGGGGATGGGGGCGCTCGGTGGGGAAGCGGAAGTTTCCGCCGCTGGTTGGGTGGGGGCGGGGGCGAGGGCGGCGGCAGGGGAAACCGCGGCATCCTTGTCCGTCTCCAATACCGCAATCACCGTCTGGACCTCAACCGTCTCGCCCTCGGCGACTTTGATCTCCGCCAGTATCCCGTCAGCCGGCGAAGGGATCTCCGCATCGACCTTGTCGGTGGAGATCTCCAGGATCGGCTCGTCACGCTTTATCTCATCACCCACCTTCTTGAGCCACTTGGATACGGTACCCTCGACGATGGATTCCCCCATTTGCGGCATTATGACTTCAACACGAGCCATCGATGATCTCCCTGAGTTTTCTTCCGTCGCCGTCCCCGGGAACGGCCCTCCCAACATAGTCGCTTCCTCGGGTTCCGGGGCCCGAAGACGGCCCCACTCAATACGCCAACAGCCACCGCGCTGACCTCACGATGTCCTCTGTTTGTGGCAGGACGCAATCCTCGAGCGTAGGGGCATACGGCACCGGCGTGTCGTGCGCGGTTACCCTCATTATCGGGCCGTCCAACCATTCGAACGCCGTTTCGTTGATTCTTGCGGTGATCTCGCCGGCCACACCTCCGGTGCGGCTGTCTTCGTGAACGATGAGGACCTTGTTCGTTTTGCGAACGCTGGCCATAATCGCATCGTCATCCATGGGAAGGAGCGTGCGCAAATCGAGCACTTCCACGGAGGCCCCATCCTCCTTCTCGATGGTCTGAGCCGCATCCAAGGACTTCCACACCATCGCCGACCACGTGATAATCGTCAGATCGGTTCCCTCCCTGGCGATGCGAGCTTTGCCGATGGGGGTGATGATTTCTTCGTCTTCCCCCAAATCGTCTTTCAGGCGTCTGTAGAGGTATTTGTGCTCGAAATAGATGACCGGGTCGTCGTCGCGGATCGCGGCCTTGATCAGCCCTTTCGCATCGCGGACCGTCGCCGGGCACACGAGCTTGAGTCCCGGCGTGTGGAAGAAGCCCGCTTCCGGGTTCTGGGAGTGGAACGGTCCGCCTCGCACATAGCCGCCCGACGGACCTCGCACCACGATCGGGGTCGAGAGACCGGCGCGGTATCGGGCGGTGGCCACGTAGTTGGTGAGCATGTCGTAGGCACAGGCGATGAAATCCATGAACTGCATTTCCACGACCGGTCGCATCCCCATGTGCGCCGCGCCCGCCGCGGCCCCAACGATTGCCGCCTCACTGATTGGCGTGTCGATGACCCGGCGCTCGCCGAAACGGTCTTGGAACCCTTCCGTCACCTTGAAGGCGCCACCGTAGCGCCCCACGTCTTCTCCGAGGAGGAACACCTCCTCATCCCGCTCCATCTCCTCCCAGAGACCCTGCCGCAGTGCTTCCAGGTAGGTAACCTCAGCCATCCAGCCTCCTAAACCAGAGCGGCTCCACCTGCGGGGGCCGTGCGTAGGCCCGAGACAACGCGGTGGCCCCATCAGGCAACGGATCGTTCTCACACTCTTCCACGGCCTGGTTCAACTCCGTGCTGACTCGCCGGGCGATATCGTCCAGCTCCGCTCGAGTGACCCACTCCTGCTCCAGGAGCGTGGCGGTGTATCGGTCTATCGGGTCGTTGTGCTCGGCCCACTCGGCAATTTCCTCTTTGGGTTGGTAGCGTTGGTCATCGTGCTCTGCGTGGCCTTTGCGCCGATACGTCACGACCTCGATCATGAACGTGCCGGCTCCCGCACGCGCTTTTTCAACCGCGTCCCTCGTCGCTTCATACACGACCAGCACATCGTTCCCGTCGATCGTGATGCCCGGGATGCCGTACGCTTTTGCCTTTGTGACAAGACGAGGGGTAGCGGTTTGATCGGATGTAGGCGTCGAATAGGCGTATCCGTTGTGCTCCACGATCACCACGAGCGGCAGTCGCTGCACTGCGGCGAAATTGACGCCTTCGTGAAACGCTCCCGTACTGGTTCCTCCATCGCCTATATAAACCAAGCCGACCCGCGACTCGTCTCGCACCTTGAAGCTGAGGCAGATACCTGCCATGACCGAGATCATGTCGCCCAGAGGGGATATTTGTCCCAGGTAACCGAGACCGAGATCGTTGAAGTGGAGATTCATCTCGCGTCCGCCGGTGGGGCTGGTTTCCTTCGCCATGTACTGGCGCAGAATCTCGACCGGCTTGGCCCCCATGACCAACATAGATCCGAGATTCCGAATCAACGGTGACAACACGTCGCCGGGCTCGAGTGCATAGGCACTCGCGACGCTCTCACCCTCTTGACCCAGAGAACGGTATAGCCCTCCGATGACTTTCCCTTGCCGGTACAGATTGACGAGACGCTCCTCCAGCGACCGTGTCAAGGCGAGGTAATAGGACATGTCGAGAAGTTGCTCTCGCGAAAGTCTGGTCGTTGGTGTCATTACTCCAGCACCGCGCTGCATCAGGGCTCCATTCGAGGGGCTCACGTGCGGTTAATACGCGCCTCGGAGTTCGTAATCCGGATGCGCCAGTTTGTGCACCTGTCCGAGGAATCGTTTGGCCAGCTTGTCCAATTCGCTCTCGCCAACCTGATCGGTTTGGACCGTGATGTGTACGTAATGCCCTCCCTCCGACAGCACGGCGACGCCCACCGTTCCGAGGGACCCGTTGTAACGCCGCGCGCGCTCGCCGTGCTCGATTTTTTCCAAATGCAAGCCGAAGTGCCGGTCCGCCTCCGCCAGGACTTTGTCAGGAGACAGTTGAGTGCGGTGAAAATATCGCATGTCTCACGTAGTGGTTGTTGGGTTGAAACTGCCGAGTCGCAAGGCGTTCGCGACCACGATCCATGGTGCCACGGCCGCGACGGCAGCTGCGATCATCGGCGTGAGCAGGAGACCCGTCACAGGATACAGCACGCCCGCCGCCAACGGTATCACCAGCAGATGGTATAGGATAGCAAACATCAGATTCGTACGTATCGTCCGCGCGGTTTGGCGAGCGATCTGTACGGCAGTCACGACACCTTGAAGATCGCTTCCGGGCAGTGTCACGTCCGAGGCTTGCATGGCGATCTCGGACCCTGCACCAATCGCAATTCCGACATCAGCTTGCGCCAATGCCTGGGCGTCTTCTATGCCGTCCGCGATGACCGCGACCACTCTTCCGTCTTCCTGGAACCGTTTGATTTCGTCGGCCTTGTTACCAGGCTCGACCTCGGCGACTACGCGATCTATGCCGGTTTCTTTGGCGACCAGTTGCGCCGTGGCCTTCGAATCACCACTCAGCATGAACAGCGTGTACCCCATCTGGCCAAGTTGTGCCATTGCTTCTTTGGCGTTGGCCTTTGTCGGATCTGAAAGGATAATCAGCCCGCGCACGACATCGTTTACTACGACCACAACCGGCGTGCGACTCTGGAGCACGTGGCGATCGATGTCCTTGGTCAGGCGGCCGAGTTGCAGGCTCCGCTCGCGCGCGTGACGAACACTGATGGCTTCTACCAGGAATCTCCCAACGATTCCTCGAACCCCACGTCCCGGCATTTCCACAAACCGCTCGACGCCCGGCACATCGATGCTCTTTTCCTTTGCCGACGCCAGGATAGCCGTTGCCAGCGGGTGTCCCGAGCGCGCCTCAACCGCCGCAGCTACTTGCAGGATCTCGGCGGGATTCACCGTCGTGCCGTCCGCACGCTTGGCGCCGACTACGTGAGTGACCGTGGGAGTGCCCTCGGTAATCGTCCCGGTCTTTCCGAATATCAGCGTGTCAACCCGCTGCATGGTTTCGATCACGTCGCCGCCTCGAATCACCGCCCCAAGCTCTGCGGCGCGCCCGGTACCAACCCTGACAGCGGCGGGGCCGGAGAGGCTCACGGCCGAGGGAGCGGCCACCACGACGACGGTGACGAAAGCGAGCATAGCAAGGATGGCGGAAGAACTCTGATCGAGAAGCATCCACAGCACGACTGCGGCGAGGGCAACCGCAATTACGATCGGGGCCAAGACGCCGACCAACCGGTCGACCCGCTTTTGTACCACACCCTTTCTGAACTGCGCCTCCTCCACGATCCTCACCGTCTGCCACAGGGCCGTCTTCCGGCTCGTGGTGTGTGCCCGGATTTCCAAGAGCGCCGTGAGATTGATCGCTCCCGCTATTACACGTGATCCCGGCCCTACAGCCACCGATTCCGGCCCGTCTGGAAACATGGACCTGTCGATGTCGGAATCGCCCGCCACCACCGTGCCATCCACGGGGATAGATTCACCCGGCGAAACTATCACGTGGTCACCTACTCGAACCTGGTAGGCCGCGACCTCTTGTGATTCGGAGCCGCGGCGCACCGTCGCCACTGTTGGTTCCAGGGCCTTGAGCCCGAGAACCGGATGGACGGCTCGCCCATTAGCCCGCGTTTCGACCAGCCGTCCAAGCAATACGAATGCAATGATGCCGTTGACCGAATCGAAGTACACGTCAGAGGGAAAGCCGGCCGCAGGCCAGATGGCAGGCACCGCTACGGCCACCACGGAATAAAGGAACAGGACCCCCGTCCCGACGGCGATCAGGGTATTCACGTCGGCCGTGTGAAACCGAAAGTTTCGCCGCGCTGCGGCATAGAGCCACCCACCGCTCTGGAACATGACCAGCAGGGTCACCGCCAGCAGCCCCAACTGAATCCACAGGCGATCCAACTGGTACAGCTGAGGCCATGCCCCACGGAGCCCTGCGTCGAGTGGAGTCAGGAGACGAACGACGACATCGCCGCCTTTGGCGGTCGATTCCCCCGCCAACGGCATCGAGGCGACAACCGCGATCAGCATTGCGGCAAGCGCAAGCGCGAACTTCCAGGCCAGTCCCTGCATGGCGCGTGCCTGCCGCAGCAACTCGCGCTCTACGGGATCACGCTCTTCGATGGGTTCGGCGATGGAGAACCCAACCGCCGCGATGTGCTGCTCGAGTTCGCGCGTTGTGACCAAGCCAGGCACGTACTCCACCTCGAGCAGTTCGGTGGATTGGTTGGCCCTGGCGCTGACGACACCCCGCGCCTCCCCCAGCGCCCGCTCGAGCCGTGCGATCGATGAAGCATGATGCAGCCCGGCGAGGTCGAACGTGACCCTGGCGCCGCCGCTGTCGTACCCCGCCTCGCGCACCGCCTTCACGAGGTCGGCGGCCTGCGGTCCACCGTCTACCGAGAGAACTGTTGCTTCTCCGGTGGTGAAGTTCACGTGTACTCGGCGCACACCTTCGGTGCGAGCCAGGCGCCGCTGAACCGTGGTGGCACACGCACCACACTCCATCCCATTGATGGGAAGTACGATGCGGCGCTCAGCCATGCTTTTGGTGACCCCGACCCAGGTTGGAGCGAGCCGCCTCACCACCCACCTGCGCGACGACATATCCGTCGCACGTCCCGCAGTAGAAACGATAGTCGCCGGGATCGCTGGGAATGAACTCAACGGGAACGTAGGTGAATTCGGCGAGAGTTTTCGTGACCTTGAGGTTGTCGAAGGCGAGATGCTCCGACTCGGGATCCACCTCGCCGCGCAGGATTTCCAACCGGACCGGCCGACCGGCTTCGACGATGACCAGATCCGGGCTAAACCCGCCCTCGAGCGTGATGCGGAATTCTTGCGTGCCGGCTTTCAGCTGCTCGCCCGGTGCCGCAGAAGATCGACGGCCAAGGAAGTACCACAGCTGCCATGCACCGATCGCGAGAGACACGGTGACGATTACCGCATCAGCGACATTCACGTCTGCCCGTACTCGTAATACTCCACGCCGAGGTGTGTTATCTGCTCCTCGCCCACTAGCCAGCGCAGTGTATTCTTGAGTTTGGCATGCTGGATGAACAGATCGTGCTCCGGAGTCAGTTCCGGTGCGGCCATCGGGCTCTTGAAATAGAACGACAGCCACTCCTGTATGCCTGACATGCCCGCTCGCTGAGCAAGATCGAAGAACAGCGCGAGGTCGTGAACGATGGGGGCTGCCAGGATCGAGTCACGGCATAAGAAGTTCACCTTGATCTGCATCGGGTAGCCCAACCACCCGAAGATATCAATGCTGTCCCAACCCTCTTTGTTGTCGCCCCGCGGTGGGTAGTAGTTGATCCTGACTTTGTGATAGGCATTGCCGTAAAGCTCAGGATACAAAGACGGTTGGAGAATGTGCTCGAGAACGCCAAGCTTCGATTCTTCCTTCGTCTTGAAAGACTCCGGGTCGTCGAGGACCTCGCCGTCGCGGTTACCGAGGATGTTGGTCGAGAACCAACCCGAGAGTCCGATCATCCTTGCCTTCAGCATCGGTGAGATCACCGTCTTCATCAGTGTCTGACCGGTCTTGAAGTCTTTGCCGCCAACGGGAACACGTCGGTCCATCGCCAACTGAAGGAGCGCGGGAGTATCAATACTGAGATTGGGTGCGCCGTTGGCAAAGGGTACGTTTTCCATCAAGCTCGCCCAGGCATACAGCATAGACGGCGCAATGGCCGGATCGTTCTCATCCATAGCCTTCTCGAACGCCTCTATGCTCGCATGTGCCGGTCCGGGCGCAATGAACACCTCGGTAGAGGCGCACCATACCATCACCAATCGCGAGCAGCCATTTTTTTCCTTGAAGTTTCGGATGTCCTCCCGCAGTGCCTCGGCAAGATCGCGCTTCGTCTTTCCGGATTTTACATTGCTGCCTTCGAGCCGTTTCACGTAATGTTGATCGAACACCGCGGTCATCGGCTCTATCGACTTGAGAAAATCCGCGATCGGCTCTGTGTGCGAACTCTCCAGGACGCCGGCAACCTTGCAGGAATCATAGGCGTCGTCTGGAATCGGATCCCAGGCGCCAAACACCAGATCATCTAGACCGGCCAACGGTACGAAATCCCGGATTTTGGGGTAGCGTTGCTCGGTACGCTTACCCAGTCGGATGGTGCTCAACTCGGCCAAAGAACCGACCGGCGTGCCTAGTCCGCGACGGACGTTTTCCACGCCGGCTATGTATGTAGTCGCCACCGCGCCTAGCCCAACCAGGAGAACTCCCAGTTTGCCTTCGGCTGGCTCGATGTCGCGCCTTTTAGCTTCACTCACTCGCTCAAACCTTTCTTGGTGAATCTGGCAGAGCCGGTATCGCCTCGGGGCCGGATGCGCCGCGGGATACGGACCGGGTCTGCTTGTGAACGTGAACAACGCGCTGCACCACCGTTACCAGCGACAGCAACCCAAGCACAACGACGATCCCCAGAAGTAACATTCCGCCTCGGCCGGCGCCAAAAAACAGCACCGGCACTCCCAAACCTATCACACGCTCGGCGCGCTGCGCTAAACCCACCTTGCACTCGAGCATCAATCCTTCGGCTCGCGCTCGCGTGTACGACACCACCAATCCGGTAGACATCGCGATAGTGCTAGCCAACACGGCGTAGAGGGTCCAGTCAGCCGGCACGCCGCCGTTCATGAAAAACACCGTGATGCCTATCATCAACGCGGCCTCGCCCAGGCGATCCAGCGTAGAATCGTAGAACGCGCCGAAGCGTGACATCGTCCCGCCCACGCGCGCCACCCGACCGTCCAGCATGTCCAACACACCACTGAGCAGCAAGAGAAATGCGCCGAGGCGCACGTGTGCATAGCCGAACGCCACGCCGGACGCCACCAGCGCCAGGAATCCTAAGGTGGTGAGGATGTTCGGGTGGACCCGGGCAACGATCAGTCCATTCGCAATCGGCGCCAAGCCTCTTTCCAGGGGCTCCCGAAGCCATGTGGAGATGATTTTCATTGGCTTCTTTTGACTAAGCGCGTAACAATAACTGACTCCTGTGCAGGGGGCCAGTCCCTCCCTCCCTCTCCCCTCCTCCCCGGGGAGAGGGGAGAGGGGAGAGGGAGGGAGGGACTCACCGATACAGCAGGAACTTCGCTCGTCGCTGCTTGAAAGCGGCCGACGCGCGAACCCAATCACGCAATAGGGGCTCCAGTTTCTCTTTGCCCCCACTCACCATGACCTTCCGAACGGCATCGGTCCCCACTAGCCGGTCAAACCTCGCCGCGTCGATTCTCAGATCATCGCCGTGCACGGCGTAAACGGCTGCCAAGATCTCGGTGGCAGCCCTTACAGGATCGTATGTACTCCGGTCCGACACCCGCAAGCGAATCGACGGGATAGTGGTGCTCTCGTACTTGCCGTCGCTGGGTCCGTTCGGCGTCACCATCGTGTCTGCCAGTGACACCCCTGACAGAGGCCCCAGATGCGCCAGGACCTCGGAGGGCCGCAGCCAGGGCGCTCCTACGAGTTGAAACGCGATCGGTGTCCCCCGCCCCACCGAGAGGTTGGTGGCCTCGAACATCACGATGCCTGGATAATGGGTCGCACTCTCGAGGCTTGGCATGTTGGGTGACGGCCGAACCCACGGAAGACCGATCTCATCAAACCATTGATTCCGACGCCAACCGTGAGCCGGGATGACTACAAGGTCGGCACCGATCTCCAGCTCCCAATTGCCGTATAGCGCAAGCTCCCCCAGCGTCATCCCGTGCCGCAGCGGGACTTGCAGCATGCCGACGAACGAAGTGTCCTGCGGCCGCATGATCGGGCCCTGCACCAGCCTCCCACCGATCGGATTCGGCCGGTCGAGAACGATCACTCGAACGCCCGCGTCACTGGCTGCCCGGATAGCCAAGAGGGCGGTGGAGATGTATGTATAGGTGCGGGCACCGATATCCTGCAGATCGATTACCAACACGTCGAGTTCGTCGAACATGTCGGGAGTGGGCGCTCGGGTGTCGCCGTACAAGCTGTAGATCGGGAGCCCGGTGGCAGGGTCCAGACCGTGGCCGATCATTTCCTGGTCCAGCACCCCGCGAAAACCGTGCTCCGGACTGAACAGCGCCGTGAGATTCACACCGGCGCCCAACAGCAGCTCGACGTCGCTCGACCCGTTTCGGCCGATGCCGGTCTGGTTCGTCAACAATCCTACGCGGTCACCGTCGAGTACATGGAGCGAGTCGGAGATGAAAACATCGATCCCGGGGCGAACGCCGCCCCCGTCTCGGCCGGCAACCGCGCACGCAGCGGCCAACCACAACCAACAGCAATGCCATCGAATCCGGTGAAACACTTCGCCTCCGTTTGTGCCGTCGTCTGCTGCGCATGCGCGCCAGGCACCCGCCCCATCGCCGAGTTGGAGGCGGTCTCACCTCCCGACACGTCCGCGCTCCTGTCTCACAACCTAATGGTTGACTCGATTCTGGAAACGCTGACGGTTCCAGAAAAGGTGGGCCAGCTCATCATGCCGTGGCTACTCGGCGATTATGTCGCTACCGAGGGAGATGCGTTCGACGCCGCAGCAGCGTGGGTGGATGAGTTCGGCATCGGCGGCATCATCATCTCCATCGGCTCGCCGCTGGACGCGGCGGCGAAACTGAACGCGTTGCAACGACGATCGCGACTTCCACTGCTCATAGCCGCTGACCTGGAGTACGGCGCAGCCATGCGCATGGTAGGAGCCACCGGATTCCCCATGCCAATGGCGTTCGGCGCAACCGGCCGCGAACTCGATGCCTACCAACTCGGCCGCATCACCGCGCTGGAAGCGCGAGCCGTGGGAATCCACTGGAGTTTCTCCCCTGTGGCCGACGTGAACAACAACCCCGACAATCCGATCATCAACACCCGCTCGTTCGGCGAATCACCCCAGGCTGTGGCGCGACTCGTGGCCGCGTACGTCCGGGGAGCCACCGACCATGGGCTGATGACCACCGCCAAGCATTTTCCGGGACACGGCGACACAGGCACCGACTCGCACCTCGCGTTGCCGATGCTGGACGCCTGTTGGGACAGGCTCGACACGTTGGAGCTGGTGCCGTTCCGCGCAGCTATCGATGCCGGCGTGACAAGCGTGATGACGGCGCACATCGCCCTGCCCTGTTTCGACCCGGGAGAAAACCCCAGACCTGCAACGCTCTTGCCGGAAATCATGACCGGCGTGCTCCGGGATTCACTCGGGTTCGAAGGACTGGCGATAACCGACGCTCTCACGATGGGCGCCATCGTAGACCGCTACGGCGGAGGAGAATTGGCAGTGCTGGCGTTCCTCGCCGGCAGCGACATCCTGTTGATCCCAGCCGACCTCATGCAAGCCGCCGAGGCAATGGTAGCGGCGGTCGATTCGGGACGGATCACAACGGAAAGGCTGAATCGTTCCGTGCACCGGATTCTCGCGCTCAAGGAAAAGGCCGGCTTGTTCACCCGACGCACCGTCGCACTGGACAGCATTCCCGTCACGGTGGGGCGCCGCGAACACCAACTCGTCGCAGACGACATCGCCCGGCGCACGCTGACTCTCATCCGGCGAGGGCCCATCGACCAATTTCGCGCATCGCGGGCTCGGGTGGCGCTCATCACCTACGCCGAAGAAACGAACCATTCGATTGGGAATGTGCTCGTGCGAGAGTTGCGGGCGCTGGGCGACACGGTCACGCCGTTCAGGCTGTTCCCCGCCTCAGGTCCGATGTCCTACGACTCGGCCCGTGTCATCCTCGACGGGAAACCCAGGGCGATCTTTGCACCGAGCGTCCGCCCCATCGCCGGCAGAGGCCACGTCGACCTGCCCGAGGCGCTGGCCGGGTTGATCCGGGAGACCGGTGCCAAAACGCCGACGGTGCTCGTCTCCTTCGGCAGCCCGTACCTGCTGAATCAGCTCACCTCGTTCGACGGAGCCTATCTGCTCGCTTGGAATTCCGTGGCCGCCAACGAGCGGGCCGTGGCTCACGCCCTGGCCGGGGGCGCCCCTATCTCCGGCAAATCTCCCATCACCCTGTCGGACCGGTTCCCACGAGGGCATGGGATCTCCATTTCCGGTCGATGAGGCAAGTCGCCCTCTCCGTCTTGCTCCTCGCAGCCTGCGCAACGAGCTGTGGCCGTGACGCACCCACCGACACCGCCGCTGAGTTGTTGCGCGTCGATCCGGCCGACGTGGGGTTGTCCTCCGCCGCGCTCGACAGCACGGCCGACTTTCTGCGTCAGAAGGTTCGGGAGGGAGCTTTCCCGGGCGGTGTGCTAGTGGTGGGAAGACGGGGAGCCGTGGCGTACACCGCCCCGGTGGGCCGATACGGAGACGACGACCCGCGGCCGGTGGACGAAGACACCATTTACGATCTCGCCAGTCTCACCAAGGTCATCGGATTGACCACCGCCGCAATGTTTCTGGTGGCCGACGGCGCCCTGGATATCGACGACCGCGTCGTGGATTACGTGCCCGAGTTCACGGGGGCCGGCAGAGACGGAGTCCTCGTGCGACAGCTGTTGACCCACACGTCGGGTCTCCCAGGTTGGGCCCCGCTGTATTTGGAAACCGCCGATGCAGATGGTGCACTGCAACGCATCTACGGTATGGAGCTCGAGAACCCGCCCGGCGATCACTACAGCTATTCCGACCTCGGGGCTATCCTCCTGACGCAAATCGTTCAACGCGTGGCGGGCGTTCCCCTCGACACCTTCCTGCATGAACGGGTATTCCAGCCCCTCGGCATGTCTCAGACCCGCTTTCGACCGCCGCTCGAGTTGAGAGACCGAATCGCACCCACCGAGATGGATCCGTGGCGCGGCCGCCTGCTGCGCGGTGAGGTACACGACGAGAACGCGTTTCATCTGGGGGGCGTATCCGGTCATGCGGGCCTCTTTTCCACCGGAGGGGACCTCGCCAGGTTCGCCATCTGGTTGCTGGACGCGTACCACGGGCGCTTGGGTGACGACCCTCGGCCCAAGCTGCCCGGCGCCTTGGTCCGGGAATTCACGAGACGGCAGCCCGGCCCGGAAGGATCCACCAGGGCTCTGGGATGGGACACACCCACTCCCGGCGGCGGTCTCAGCTCCGGTCACCTTCTCGACCCGTCCAGCTTCGGCCACACCGGGTTCACCGGCACCTCGATCTGGATCGACCCGGCCCGGGAACTGTTCATCATACTGCTCACCAATCGGGTCCATCCCACACGGGATAACCGCGCCCTGCTACCCATCAGGGGGATTGTCGCAGACATGGTGGTGACGGCGGTCACCGACGACGCCGGCTTGCCGACCGGTCCCCCACCCCAGGCTGCTGCTCGTAACCATATGCCTTACAACGGGTTTGAACCCACCAGCGTTGACAGGACTCGCGAGCCTTCATAAGTTTAGTTCTACACGCGGAGGAAGGATTCAGTGCGATGACGACAGCACAACGACCTGAGATGACGGTCGACATCAACCTCACCGATGGGGCTGTGGCGCAGGTCAAGAAATTCATCAGCGCCGAAGACGTTTCGGTAGAGACCGCCGGATTGAGGGTCTCGGTGTTGCCGGGCGGCTGTGCAGGCTTCAAATACGGCTTGAACATCGAGGAACACCCGCTCGATGACGACATCGTCGTCCACCACGACAGTATCAAACTGTTTGTCGACGCATTCAGCGCCCAGTACCTGGAAGGCACGACGATCGATTTCGTCTCCAACGTGAACGGCAGCGGGTTTACCTTCAATAATCCAAGCTCGAGCGGCGGGTGCGGGTGCGGTAGTTCTTTTAGCGCCTGAGCCGGGTTGACACCCCTTACTCCACTCCCTACGGTCTGCGTCAGACGCAGGCCGTTTTTTTTGAGTTCGTCCGGCATTTCCGGGGAAGGGACGAGAATATCGAATATCCAATATTCAATATTCAATATTCAATATTCATCTTTCTTGGTTCTCCCGAGATGTCCCAAGGGGCAAGAACGTGAGCGGACCAGACCTCGTCGTCATGGCGGCGTATTTCGGCATTGTACTCGCTATTGGCGCCTACTTTGCCCGCCAAGGCGGAGACGCGACCGACTACTTCCTCGGCCGGCACCACATGCCGTGGGTCGCCGTGATGTTGTCGATCGTCGCAACGGAGACCTCTGCTCTCACGGTTATTTCCATTCCCGGCCTCGGGGCCCGCACCAACCTCACCTTTCTCCAGGTGGCGTTCGGATACCTCGTCGGGCGCATTGGTGTGTCGCTGTGGTTGCTCCCGGGATACTTCCGCGGCGAGCAGGAGACCGCATACCAGCGCCTCGAAACGCGCTTTGGAGCGCAAACCCGTCGCCTGGCGTCTGCCGTGTTCATGATGATTCGGGCGATGGGAGACAGCGTGCGCGTGTTCGCGAGCGCCATTCCGCTGGCAATAGTGACTGGTTGGTCCATTCCCACCAGCGTGGTCGTGGTCTGTCTGGTCACCCTGGTGTACACATGGGCCGGCGGCATACGCGCGGTTGTCTGGGTGGACGTCATGCAACTCTTCATGTACACGCTGGGAGGCATCGTGATCGTCTTCGTCGCCGTGCGCCTCGCCGGCGACCTCGGCCTGGCGTTCGACTCGGCGAGGGAAGCAGGTCGATTGCAGACGTTCAACTGGAGCCTGTCATTCACCGCCCCGTACACGCTGATCGGCGGCATCGTGGGAGGAGCGCTCCTCTCGGCCGCCTCGCACGGTACCGACCACCTCATCGTGCAGCGGATTCTCACGGTGCGGAATCTCACGAACGCCCGCAAGGCAATGATCGGTTCGGGCGTTCTGGTCATCGCTCAATTCGCTCTGTTCCTGCTGGTGGGCGTGTTCATTTGGGCGGCTGGCGCCGATGATGGATCTCTGCAAAGCGACAGGATCTTCCCTCAGTTTGTCGTCGATCACCTTCCCGTGGGTCTTGCCGGTCTCGTAATCGCAGGCGTGCTGGCGGCGGCGATGAGCACCGTGAGTTCCTCGCTGAACTCGCTCGCTTCTGCGACGACGCACGACTTCTACGCCGCCATCACGGGGCGGCGTGACCCGCAGCATCTGTTGAAGGTGGGTCGCTGGGCCACTCTGGCGTGGGCTGTCGTCCTGATGGGGGGAGCCTTGGCGTTTTGGGCGTTTCGTTCCCAGGGCACGCCGGTCGTAGTGTTGGCCCTGTCGGTAGCTTCCATTGCCTACGGTGGGTTGCTGGGAACGTTCATCATGGCGGGACTGATGCCGCGCTCCCGTGGCCGAGACGCCATTACGGCCATTCTGGTCGCAACGGTGGCCATGTTGATAATCGTCCTGATCAAACCCGGACCGTTCGAGCATCTGGATTGGCCGTGGTACGTGCCCCTAGGAACGGCCATCACGTTGGCAGTGGGATTCCTATCCAGCTCGGTACGAGAAACGAATACTCGATGACGGTCTTGGCTGGCGTGGATGCCGGTGCATCACACACCGAAGCATTGATCGGAACCACGTCGCTGGCGGAGCTGGCGCGTGTGCGGGGAGCGCCGGGGAACCTTGGTGCCGGCGACGTCCGGGATGCCGCCCAGGCCATAGCCACCACCGTGGCCAAAGCCTCCCAAAAGGCCAACGCCAGAGATCCAATCGAGGTGCTGGTGGTGGGCGCAGCCGGAACGCGCCTCGATACTGACCGGCAAGCTCTCCAGTCGGCGCTCCTGGATCTGAGTCCCGCGAAAGAAGTGGTGGTCACGTCCGACGCGTTGGTGGCATTGGAGAGCGCGTTCCCGGAGAAACCGGGGATTCTGCTCATTGCCGGCACCGGTTCCATTGCACACGCCAGGGACGCCTCCGGCAACCTTTGGCGCGTAGGCGGCTTCGGCTCGCGTTTCGGCGATGAGGGCAGTGGCTACGCCCTGGGGCGGGCGGCCGTGGGGGCCGCGATTGCCGGCCACGAAGGGAGGGGCCCCGAGACGCGGCTCACCCGAGCCGTGCTGGACGCCGTGGGTGTCGAATCGATGGACCAGTTTCCAGCTTGGGCGCAAGACCACGAAGCGTCCTTGGTGGCCCAGCTCGCCATCACCGCATGTCAGGTTGCGGACGGGGGAGACGAAGTTGCCGGAGCACTGGTTGCCGAGGCCGCCCGGGCACTTGCGGATCACGTGATTGCGTTGCTGCCTCGATTTCCCAGCGACGCCGAGGTACTCGTGGCCCTGTGGGGCGGGTTGATCGGTTCCGACACTCCGGTGCGTCAGCGGCTGCTTGCCGAACTGGCAACCCGGGTGCCCAACGTGTGCGTTACCGACGTCGAGGTAGATCCGGCCTTCGGGGCGCTTCGCATGGCAGCCAAAAAGTTTGGATTGAAATAGCGGGTATCGAATATTGAATATTGAATATCGAATATCGAATATTGAGTATTGAGTATTGGATATTGGATATTCGATATTCCATTTACCCCTCGACCCGGACACCATAGAACCGAATCACGGCCCAAACCACCCCTGCTCCGACAATCAGACAGAGCCAAGCCGGCACGCCCAACGCCGACGGAATACTGCCGAACAGGATGGCTACGATGCCGACCATGATCGCGTACGGCAGTTGCGTGCGCACGTGATCGACGTGGTCGCAACTGGACGCAGTTGAACTCAGCACCGTGGTGTCGGATATGGGCGAACAGTGATCCCCCCAGATAGCACCCGCCAGGACGGACCCGATCGATCCCAACACGACCGCCTGGCTTGCCGGGCTGCCGAACAAGCTGCCGCCCGCGAGCGTCACGGAAAGAGGTACTACCAGAGGGAGCATGATCGCCATGGTGGCCCACGACGTGCCCGTTGCGAACGCCATGGCCGCAGCAAGCAAGAACGTGACGACTGGCAGCAAAGGCGCGGTGAGGTTTCCGGAAAGTGCCTGTGCGAGATAGGGCCCAGTTCCCAGCGACTGGGCAACCGCTCCGAGCGACCATGCGCAGATCAGAATCACGATTGCGAGAAGCATTGCTCGCAACCCACTCACCCAGGCGTCCATGGCCTCGCGCAAGGTGAGGATTTTCTGGCCCGTCGCCAACGCGATGGCCACTATGCAAGCCAGCAACGCCCCCCACATCAACGGGCTGAACGGATCGGAGTTGCCGAAGATGTTGCGCAGGGTCCGTGCTTCGTCGGGGCCGAGCTGCTCCAGGCCGGTCACCACCAGACCCACCAACACCGTCACCACCAGGACCCCCACCGGCATTGCCCCGTTCCACCACCGCCCAGCGGGTACCCTCTCGGCTTCTTGCAATTCCGAGGCCATATCGGCTGCGAGTTGAGCGCCGGGGCGCGCCAACCCTCCGCCGGAAGCGGCACGGCGTTCGGCTTTCAACATCGGGCCGAAGTCGCGTCCTGTCACCGCAAACACGAACACCGCAAACAACGCGAGAATCGGATAAAACAAGTACGGTATTGTCTGGAGAAAGATTCCGAAACCTGAGGCCGACGCCAACTCCGCGGCGAGGGCGGGGTTTGCGGCACTCTGCATGGCAGCCAACTCGAGACCGTCCTCGATCAGTCCGACCTCGTACCCGATCCATGTCGATACGAAGAACATCGCGGCGACTGGAGCAGCAGTGGAGTCGACTATGTAGGCGAGTTTTTCGCGAGAGATCTTGAGCTTGTCGGTGAGGGGACGCATCGTATTCCCCACGATCAGCGCGTTGGAATAGTCGTCGAAGAACACCACCAACCCCGCCAGCCACGTTGCTAGTTGCCCGCGAGCCCTGTTGGTTGCCAGGGGCGCCACGGCCTCTACAATAGCGCGCGTGCCGCCCATGCGAGTAATGACCCCCACCATGCCACCCAGCAGCAGCGAAAAGAGAACGATCGCAACGTTGTCGAAATCAGACAGTGCACCGCGGGCGAATCGGTTTCCTGTCATGAGTACTGCACTTATCGGATTGTACCCGGTCAGAAACAGGCAACCGAGCCAGATGCCCGCCACCAAGCTGGTCACCACTTCGCGGAACACGAGGGCCAGCACGACGGCCACGAGCGGCGGGAGTA
>JADFIT010000004.1 GCA_022566515.1 Gemmatimonadota bacterium
TGGATCCAACGCCGGCGCCGTCGGCTGGTGTGGCGCGCAAGCCATCCCCGGGGGTGGGCCGTGCGGGCTCTATGGATCGGGATTGGCCGAGTTGCTGCGTGCCTTCACCGCCTTTGACGGCGCTTACTTTCGGACTGCGTGCCGAGCCCGGGGAGACGGGAGCTGCAGGTGGAGCACGACACAAGAACGAGAGGCTTGAAATGTCGCTGTTTTCAGGGATTGATCTGGATGCCGTTGGCCCTGCCCTCGCCGCCAACGACGTAGATGGATGGCTGCTGTTCGATTTTCACGGCATCAACCCGATCGCGAAAAGGGTCATTGGATATGCAGGGATGGCAACCAGGCGGCTGTTTGTCTGGCTCCCGAAGGTTGGAACGCCGGTGGCGCTGGCGCACCGCATAGAGCTGCAGGGTATCGAGGGATTCCCGGGTGAAGTGCGGCCGTACGCCGCATGGCAGGAACTTCACCAACTCCTCGGGGAAGTTGTGAACGGAAAGAAATTGGCGATGGAAACCTCCCCGGACGATGCCGTCCCCTCCTTGGACCGGGTGCCGGCGGGTGTTGTGTCGCTGGTGGAGCGATTGGGCGGGACGGTGGTTTCCTCGGCCGCCATGGTGTCGCTGTTTGCGGCGCGGTGGTCCACGGCAGAGCTGGAAGGGCACCGGGCGGCGGCCGAGACGCTGGCGGACATCGCGCGGCGCACGATTCAGGATGTGGTGGGACGGGTTGGGGAGGCCCGCGAAGCGGGAGTGCAGCGAGAAGTGTTACAGGCGATGGAGAACGCCGGATTGACCACAGACCATCCGCCAATCGTGGCCTTCGGTTCGAACGCGGCGAATCCCCACTATGAGCCTTGCGACGGATCCGACTCCGAACTCAAGGAAGGCGAAGTGGTTCTCATCGATCTATGGGGTGGTAAGACCCTCCACACGGTCTTCGCGGATCAGACGTGGATGGGTTTCGCTGGTACTACGCCACCGGACGACGTTGTGCGTGCCTGGACCACCGCTCGCGATGCTCGCGACGCGGTTTTGCAGCACTTGGAGCGGGCCTTCGCCGAGGGCCGTCCGGTGACGGGGGCCGATCTGGACGACGTGGCGAGGGGCCACATCACGAAGCACGGGTACGGCGATGCCTTTGTGCATCGTACGGGCCACTCCATCGATATCGAGCTGCATGGATCGGGACCGAACCTGGACAACTTCGAAACCAACGATGTGCGGCAGCTTCTGCCCGGCACCGGTTTTTCCATCGAGCCGGGCATCTACTTGCCGGGCCGTTTCGGCATCAGGACCGAGATCAACGTCTACCTGCACGAAACTGGTCCCGAACCGACGCCGGTGGAGCGTCAGCAGGACCTGATTACGCAGCGGTCTTCCTAGGCCAGGTAAACCACGCGAACGCCACCAGGGCGGTCCACACCGCGGTTCCCGCGGCCACGTGCGTTACCCGCCAATGTGGCTGCAAGACACTCCACATCATGCCGGCAGCCACTGCCACCTGGATCAGCGTGATGGCGAGCGCGGCGAGCGCTGCTCTTTTTACCGGCGGCGGGGTCTTTCGGCGAGTGACCCGAGCGGCGATGCCAATCAGGTGGAGCGTGAGCCCGTAGGCCACGAGCCTATGGAACCAGTGGATGTGGGCCAGCCCGCCATTCGATTCACTGGGGAATATCTCACCGCTGCAGAGGGGAAAACCGAGGCACGCACCAGCGGCCCCCAGGTTGGCGGTCAAGGCTCCCAAGAGCACGACGAGGCCCCCGAGGCCGAGGGCCACGGCGGCACTGCGCCACGTGGCCGGGTCGCCGGTCCACTGATTTTGGGCTTGGCGCTCTCCGGCCCGCAGCCCGACGACGATCAGCGCGGCCAGCATGGCCATCGCCGTGCCCAAGTGCAGGATGACCACGGATGAAGGCAATTCCAGCCACACGGTGATTGCCCCGAGGAGTACCTGAATCACCAGCAGCGCCGCGGCGAGTGTCGCGGGGCGAAGCGGGCCGCCCCGGCCGCTCACGCCAGGGGTTTGTCTCTGCGTGTACGCCACAACAGCAAGGCCTACAACCAAGGCACTGACGCCGAGGGCCACCAGGCGATGCGCCCACTCGATGAGCGTGGCCATATCGGAAAGCTGAGGGATGATCCGACCGTTACACAGCGGCCAGTCGTCACCACAGCCGAGTCCTGAACCGGAGATCCTAACCCATCCACCGAGAACGATGAGCAGGTAGGAGGCCCCACTCGCCACGAATGCGAGGAATCGTATGATTTGCATGGCGCCAAGGATCGTCAACCTGCACTCGGCAGGCAACCGGCGCGGCCGGGACTAAGGATTTGGTTTCATCTGAGACCAATTGAACCGGCGGCCGGACGCTCCGAATCGTATCTTGTGGAGACGGAAAATGAGTGGAGCGATGGCGATCAGAGAGCCGAACTGGGGGGAGTACGCTCAGCGGGCACTGGAAGAGGACTGTGCCGGTCAGGACGTCACTACGGCCTTGCTGGGTGAGCGTGCCGCACGGCCTGCGGCAGGGCGACTCCGTGCGGAAGGCAGCTTCGTGGTGGCGGGCCTTCCGTTGGTGGCTGCCGTGTTTCGGGAGCTGGAGGCGTCAACATCCGTCGAGCCGGTGGTTGCCGAAGGCGGCAGGGTCGCGGCAGGAGACAGTGTGGCGGTGGTTCGCGGGCCTGGTGGCGCACTGCTTTCGGGCGAACGTGTCGCCTTGAACTACCTCCAGCGACTCAGCGGGATCGCCAGCGTGACGCGTCGTGCAGTGGAAGCGGTGGCAGGAACCGGCGCGGTCATCACGGACACGCGCAAGACGACGCCGGGACTCAGGGAACTGGAGAAATACGCGGTGCGTGTCGGTGGTGGTGAGAATCACCGGGCATCGCTGGCAGATGCGGTTCTCTGGAAGGACAACCATTGGGAACTGTTGGGGAATCGTGAAGGCCGAGGTCTGGCCGAGTTGTTACGCGGTGTGGCGGAAGGGGTGAGGGTGTGTGTTGAGGTGGAAGACGAGCAACAGCTCGATGCAGTACTGGACGCTGGTGTTGACTGGATTCTGGCGGACAATCAAACGCCGGAAACGATTGCCGCGTGGTCGCGACGCTGCGGACCTGAGGTCACCATAGAGGCTTCGGGCGGCATCATGCCCGACACCGCACGCCGGTATGCCGAGGCCGGTGCGCGGCGGATTTCGATCGGCGCTCTTACGTATGCTCCCGATATCGTTTCAATCAGCTTCGAAATCAGTCTCCTCAGGTCCTCACCTTGATCATCAGCCAGAGCCCGGCGAAAGAGAACAAGATATTGGGCATCCATGCAGCCCACACCGGTGGCAGCAACCCGCCGGTACCGATTCCCTGGGAGAGCTGCACCAACAGGAGGAACACGATCGTGGTGCCGAGGCCGACGCCGATGCCGAACGCGCCACTCACTCGTGGGGCGGTAACGGCGAGTGGCGCGCTGAAGAGGGCGATGATCAAGCATGTGAAGGGAATGGCGATCTTGAGTTCCTGTCCCACTCGAAGCTTCCTGCCATCTCCGCCCGAGCGTTCCAGCGCATCGATATACCGGCCCAGCTCCACGTAGTCCATCTCTTCGGGCCGTGCCGGCTCGGCGAGGAGCGCTGCGGGCTCTTCTGAAAAATCTCGCACGCGCATCGAGTCGAACTCGAACGTCAACGCTGTATGGCCGCCGGTGAGGATGCGAAAGCGCCCGCCGCGCAAAGTCCAACGCGCGAGGGAATCGGAGTAGGTTCCGCGGCGACTCTGGACGATCAGAGTTGGGTATTCCTCCCCGGTGCCCTCGCGCTCCATTTGAATGTCGCGCACCAGCCGCTGCGACTCGTCGATAGAAGAGATCACATAGACCCAACCCTCTTCGGCCCGGTACACGAAGTTGAACCGCCGAGAACCGGATTGCTGTTCGCGCTCGCCGAGCAGCTCCATTTGCTTTCGAGTAGCTGCCGGAGAGATCTCGCCGACGCCTAGTGCCAATCCGGTGGCGATGAGAGACGCCATCAGAATAGGGACGACGAGGCGGTAGAAGCTTTGTCCCGACGCTTTGGCCGCGCTCAATTCCGAATGGCGGCTGAATGCACTGATGGTGAAGACGGTGGCGAAGAGCACTGCCGCGGGAAGAACGAGGCTGAGGTTTGCGGGGAAGCTGAAGACATAACTCAGCGCCAACTCTGCCGGAGCAATCCCTTGCAGCAGGTAGTCATTCATCTTCTCGGTGACATCAATGATGATCACGAACAAGGGGAAGCCGGCAGCAGTGGCCACGAAGATCTTGGTCCACTCCCACAGCAGGTAACGATCGAGCAACCCGAATTTCACGGGTCGTCCCGCCGGCGGGTCGGGAGTTTGGCGCGCATAGCGGCTAGGAGAGTACCGACGCCGCGAGCCGTGGTGGCTCTCCGGCGAATGTGGTGCAGCCCGGCGAGGCCCAACAGCCCGAACACGATATTCGGCGTCCACATCGCCAATGGAGCAGGCACGACGAGCTGGTTGGCGAAAGACTCACCCGCAATGAGGCCGATATAATAAACGGTGAAGACACCGAGGCTCACACCGATAACGAGGCCCACACCCGCTCGTGGGAACCGAACCGCCACCGGCACGGCGACGATTACAAATATGAACGACGCTGCAGCCATAGCGTACTTCTTGTGTACTTCGACCAGATAATTCGCCGCACGGATTCTCGCGCTGCGTGCGCGATCGCGGAGCGAGTGTGCGGATCGAATGTTCGGTGGACGGACTCCGCTGGTGTACACTATGCGGCCCGGTTCGCCGGTGTGCTCGTCCTCGACGGACGCCTCCGTGGTGGAGTCGGGGCCCTGCTCCTGTGCTTCCGCCGCCTTCGGGGCAAGCCATGCTGCGATGTCTTCTAACGCGCGGCAATAAACGGTCGGTCTGGATTCGAGTTCGCTCGAGTCGATCGGGATGGGTGCCAGGCCGACCAAGCCGCGTAAACCGTTCAGCTCAATACCGGCGGCGCGCCGCTCCGCAAAGCTCCCCTCTCGACGTGCCACGACGATCACCGAGTCCATCTCGCACACGCTCATTTCCCGATCACCCTTGAACCGATCGGCCTCGCTGCGTGAGAAGTTGCCGCCGATACCCTTGACGCGGATGATCTGGCGGCGGAAATCCATCACCTGGAATTGCCGCGGATCCTGGCGGTTCGACTCGTGCATGGTGCCGTCGAACAGCGTAAGGTAGAGATCCCGCTGATCGGCGCCGAACCCCATCGTGCCGCTGTCTGCATAGATGGTCCGCTTCCTGGTTTGATTCGTGAGGTCGTAGATCGTAACATCGCGGAGCTGATAAGTCGCTCGGTTGATGCGGCTGGCTCGGAGGAAGAATCTATCACGCTGCACTTCATTGATGACCTGCTCCTCGAGCGAGAAAGTCGGCTTGGTTCGGGCGATATCGGTCAACAGGGTCTTGAGGCGGTGGTTGGATCGGGGCAGCACCTGGTCGCTGAAAAGAAACGCCACTACTGTCATGAAGACCCCGGCGACCAGCAGAGGACGCATCAGCTGCCCTATGGAAACTCCGCCGGCGTGCAACGCAGTGAGTTCGTTTTCCGCCGCCAGTCGGCTCACCACGTACAAGACGGCGACGAGAACGGCCATCGGCATGGTCATCGCGACCACAAACGGGACCGAAAGGGCGAATACCTCCACTATCACAGACCAGGGCAAGCCCTTGCCCACGAGATCGGGAAGCCGTTTCGCAATCTGGTTCAGGATCATGATGCTCGTGCACGCCGACATGGCGAACACGAACGGAACCAGGTGCTGCTTGAGGAGGTATTTGCTGAGTATCGTCACTTGGTGAAATCGCGTAACTCTCTATATGTGAATGAATTGGGGCTCCGGTGAGGAGTCTCGCTTCCCTGCATAGTATGGCTTACACCCCGTCCACGGCGAAAGTGTCGTGGCCGGTGGTGGTGCTGGGCCTGAGCCTGTTCTTGCCCGCCGGTGCCGGCGCCCAGATTGGCGGTACCGGCGTTCGCTTCTACCTGGTCACTGACACATTACAAGTACGACCGCCTCCGGCGCTACGGCTGGGGGGGCTGTGGGATCGCCGTTCCACGCCCCGGTTGGTGGCCCAGCTTTGGGCCGAGGAAACGCGGCGCCTCATCTCGCGCAACCGCGCTCTCCGCTTCAAGCTACGCCTGTTGAGCACTTTGGCCCCCTTGCCGGAAGACACCACCGGTGGAGGGGGGCAGCGGCCCGTCCCGCCGGTCGATCCGTCCGATGTGGTGCCCCCACCCACCTCCCTCGAGGCCCTGGCACGCTATGCGGATCTGAGCATCGAGCTGAACGCGCGGCTCGAAAGCCGAGTGGACCGCCTCCGCAATCTCAACTGTACGGCCCTCGACGCCTCCAATCCCGCGTCTGGTTGTCAGGGAGGCTTCCCGACGCCGCTGCTGGACCAGGAATTTTCGCTTCGCGTGGGCGGGGTGATCGGCGACCGCCTCCACGTCAACGTGGACTTCGACAGCCAACGCGAGTTCAGCGCAAACAACCGGATCAACGTGTGGTACCAGGGTCTCGAAGATGACATCCTGCGCCGGGTGGAGGTAGGGAACCTCGACTTTCGGCTACCCTCATCGCGATTCATCACATCGGCGATCCCCGCCAATTCGTTTGGGATCCAGGCCGAAGCTCAACTGGGACCAATGGAGTTCCGGTCCATCTTGGCGCAGCAGAAGGGGTCGTCTGTGAGAGTCCGAGTATTCACGGTGGGCGACGAGGCGACGCAGGTGATCGAACGGGAGTCGCGTGACGTGGAGTTCGAGGACAGCCGGTTTTTCTTCATCGTGAACCCGCTGTTCCTGCCGGCGTACCCCAACGTAGATGTGTTGAACATCGTGCCCGAAGCGCTGCCGGTCGCGCTCCGGCTCGTCCAAGTCCGAGTCTATCGTCTCCGCGCGCAAAGCGGGCAGGTCGGCATCAACCCCAGCCTGCGGGGCATCGAAGCCGTGGCCCGGCGTGACGACAGTCCGCAGCGTGTCGGTCCCTTCTTTTGGGATCTCTTGATCGAGGGTCGGGATTACTACCTCGACCCGTCAGGCCTGTGGTTCGGGTTGCAGAATCGGGTGGGGCTAGACGAGTTCCTGGCTGTTTCTTATGTGACAGCTGCCGGAGACACCGTGGGCACTTTTCCGTCGGTGACGGGCCCGAGCGACACTTTGTTTCTGATTCACGAGCCGCGGCGCGGTCCGGAGGTTCCCACCTTCCTCCATGAGATGAGGAACTTCTATCGGATCGGTGGCGGCATCAGTCGAACGACGATCGATTTATCGCTCGTAGTGAACGATTCAGAACGTCCCTTGGATGGAGTGGGAACATATCTGGCACGGCTCGGCCTGGCCACGTCCACCGATCCGAGCCAACTCGACGAGTTCAATCGCGTTTTCCCCCGCGAGCGGGACCCCGGTGGTGGCTCACCCCTGCGTGATCTCTTCGTCGTGTTTCCGCACCTACAGCCTTTGGCCGACAGCTCACGCCTGCTGGAGGGCGAGCGCAACGACTCGATTTACCGCACACCCACGTTCCTGCGCAACACCGAGGGGCCTGCTCCGCGGTTTCGCTTCATTTGGGATTATCAGGCCGCGGGCTCCGGCGATCGATCGCGCCTGAACCTCGGCGCGCTGCAGATCCGGATCGGCAGCGAGCAAATCCGTATCGGGAATCGCGACCTCGTCCGCGGGCGGGATTACGAAATCTCCTATGACCTGGGTGCGGTGACGTTTCTCAATCCCGATTCTCTATTCACCGGTCCAACACGCGTGCAAGTGCGCTTTGAACAGAATCAGTTGTTTGATGTCGCTCCGAGCAGCGTGTTCGGGTTTCAGGGTACCTACAATCTCGGCTCGCTGGGGCGCATCGACGCAACGACGCTGTTCCAGCAAGAGCGAACGATCTTCACGCGTCCTACCTTGGGCTTCGAGCCGCAAGCCATGTTCCTCGGCGGCCTCAGCACGGAGCTGCGGTTTCGCGCCGATGGACTCACGCGCGCCCTCGACGCCCTTCCTCTGTTGAGCACAAACGTGCCCTCTACGCTCGAGATCAGCGGGGAGGTAGCCGTGTCCCGCCCCAACCCGAATCTTACCAGGCAGGCGTACCTGGAGGAGTTCGAGACTCAGTCGTCGACTGTCATAAGTCTCGGCGAGCAGAAGTTTCAGCTTGGTAGCCGTCCGGCGTCCGGAAGGGGGGTTCCGGCGACACACCTCTCCACACTCGGCGAATTCGATACCAACGACGCCGTGACGTTCGTGTGGCAAAACGCCATCGAGAAAAGCGACGGTGAGGTGTTTGAAGTCGGCCCCCAGGAGATCGACTCCAGCATAGTGCTGACGGGCGCGTCGCGGCCGAAGGAGACGCTTCTTTGGCTGACGCTCAAGCCGGATACGGTGGGAGGAGGTCCCGATCCTCTGACCGGCCGTGCGCGCTGGATCCGCCCGTCCACGCCGGGCCCGCGGTGGCGCAGCATCACGCAGCCGCTCGACCGTTCGGGTCTTGGCGTTGACCTGTCCCGTATTGAGTTTCTCGAGTTCTGGGCCTTGGAGGAAACGGGGCTCGGCAGGGCTCAAGAAGTCAACCTCGTGTTCGATTTCGGCACCGTGCTGGAGGATGCGGTAGCGTTTGGGCCCGATTCGTTCAGGGTCGTTGGCAACGACACGATATTCTCGGGCTTTCAGCAGATCGGCGCCGCGGTGCTGGATTCGGAGAAGGATCCGTTCACCAACTTGTTCAACGCCTCAGTGAATGATGTTGGAATTCACGGAGACCTGCTTCCGTCCATCCACAACATCAACACTGGGCAGGTGTTGACTGATTTCCCCATGTGCGAGCGCGTGTTCACCGGCGTGACGATCCCCGCTTTTCCCCGTGGTGATCTCAGCGCTCGGTGCACACGCAACAACGGATTCGTGGATTCAGAGGACCTCAACGGCGATAATCGGTTGGATCGCAGCATCGGGGTCACCCAGGAGGACGTCACGCGGTACGTGGTGCAACTCGGTGACCCTCGCTTCGTGGTTCGGGACGGTAGCGTGCTCCAGCCATCACAGGTCGACGGTATTGCCCGACAGTGGAAGCTCTATCGCATTCCCTTCCGGCGGGACACGGTGCAGATCGGCTCTCCCGACTTGAGACGGATCCGCACGCTTCGGATTACAATGGTGGCGCCCGCTCGTCCGGGTGACGAGAGGGAAGTGGCGGTGGCATTGGCCCGATTGACCCTGGTGGGGGCGCCGTGGCTGAAGCGGGCGGCGACGCCTATCCTGGGTCTTGGCGGCCTGCAAGGAGAGTCGCACGGCGAAGTTATCGCGTCTGTCGTCTCGACGGCGGATGAAGATCTGGGGTACACTTCGCCGCCGGGCGTGATCGATGTCTCCGAACGCCGGGGTGCCGCTTTCGAGTTTGGCTCGCAGCAGATCAATGAGCGGTCGTTGCGCCTCATCGCGCGCGACCTGCGCGTGGGAGAGCGGGCCGAGGCGTTCTTGCGGTTTGCAGGCGCGGCGGACAAGAACTTTCTCCAATACAGGAGGCTGCGTGTGTGGGCCAGGGGGCGGGGATCCGGTTGGGAGGCCGGCGATCTCAACTTCTTCATCAAGGTCGGCAGTGACGAAGACAATTTCTATCTCTACACGACGCCGGCTCGCACGGTCGATTGGGAACCCGAGGTGGTCGTGGATCTGGATCGCTGGCTCACACTACGGGAGGAGGTGGAGAACGCGTGGCTAGCCGGTGAGAATCCGTCTGGGTCTGTCGATTGTGGCGGTGGCGACCCGGAGGCGTTCGTGAGGTGCGATGGGCCGTACCTGATTCAGGTTAAGGATCCCGGTGTTCTACCGCCCAATCTGGCGCGCGTTTCGGAAATTGCGGTCGGTATCTTGCGCGTAGGCCAATCCATTTTCATTCCCCAAGCGGAGTTGTGGGTGGACGACATCCGCCTGAGCGATGTGGTGGCCGACGTGGGTGTGGCTGGCGCGGTCGAGGCTCGCTTGACCGCCGCCGACTTTGCCGAAATCGATTTTTCATTCGTCAGTACCGACGATCGCTTCCGCACGATCGATCAGGCGCCTGACTATCGTGCAGATGCCCGAACACGCTTCGGCTCGACCGTGCGTATCGACAAATTGCTTCCCGAGTCGTGGGGGATGAGCATTCCCTTCTCCGTCCGATATCAGCGTCTTGCCACAGAGCCGTTCTTCGTTCGAAACAGTGACGTGCGGGCGCAATCGCTTACGAATCTTCGAACCCCCGGAAATTCGGTCACTTCGTATCAAGTAGCCCTACGCCGAACGCGACGTGGCAACAGCTTCGCCGAGCGATTGTTGTTGGACCCGCTGTCGCTGGCGGCGACGCGCCTGAATGCGCGAAACGCCTCGGAGCTGAGCACGGCAGTGACGAAGAATCGCCAAGTCAGGGCTGAGTATGACAACCGCCCGGCGCCCGAGACAGTCTCGGCGGTGCCCGGCTTCTTGGTTCGGCTCGTGGAGCGGTTGCCCAGATGGGTGAGAGATAGTGAATTCGGCAAGGGGCTGCGAACGTCTAGAGTGCGATGGAATCCTTATCAAATACGCGTGAGGTCCGAACTCACCAACAACCTGACCGAGCGACGCACCTTCCGCATACCGGTGACGCTGCCGGACGATCAGTCGCGGGCGCCTCTGCGAAGCGTGGTTCATACCTGGCGTAACACGATAGGTGCAGACTTGCGTCCGTTTTCTTCGTTGGGGTTGCGTGTGGACTACGTTACGACTCGGGATTTGCAGGACTATGGTGATTCGACACAGATCGGAAGGTTAGTGAGCGACCATCGCGGCACTTTCGCCGGCAGGGATGTCGGCTTTGAGCGAGATCGCACGCTGTCAACTCGCCTAACGACTACTCCAGTCATCAATAGCTGGTTGCGACCGAGGTTCAGTTTCTCCAGCAACTATGTATTCCATCGCGACCCCAACGGGCGTGTTGCCGTTCAGGTGGTAAGTGATTCGGGCACGACCTTTCGCATTCCGGAAGCCCTGTCCAACTCGAGAGATCGGGTCATGGGTGCGACGTTGGACTTACGCAGGCTGGTTGAAGTCGTTGCTGGAGCATCGAGTACTGTAGCACGCGTTTTCAGGGGGATTGTTCCAGCCGACGTTTCGTTCCGCACCACCAGAGGGTCTACCTTCGACCGCATACCGTTCGAGCCCACATTGCGGTATCAACTCGCCCTCGGGGGAGCGGATGAATTTCGGGAGCAAGAGGGCGTGCTTGCAACATCGGCCGTCGAGTCAAAGCAGTGGACGCTTGCCGGGGGATCCAGGCTCCCCTTGGGATTCGACCTGCGATTTGACTTTCGCCGGACGAAGGCGAACACGTGGGCGCGACGAGGCGACCAACAGACACTAATCGAACAGAACTTTCGCCAGTGGCCGTCCGGTACGGTGTCGTGGGTGTTCACGCCACCGAGGGGTATGCGAAGCCTGTTGTCTAGTGTGACGGCCCGGGCGCGGTATCGCCGTACTGTGGCTTCCAGCTTCCAGCCGGGCGCACTCGGTTTACTGGGACAGGGAACCGAGGACGGCGGGAGCAGCGCCACGGGAGTGTTCACGGAAACCGTATCCACGAACTTCGCACCGACGGTTACGTTGACGTGGGCGGCAGGCGTGGTGAGCAGAGTCGAGTATACACGTTTTCAGAGCGACATGCTCACATCGGGTAGCCGCACCGTGAATGATGTGCAACGCTTGGGAGCGAGTCTCAATTTCTCAGTCAAAGCGCCTAGTTGGTTGGTTCGGCTCCCTAGTGAAATTCGCACGTCGGTCACGGCGAGTGCCACGGACGACAGCGTGTGCTTGCAGCGGAGCGGCAGTGCAGAGTGCGCTTCCGTATCTGAGAGCAGCCGGCGCCAGTTGGATTTCCGGCTGGACACCGCCTTTCCACCCAGCATGCGAGGCGGCGCAAGCTTCACCTACGTGCTGACCGAAGAACGGCACACGTCGAGCAAATTCTCACAAATAGTTTTCACGGTATTCTTGAACATAAACTTTTTGGCGAGTCAGGTGCGATGATGAAGAATCTCTCTGCTACGATGACGGTTGGGTTGCTCCTGGCGTGTAGCAGCGGTGGTGAGGCCGCGCTGCAGTTCGATGGCGCCGTGGCGCTGTCGTACGTCGAGGCACAAATGAACTTCGGGAACCGGATTCCAAATACGGAAGCGCATAGACGCACCGGCGACTGGATACTCGCCCATCTGCAGTCGCGAGCCGATTCCACCGAGGTGCAACAATTTACTCACGTGACGGCCGCCGGAGACACCCTCCACCTCAGAAACTTCATCGCCCGCTTTCGCCCGGACCTTGCTGAACGGATTCTGTTCCTGGCCCACTGGGACACCCGGCCCGTCGCCGATAAGGACACCAATCTGGGCCGGCGAAGGCTGCCTACACCGGGCGCCAACGACGGCGGGTCTGGTGTCGCCATCTTGCTGGGAATAGCGGACGAGCTCGAGAAAGAGCCGCCGGCCTTCGGCGTCGATCTGTTGTTCGTAGACGGTGAAGATTACGGTGACTGGACGGCGAGAACCGATGTGTTGCTGGGGTCGAAGTATTTCTCGGCCAATCTCCCCGAGGGCTATCAACCCCTCTATGCCGTGCTGTTCGACATGGTCGGTGACGCCGATTTACAGATTCCCAAGGAAGGCTATTCCGTTGACGGAGCGCCCGAAGTGGTCGATCGCATGTGGCAGAAGGCGCGAGACATTGGCTGGGGCAGCATCTTCCGCCAGGATGTCGGAAGCTGGGTGACGGACGATCACATCCCGCTCCAAGAGGCCGGAATCCGCGCGATCGACGTCATCGATTTCACCTACCCCCATCATCACACCACCGACGACACCCTCGACAAGATCAGCGCTCGCAGCCTCGCGATAGTGGGCAGCGTTGCCCTCGCCCTCGTCCGCTGAGCGGTCGCAATAGAGCGATACAGCTCTTCAACGTTTTGATCATCCGAAGCGGGTTCTCTAGGCGACCTTGAACGCATGGCCACCAGGGATGACACAAGGGCAGCCTTCCTGCTCCTCGCGCTGGCCCTAGCCGGTGCGTTTCTCCGATTCCTCGGACTGGGGGGGGAGAGTCCCGGAGAAATCGGGTACCGCGGCGGTGTAGGCGGACGCCCGGTCCTGGACTCGGTCGCGGCAGCCGCGGTGCGGCTTGCCCAGCCGCTGCGTCCCGGCGAGCGAGTAGATCTCGACCGGGCGAATGCCGTGGAGCTGTCCCGGCTCCCGCGTATCGGACCCGGCCTGTCGGCGCGGATCGTAGCGGATCGGGAGGTCCGGGGGCCGTTCGGATCGCTGGAGGAGGTCGCCCGCGTACCTGGAGTGGGTCCATCCGTGGTGGAGGCGATCCGGCCCTTCAGCACGTTCTCCGGAGTTGTCAGATATGCAGATTCGCCAAGAAAAACGGTGCCAAAGGTGAGCTTGAACACAGCGACGGCTGCGGATCTGGAGCAACTTCCCGGGATCGGTCCGGTGAAGGCTTTGGCGATCGTGGAAGATCGGCGCCGCAACGGCCGCTACCGTACCATCGAGGATTTGAGTCGCGTGCGAGGCATTGGTCCGGCCACGATCGAGCGGCTGCGCAGCCTTGTCACCGTACGCTGATCAGCTTGACAGCGTAGGTGGGTCACGTACTTTACTACGTTGTTACATAAGGATTTAAGGTGCTTCCTACTCCTCATTTTCCTGCCTCCGAACCAACATGGTGACATCCGCTGTCAGCGGTTTGCGGATAGGGGACTTGCTGGTCGGTGAAGGCCTGATCTCGCAGGAGCAGCTCGAGCAGGCGCTGATCGAGCAACGCAGTTCGGGTGCCCGGTTGGGTTACGTCTTGGTGAAGCTGGGCTTTGTTCTGGAGATCGAGATCACCAAGATGCTGGCCCGCCAGTATCACGTGCCGGCAGTCGACCTGTCGCGGTTTGAAGTAGACGAAAAGATCATCAAGCTTGTTCCATCCGATGTGGCTCTGAAGCATACGGTCTTGCCGCTGAAGCGGGACGGCCGCAGCCTGACCGTCGCCATGGCGGAGCCGGGCAACATGCAGATCGTCGACGATCTCAAGTTCATCACCCGGTGCGACATCGTACCGGTGATAGCGGGTGAGTACACACTGCGGACCGCGATAGAGAAATACTACGAGCAGACCGACGCGCAGCTGGCGAGTCTTCTCGAGGGTATGGAAGACGAGGATCTCGAGATCGTGGAGGAGGAGGAAGAGGAAGAAGCAGACTACGCGATTGCGGATGATGCGCCGGTGGTGAAGCTCATCAACGGTCTTCTTACCGACGCTGTGCGGCGTGGGGCGAGTGACATCCACATCGAGCCGTTCGAGACGGAGTTGCGTGTGCGATACCGTATCGACGGGGCGCTCCTGGAGGTGATGAAGCCGCCGCTCAAGTTGAAGGCGGCTCTCACCAGCCGTGTCAAGATCATGTCCAACCTCAACATCGCCGAGCGCCGGGTGCCGCAGGACGGCCGGATCAAGATCAAAGTGGGTAAGCGAGTGATCGATTTCCGGGTCTCGACGTTGCCGGTGATCTTTGGTGAGAAGATCGTGATGCGGATTTTGGACAAGGGCAACCTGACGTTGGACCTGAAGACGTTCGGGTTCGAGCCCAAGGCCGAGAAGGATCTCATGACCGCCATCTCGAATCCGTACGGGATGGTGCTGGTTACGGGGCCCACTGGTTCGGGGAAAACCACGACTCTGTATTCCGCTCTGTCGCAGGTGAACACCATTGATGTCAACATCATGACCGCAGAGGATCCGGTGGAGTACAACATCCACGGGATCAATCAGGTCTTGGTGCGGAACGAGATTGGCATGACGTTTGCGGCGGCGCTGAGGGCGTTCCTGCGTCAGGATCCCAATATCATCATGGTTGGGGAGATCCGTGACCTCGAGACCGGTAGTATCGCGATCAAGGCGGCGTTGACTGGACACTTGGTGCTTTCCACGTTGCACACCAACGACGCGCCATCGACGATCACCCGGATGCTCGACATGGGCATCGAGCCGTTCAACGTCGCTAGTGCCGTGAACCTGATCGTGGCCCAGCGGCTGATTCGGCGCATCTGCAAGGATTGCAAGGCGGAGCATGAGTATACGTCCGATGAGTTGGCCGCTCTTGGGATGACGGATGGCGAGCTGGCGGAGATTACGTTCTACAAGGGCACGGGATGCTCGAGTTGCGGTGACACCGGGTATCGGGGCCGCGCCGGTCTGTACGAAGTCATGGCGCTCACGCCGGCTCTGCGGCGCATGATTTTGCAGGGCGGGTCTGCCGACGAGCTGAAGGAGAAGGCGATCGAGGAGGGCATGCTCACCCTCCGTATGGATGGTATAATGAAGCTTCGCAAAGGGATCACCACGCTCGAGGAAATCGTCAAAGAAACGGCGGGATAACTGAATGACTGAAGCAGCGGCGCCGGCGCAACAAGAAAAGAGGCTCAACCTCCGCGTCTTGCTAGAGGAGATGATCCAGCGTGGTGCGTCGGATCTGCACATTACGGCGGGCGAAAACCCCAAACTTCGGGTGGACGGTGACATCGTCAGCTCGAATGAATGGGTGAAGCCGCTCACGGCGAAGGAGACGCTTCAGGTAGCGTATTCGGTGCTGACCGAAGACCAGAAGAAGCGGTTCGAGAACGATGACGAGCTGGATTTTTCATTCGGCATTCAGGATCTGTCCCGGTTTCGAGGCAATTGCTTCAAGCAACGTGGCTGCACCGCCATCGTGATTCGGCAGATTCCCATTCAGATCAGGACATTCGAGGATCTGGGACTATCGCCGGTGCTGGCCGAGCTGTCGAAGAGACCTCGGGGGCTGGTGCTGGTCACCGGGCCTACTGGTTCGGGTAAATCGACGACTCTCGCCGCCATGATCGACCGCATCAACCGTGAGCGGCGCGGCCACATCATTACGGTAGAAGATCCGATAGAGTTCGTGCACCGGCACCAAAAGTGCATCATCAACCAACGTGAGATTGGGACGGATACGAAATCATTCGCCACCGCATTGAAGTACGCGCTTCGCCAGGATCCGGACGTCGTTCTGATCGGTGAGATGCGCGATCAGGAAACGATCCAGGCTGCTCTGACCATTGCGGAGACCGGACACTTGGCTTTCGCCACCCTACACACCAACTCGGCGGCGGAATCGATCAATCGAATCATCGACGTTTTTCCTTCGCACCAGCAGTCGCAAGTTCGTGGACAACTAGCGTTCGTATTGGAAGGCGTCGTTACACAAATACTGCTCCAGAAGGCATCGGGCAGAGGGCGCGTCATGGCTGCGGAGATCATGATCTGCACGCCGGCCATTCGAGCGCTCATTCGTGATGACAAAGTGCATCAAATTGTGTCGCAGATGCAGGCCGGGAGGAAATACGGCATGGTGACATTGACGGATGCGCTGTACACTCTGTACATGCAACGCGAAATAACCATAGAGGAAGCGTTGCGCGTGGTGCCGGACCAGAATGAGTTCCTACGTGCAATCGGGGAGCCGATGCCAGGAAGCCCCTTGGCCGGCAAACAACGATCGGCCGCGGGCCGGCGCTAGAGAGGTTAGGAGAGCAATCTTATGCCCCTATTCGAGTACACTGCTCAGACGGTAGGCGGTGAGGAGCAGACCGCGACCATCGACCTGCCTACCAAGGATGATGTCATGGCCCACCTTCGCCAAAAGCGACTGCGGGTGGTTCGGGTACGCGAGGCGAAGAAGGCGAAGCGCAAGACAAAGGTCCCGACTCGCGACGTTGTGATCTTTACTCGGCAATTTGCCACGATGATCAACGCCGGGCTGCCGCTGGTACAGGCCCTGGATATCTTGGCCCGGCAAACGGATAACAAGGCGCTCGCCGATGTGACCAAGCAGGTGGTGTACGACGTAGAGTCGGGTAACACGCTGGCCGACGCGTTGTCGAAGCACAAGAACGCGTTCACCGACCTCTTCGTCAACATGGTAGCTGCCGGTGAAGCGGGTGGTATTCTCGACACGATTCTCCTGCGCCTCGCCGTGTTCCTCGAAAAGAACGACGCCATCATCCGCAAGGTAAAGGGCGCCATGGTCTACCCTGCCGTGATTTTCTCCGTGGCGGGGATAGCGATAGTCATCCTGTTGATATTCGTCATTCCGACTTTCCAGGTGATGTTTGCCCAGGTAAATATGGAGCTGCCGATTCCAACGAAAATCGTGATTGGGATGAGCGACTTCTTGCAGAAGTTTTGGTGGGCTCTCGGAGGTGGGGGCTTCGCCTTCGTGTGGCTCCTTAAGAAGTGGTACGCCACCGATGGCGGGCACCTCTTCCTCGACAGGATGATGCTGAATGCGCCGGTGCTGGGCGACTTGCTTCGCAAATCGGCCGTGTCGCGGTTTACCCGAACCCTCGGCACGCTCATTTCGTCCGGGGTTTCCATTCTCGAAGGACTGGAGATTACCGCGCGCACAGCCGGGAACCGGGTGATTCACGACGCCGTCATGCAATCACGTGGGTCGATTGCAGGAGGTGAAACGATCGCCGATCCGCTCACTAAGTCGGGCGTTTTCCCGCCGATGGTGACCTCCATGATCGCCGTCGGTGAGGCAACAGGCGGGCTGGACGAGATGTTGACCAAGATCGCGGACTTTTATGACGACGAAGTCGATGCCGCCGTCGGCACGCTCCTATCGCTCATGGAGCCGATCATGATCGTGGTGCTCGGCGTCGTGGTGGGTGGGATGATCGTCGCCATGTACCTACCGATCTTCAACATGATCGGGTCGGTAGAGGGGTAAGCGCTAGATAAGGAAATACTGCCACGGATTGATCTTTTGAGCACGGATTTATTCGGGAAGGGCCCTGTTTGCAGGCTCTTTCACGGAACCATCCGTGTCCAAAGAAGATCATCCGTGGCAGTATTCCCTTATATGTGGCAGTCGTTCCTTACATATCAGATCACTACCTCTTCCGCCGGCTCCCGCAGGTTGTAACGCGAACTCATCGTGTACCCGTACGCCCCGGTGTTTGCGATCAAGAGCACATCGCCCTCCTCCGTTGGCGGGAGGAGATGATCTACCCCGAGCCGGTCACCGGTCTCGCAGATCGGCCCCACGACGCTCACGACCTCCGTCGCCTTCTGGTCGAGGCGCGACAGGTTGACGATCCGATGGTAGGCACCGTACAGAGCGGGTCGTATCAAGGAGTTCATCCCAGTGTTCACCCCGATATAGCGAACATCTCCCTTGCCTTTGATCTGCGTCACTCTGGTCAACAACACACCGCTTCGTGCTACCAGGAATCGACCGGGCTCGAGCCAAATGGAAAGCGACGGATTCGCAGCCTTCAGCGGGGCCAGGCTGGCGTCGATCGCCTGAAGATCGAGGGCCGACTGGTCGGGCCGCTCGGGAACCCCGAGACCACCACCAAGATTCAAGGTCGCTACATTCGGGAACTGTTCCGCGACCCGGGCCAGCAAGGCTCCGGTGTTGCTCCAATGAGTCGGCGACAGAATTCCGCTTCCCGAATGAGCGTGTAAGCCCACGATTCGTGCGCCCGCTGCCTCAGCGAGTCGGCGAAACTCTCCAAGCTCGGTCAACGGGACCCCGAACTTCGACTGCGATCCCGCCGTGTGGACCTTTTCGTGGTGGCCGTGCCCCTGCCCCGGATCTATCCGCAAGAAGATCTCTCGGTCGCGAAACAAGTCGGGCCAGCAGAGGAGGGGATGGAGATTGTCCAACGTGACCCAAACGCCGAGTCGGAGCGCGAAAGCATACTCGTCCTGCGGAGCGAAGTTGGGTGTGAAGAGAATGTCGCGTGGATCGATGTCAGGAAACAGCGATAACACCAGTTCGACCTCGGCGCGCGAGACGCACTCCAAGCCTAGGCCTGAGTTACGGATACACTCGAGTATTCGCGGATTGGAGTTGGCTTTCATCGCATAAAACACACGGTCCACGGCCTCCATCCGTTTCACCTGAGCGACGGCCTCGTAGACGGTTGCGACGTCGTAGACATATGCCGAGGGCCGATCGTCGACAACGGCCAGCAGCGAATCCCGCTTGCTGTGCCACCAGGGCACATCGGCGATCTCGTCGGTCGCCGGTGATCCTCCCTGCAATTGTTCCCAGGTAGGACCAAACGCTGCGTTGGGCGCCCGAGTCCGCATCATGAGAGCGTGCAGCCGCTCAACGAGACGGTTTGCGCTCGCTTCCTCCACCACGAACGTGAGGTTGAGGTCGCTGGCCGCCTGGGTAACGAGATGGACTTGCTGCTCCTGAAAGACCTCCAAGGCGGGACCGAGCTGATGCAGAATCGCGCGAATGTGGCGACCTACGAGGCTCACCGCGGCGCACGGCGCGATCACCCGAGCCTTGCATATGGCGTTGAGGTCTTCGAGGAGTCCGCCGAGTGAAGTGGAGTCGAGACCGTTGGCGTCGGCGTCCAACGAAACCGTGACGGTGGTCTCCGATGTCGCAACCAGGTCGATGGAAATTTCGTGGTTCGCAAAGCACCGGAACGCTTCGGCTAGGAACCCCACTTGTTGCCACATGCCGAGGGTCTCCATGGTAACCAGCACCGTTTCACGCTTGACCGAGATCGCCTTCACGCTAGGCGTACCCTCGTCTGCCAAAGCGCAAATCATGGTACCCACTTGCTGAGGGTGAGCAATGCTGCGGATATGGATCGGGATGCCGTGCGCACGTACGGTGGGGATGCAGCGGGCATGCAGCACGGCGCTTCCGGTGGTCGCGATTTCCTGAGCTTCAGCGTAGTCGAGAGTGCGCAGGAGGCGGGCCGATGGGACGATTCGCGGGTCCGCGCTGAACATCCCCGGGACGTCGGTCCAAATCTCCAGTAGTTGCGCCTGGAGTTTGACAGCGAAGTAAGCGGCAGATGTGTCGGAGCCTCCCCGGCCCAAGAGCACGGTTTCGCCACTAGAGTCGTGGGCGATGAACCCTTGCGTGATGATCGTACCGTGTGTCTCCGAGAAGAGCTTGCAGAGCTTCGGATCGGGCTCGCTGGCACACTCTGCCGAGAGAATGCGTGAACCGGACGGCGCATCCCTTCTGTCCTGGGTCGTCAGCACTGTTCGCGCATCCACCCATGTGACTTGCTGGCCTTGGGTTCTCAGGTAAGCTGCCCCGAGCAACGTCGCCATGAGCTCACCGGTGGCCAGGACCCTGGCCTGTAATCGAGGAGAGTACTCTCCCACCAGTGAGATGCCGGCAGCCAATCTGCCGAGTTCGCTCAAGAGGAGGTCGAGTGACTCGGCGAAGGGTATGTCCAACTCGGCGGCGAGCACTTCGTGTTGGTCTCGAATCGCTCGAGCGATCGGCTCGTGGCTACCGCCGGTGGCCGCCTTCAGCAGGGCTTCGAGTTGATCAGACACTCCGCTGAGAGCGGAGCATACCACGACGGGACGTGCACCTTCGTCAATTCGTTTCCCAACCACCTCGGCGATGGTGCGCCACGCGGGCGCGGACGATACGCTGGTACCGCCGAACTTCATGACCACCCACGGGGATTTTTCTGGAAGGTGCATAGCGGAGGAAGATATCGTGGGTGAGCATTCGCTGCGAGACACGCACGGGGAGTGGGGAGTTTCTCAAAGTCCCAACCAGTAATTCACCTTTACGCTGAAGATGTTGTCCGCCACCGCGTCGCCGAACAGCGAGTCAAATTCCCGCAGGACATCGAAACTCGCGTTTCGAATCTGACCTACTGTTGCGTTTTGCGAGAGTGGCGCCAATACTGAGGCTATGACAGCCCCACATACTCTTGCAAAGGGCCAGAGCGGAGCGGCGGGATCGGGGCCCAAGATTCCCACGTCGTCGGCGCTGCTGAAGTGGGTGTATTTGGGACGGCTCAGCGTGGCCACGGCGATTTTCGTCGCGTTTTCTTTCTACTTCACCGAACACCCGCCGGCCCAGTTTTTCATCATCACGTTGGCCCTGGTCTTGAGCCTGGTGTTCACGGGGGCTTCGTTCTTTCACACGCATGTCCGGGGTGTCGTACCGACTCCCACCTTCCTTTACATGCAGACGCTGTTCGATCTGGGTTTGGTCACAGCGGTGGTCCATGTGACCGGAGGAGCGAACAGCGACTTTGCGTCCCTCTACATCCTGGTCATAGCGGTGAGTGCGGTAACCATGCCCATCGCCTCCGGCTTGCTGGTGACGATTCTCGCCGCCGTCCTATACATCGCGGATGTTTTGTTCGGACTGTACTTCGGGGATGTGGAGGGCCCGGTACAGCTTTCGGTGTCGCTCTGGTTCCAAGTGGGTGTTTTTGTCTTGGTGGCGCTCGCTGTCAGCTATCTCGCGAGCCGGGTCCGGGTGGTTGGGGCGGCCAGGACCGTGCTGGAGCAAGAGGTGAAGCGGCTCCGCCTCGAGGCGCCGGACATCCTGCGCCAACTCGTCACCGGGGTGGTCACCGTTGGCGGAGACGGGAGCCTGGCGTTCGCGAACCCGGCGGCGGAGCAGTTGCTTGGGTTCCAGAGTGAACGATATCTGGGCCTGCCGTTTCTCGGTTTCCTCGAGAACGTGTCGGAGGAGCTTGCCAAGGGGATCGTGATGGCACAACGCGATCGCCGCCGCCGCATGCGTCTGAACGGATCCGTGGTCTCCGACGGGCGCACGTTTCCCATAGGCGTCACCACGACGCTACACGAAACAGAGGGTGAGGAGCCCGCATCGGTCACGGCGATTTTCACGGACATTTCGGATCAGGTCCGCCTCCAGGAGTTGAATCGGCGCACGGAGCGGTTGGAGGCGGTGGCGGAGCTGTCTGCATCGCTGGCGCACGAGATCAAAAATCCACTGGCGTCCATACGTTCTTCGGTGGAGCAGTTGGGAAAGTCAGCATATGCCGACGAAGACGATCAATTGCTCGCCGAGCTGATAATTCGCGAAAGCGATCGCTTGAGCAGGCTGCTGACCGATTTCTTGGATTTTTCGCGGCTCCAGGTGGGGGAGCCGCAGCCTGTACATATGGCAGCCGTTGCCGAGGCGGCGGTAGCCGTGGTGCGCGAACACCCCGATTGTCCTCCGGACGCGGATCTTACGATCGAGGGGCATTGTGCTCCGATTATAGGAGACGAGGACTTGCTGCACCGCGTCGTGGTGAATCTGCTGTTGAATGCAATGCAGGCCTCAGGAGGAAAGGCTTCGGTCAAGCTGGTGTTACGAGATGTGGAGGCCTCCGATGTGCCGGGTGGGGCGTTGCGAGAGCCCTGCATTCTCCTCGAGGTGTCGGACACCGGACCGGGGATTCCTCCGGAGTTGCGCGAGAAGCTCTTCGATCCGTTTGTGACGGGTCGCGACGGGGGCACGGGTCTCGGCCTTTCCATCGTGCAACGTGCGGTGGTGGCGCACAGGGGATTGATCTTTGTGGATACGGAAACCGGCAAAGGCACCACGTTCAGCATATACTTGCCCCGCGCTAGACGGAAGGAGGTTGCGGCATGAACGAACGCCGACCGTCGATTCTCGTCATTGACGACGAGTCGGGCATCCTCGAGACCTTACGCATCCTGCTCAAGAAATCAGGATTTGACGTGAGCACGGCCCAGGGGGGAAGTAGCGCCCTAGAGGCGATCCAGGCCGGATCTGCGGACGTCGTGTTGACAGATGTGCGGATGCCTCAAATCGGCGGCTTGGACATTCTTCACGCGGCGCACAAGCAGGATCCTGAGACGCCGGTCATCTTGATGACTGCGCAAGCGTCCCTGCAAACGGCGATTCAGGCTGTAAACGATGGCGCCTTCTATTACATCCAGAAGCCGTTTTCCAATGACGACATGGTGGCGATCTGCCGGCGTGCCGCGGAATACCGCGAGTTGCGGTTCGAGAACAAGCATCTCAAGAGCGAAATTCGCCGCCGCGACCGCTCCGTGGCCGCAAAGCCGCTCGGCAAGGCGCCCTGTTTCGTGGAGGTGATGAAACTCGCCGAACAAGTCGCGCCGACGGATTCGACGGTGTTGATCCAGGGCGAGAGCGGAACCGGGAAGGAGGTTATAGCCAGGTACATCCACGAGCTATCGCACCGCAGTGAGGGGCCGTTCTTGTCGATCAACTGCGGCGCACTGCCCGAGGGCCTATTGGAGTCAGAGCTGTTTGGCCACGTCAAGGGTTCGTTTACCGGAGCCATAAGAGACAAGGAGGGGCTGTTCACGGCGGCCCGGGGCGGGAGTTTCTTCTTGGATGAAATCGGCGAGACCACCCCTGCGACACAAGTCAAGCTGCTTCGTGTGCTGCAAGAGCGCGAGGTTCTTCCGGTAGGCGGTACGGAACCGCTTCGGGTTGATGTAAGGGTGATAGCGGCGACGAACCGCGACCTCGATGAGGAGATCCGGAGAGGACGATTTCGGTCTGACTTGTTTTACCGCCTCAATGTTTTCTCCCTTTACCTTCCGAAGCTGAGCGACCGGCGCGAGGACATACCACTCCTGGCGGAGGCGTCCCTCGAGCGCATCGGTAGAGAGCGGGATCATGGGGCTCCGGTCATGTCGCAGGACGTGCTCGACGCGATCATGGTGTACGAGTGGCCCGGTAACGTGCGAGAGTTGGAGAACGCCTTGGAGCACGCCGCCATCCTGACACGTGGGCCGGAGATCAACTTGGACGCTCTGCCCAAGCGGATCACGGCACCCAAGGCTCAACCGCTGGTGGACGATCGTCCGGCAGCCAATCCGACCCTCGAAGTGATCGAGCAAGCGTATATCACGTGGGTGCTGCAGGCAGAGGGTGGCAACAAGACACGCACTGCTGAGGTGTTGGGCATCGATCCGTCTACGTTGTACCGCAAGCTCGCACGGTATGACTCAACCCAGGAATAGCTCGCCGGTCTCTCAGGACGCCGTCGGAGCTGCCACGCTCGAGCGGATGGCAGAAGCTCCGGCGTTCAATCGCTGGATGTTCGATCGTCTTGCGGGATGGATCGGGTCTCGAGTTCTCGAGATAGGCTCCGGGATCGGCAACATGTCTCAGTTCTTCATCGATCGGGATCAAGTGGTTCTGACGGATACGGAATCGGCGTACCGGCTCGTGTTGCAGGAAAAGTTCGGCGCCCGCGGAAACGTCGCTGTCGTTGCCCTTTCCTTGCCTCATGTGCCCGGCGAGTTGTCCGGCCGACGTTTCGACACGATCGTCTGCTTGAACGTTCTGGAGCATATCGATGACGACATCGGGTCGCTCGAGGCGATGTATAGCCTCTTGGAGCCTGCCGGCAAGTTGGTGTTGCTGGTGCCGGCGTTTCCGGGGCTCTACGGTTCGCTGGACCGAGCGCTCGGTCACTATCGTCGCTATACCAGAAAGCTGCTGCGCGCCCGGTACGCGAAAGTCGGCTTTGCCATGCGCCGCCTCGAGTACTTCAACTTGGCCGGCATGCCAGGATGGTGGATCACTGGACGCCTACTGCGGCGTGATCTTATTCCCACAGGATCGCTCGCGCTGTATGACAGCTTGGTACCGCTGTTCCGATGGGAGAAGTTCCTGCCGCTCCGTGTTGGGCAATCCCTGATCGCGATTGGAGAGCGTCCGTCATGAGCATACCGTCCGATTGGAATGACATCGTCGTTTCCGCCATCGTGCCGGTATACAACGAAGCGACTACTGTAAAGGCGGTCGTCGAGCGCCTGCATGAGGTCCCGCTCCACGTAGAGATTGTTGCGATCAACGACGGTTCGAGTGACGGGACGGGCAAGGTGTTGGACGCCCTGCGCGAACAGGGTCTGATCGACAAAGTGATCCACCACCCCAAGAACAAAGGCAAGGGAGCGGCGGTGCGGGCCGGCATCGATGCGGCTACCGGTCACGTGATCGTGGTTCAGGATGCGGATTTGGAGTACGACCCCACCGACCTTCCGACGTTGCTCGATCCGATCCGCTTGGACAAGGCCGACGCGGTGTACGGCTCCCGTTTCCACGGCGGCCCGCGAAGGGTCTTGTTCTTCTGGCACTCGATTGGAAATCGGTTTCTCACACTGCTGTCGAACATGCTGACGGACCTCAATCTGAGCGACATGGAAACGTGCTACAAGATGGTGCGTGCCGACCTGATGAAGTCGCTCCCGCTCGTGTCGAACCGATTCGGCATCGAGGTAGAGGTGACAGCTCGGCTCGCCCAGGCGGGGGCGAGAATCTGGGAGCTTCCCATCAGCTATTCGGGGCGCACTTACGCCGAAGGCAAGAAGATCGACTGGCGCGACGGCGTGGCGGCGTTCTGGCACATTCTCCGCTTCAACCTCCTTCCTCCAAGACGTAAGCGGGCTCGGTGACGGCGGCGCTCGCCCCCGACTCCGGGCGGCGCATGGTCATCATGGCGACGCTCGCGGCTGCGGCGACCGCCGTGCTCGTTGCTCTTCCTTCGATCGTCAACGGATTCGTGTACGACGACGTGTGGATAGTTCAGGACAGAGATGTCGTGCATTCCCTGCATCCCCTGGGCGAGCTGCTGGCGGCGCCGTTCTGGCCTGAGGCGCGCGGTGGATACATGTGGCGCCCGACGACACTCTTCGCATTTGCCGGTCAGTGGGTCGTGGGTGGAGGGAGCCCGGCGGTATTCCATGCGGTCAGCGTAGTACTCTACGGAATGGTGTCCGGGTTGGTCGCCCTTCTGGGTGCGTGGCTGTTCGCGCCGATGGTTGGGTTGCTCGCCGGGATACTGTTCGCCGTCCACCCCGTCCACGTGGAGGTAACGGCCAACGTCGTGGGTCAGGCGGAACTGCTGGCAGCGCTGGGCTACCTCGTAGCGCTGGTGGCGGCGTGGGAGCGGAGCGGATCCTCCGACAGGGGAAGGCGATCGGTATTGCTGGTGGCCGTCGTCGCCGGCGTGGCGTTCGGATTGGGGGCCAAGGAACACGTCGTTACGATTCCTGCGGCTCTGCTCGCAGTCTGGTGGCGGCGCGGTACCCGCGACGGCGAAGGGTTCGCGGCCGTCGCTCGACGCGAGTGGCCCGCGTTGATCGCAGCGACGGTCGTGATCGTGGGGTATCTCGCGCTTCGGGCGCGGTTTGCGCATTCTGCGATGGCCGCGGGAGACCTGGGGCCTGGATTGGACCACACCTCCATGTTCGACCGGGCAGTGATCATGCTTCCGGTGTCGCTCGAGTGGCTACGGCTGCTGTTTCTACCGTTCCAACTCTCGGCGGACTATTCCCCGCAGCACCTGGTGCCCGACCGATCGTTCGGGCTGATGCACGCCGCTGCCGCCATGACGTGGCTTGCGGTGGCCGTGGGGGCGTGGAGGCGGCGGGACCGATGGCCCGCGGCTTTCGTCGGCGTGGTCATGTTCGCCGCGACGATCTCGGTCGTCTCCAACGTCATTGTCCCGTTGGAAGTGTTGCTGGCCGAACGGCTGTTGTTTCTTCCGTCCGTGGGCTGGGCGTTGGCCATCGGTGGCTTCTTCGGCGCCGCTCGATTCCGCGACGCATCGGTCCGGAGGCGCATCGCAATGGTGGCTGCCGCGATGGTTGTGCTCGCGTTTGCGGCACGGAGCGTGGGACGCGCCGGCGTTTGGCGCACCAACGAGACGTTCTTTCGTCAACTCCTCCACGACGCGCCCGACTCGTTTCGGGCCCACTGGGCTATTGGCGCCATGGCGTTCGAACGCGGGGACAGCGCCATCGGCGAGCGCGAGATGCTTACCGCGGTAAGGCTGTATCCGGACAATGTGGATTTGCTGCATGATCTCGGGGTGTTGTACGCGTCTACCGACCGATACCAACCCGCGATTCCACTCCTCGAGCGTGCGGTCCTGATCGACTCCACCGCAGTCGGGACCGCGCTGTCGCTCGCGCTGGCATTGGGGCGAACCGAACGGTATCCGGACGCCCTGGTGGTCCTCGATGCCATGACGCGGCTTCACGGAGAGACAAACGCAACATTGGTCGTTCGAGGCGACGTGTTGTCGCAGTCCGGCGATGCGGCAGGGGCGCTCGCGCAATTCGAAGAACTCACCAGGCGGGCGCCCGACTCATGGCGATATCGAATCCTGGCCGCGCAAGCTTCTGCTCGGGCTGGGCGCTGCGACGTGGCAAGGGCCCAAGTGGACACCGCACGCCAATTGGCCGTAGCGACGGGGCAGAGCCTGCCCACCCTGGACGATCCCGGGCTTTGCCGGTAACGGCGTGTCGAGTGAGGGCGTGAGGTGAGCCGGGATCGCGGCCATCACGAGTTCTGGCCAGGACTGCTCGCCCTCGGCGTATTCGCGGTGTCACTGTGGGCCCAGCCCAGCGCTCTCGTCGGAGTGTTCTACGACGACGGGATCTATGTCGTCCTCGCGAAGGCGCTCGCCGAAGGCGAAGGGTATCGCTATCTGCACCTACCCGGTGCGCCACCCGGGGTGCACTACCCCATACTCTACCCGGCCGTACTGAGCCTCCTGTGGCGCATGTGGCCGGCGTTTCCGCAAAATGTTGCGCTGTTCCAACTGTTCGATTCGGCGGCCCTCGCCGTGGCAGCCGGATTGATCGCGAAGCACGCCCGTCGTTGGGATATTTCTCCCGTCGTACAATACGTATCGCTCCCCCTCGCGTTCGTCGCGTTTCCCCTTCTTACCATCGTGGGCGTCCGGTTTTCCGAGCCACTGTTTCTGGCGCTGTTGGCGGGCGCCCTGGTCTTGGCCGACCGGGAAGAGGTGAGTGGGGCGAGGGGTGCCGCCGCCGGCCTGCTCGCGGGACTGGCCGCCCTCACTCGAAGCATCGGTATCGCCGCCGTTGCAAGCATTCCGCTGGCGCTATGGTTGGGCGGTAAGCGAAAACCGGCAGTGGCGGCGCTCATTGGCTCAGTGGCGCTCCTCGGGCCGTGGGTGATTTGGCTTTTCTTGCACGGCGATGCCGTCGATTCGCGGATCGCCTCGAATTACGGGACGTATCTGGCTGCGGCCGGCCAAACGGGCCTGCTCGGGATTCTGGCGGGGCTCGACTTCCGGGTGTTCGCGCCATTGGCCAGGCTCACCCTGCCGGCGGTGCCGCCGGTGATTTGGCTCGCTCTGGCGGGGCTTCTGGCCGCCGCGGTCGTGTGGGGCGCGGTGGTGGTGGCGCCGCGGGTTCCGGTGTTCGTCACAACGCTGGGGTTGTATCTGGCCATCGTGACGGTCTGGCCCTTTGCCCCGGATCGCTTTGTGTGGATCGTCTTGCCGTGGTTGGCCATGCTCGCGGTCGTAGGATCGATGGCTGCCTGGCGCAAAGGTTCGTGGACGCGCTGGCCTGTCGTGCTGCTGGCGCTGGCCGTCTTGGTGGGATATCCGAGGAGGGAGGCCGTGTCCCTTTGGCACAGGCAGTTCGCCGCCACGGCGGAGGGAATCACCGCCCCGTTCAGCGTGTTGGTGCCCGCCATCATTGCGGAGTTGGAGCCGAGCGCCGTCGTGGCGAGCGAGGACGAAGCGCTCGTCTATTTGTACACCGGCCGCCATTCGGTGCCGAGCTACCTGTTCCGCTGGAGCGGTCGCTCCACCACGCCCCTCTCCCGCGACAGCACGGTGCAGTTCTACTGTGACACAGGCGTGACCCATCTTGCCCTCTCCGGCCCCGCCGCTCCTGCGGCTCCCCTCGTCGACGAGCTGACCCAGGATTCGGATTCCACCCTCAGTCTGTTGTTCCGAGTCACCAACGGTCCCGCACTCTACGAATTCCGATGTCCGGACTGAGCCATCGTCGAGCGGCATTCGTCGCCGGTGTCGTCGCGTGCCTGGTGTTTGCCAATGCTTCGCGCAACGGATGGGCGGTCGACGACATCCCGGTAGTGCGGGACAACCCTGCGGCGCACTCGATCGGGGCGGCCTTGGATGCCGCCTTTTCCCCCTACCGGCCCGCGACTCTCGACGAGTCCTCGTCGGGTCTCTACCGGCCGGCTGCAGTCGTCTCGTACGCCGTGGATTGGACGGTGTCCGGCGGGCGACCGTGGTGGTTTCACGTCGTAAACGTGTTGCTGCACGGGCTCGTGACCGCCTTGGTTGTGGTGGTCGCCGGGGCGTGGCTCCTGCCGGTGGGGGCCTTGGGGGCGGGATTGCTGTTCGCCATACATCCGGTTCATGTCGAGGCCGTGGCAAACGTCGTGGGCCGGGCCGAGATCCTGGCAGCGTTGGGGTTGCTCACGGCGGTGCTGACGGCGCGCCGTTATCGCCGGGCCGCTCACAGAGGAACGGCTCGCCTGTGGTTCTTGGCGACGATGGCGGCGGTCGCGTTTGCCCTGCTTTCAAAAGAAAACGCCGTGGTTGCCGTGGTCTTCCTGGCGCTGGACCACTTGCTGGATGAGGAGCCTTCGCACCGGCCCATGGCAGAGTTGTACATCGCGGTGGTCGGTCTGACGGTGGGGTGGTTCTTCCTGTGGCGCGCCGTCGCCGGTGCGTACGTCACGGCAACCGTCGCCTTTAACTTCCGTGGCCTCTCGGCTGGCGGACGTATCGCCACGATGTTGCCGGTGCAATTGGACGTCGTCCGTCTGCTGACTTGGCCGCTGCAACTCTCCCACGATTACAGCCCTCAGGTCGTTCCCCAGCGCACGGCGTTTGGTGTGCTGGCCCTGCTGGGGTTGATGACGTCGGGGGCTGTGCTGGTGCTTGGCGCCGCATGCGTGAGGCGGGCGCCGGCTATCGCCTTCGGGATTCTCGCCGCTGTGGCGATATATGCACCCACTTCGAACCTGGTGTTCGGTTCCGGCATCGCGTTGGCCGAGCGGAATCTGTATTTGGCTGTCCTAGCCCCGGCGCTCGTGGCGGGTTGGTTGACCCTATGTCCTCTATGTCTCCGGCACAGACCGGTGATGATCTTGGCGGCAGCCGCATTGGCGATGGTGTATGTGGGACGCACCGTAACGCGGACGCCGCTTTGGAGGGACACACAAACAGTCGTCATCGAGGGAGCGATTCAGCATCCCGAAAGCTACGCCACCCGAATTTGGGTTGGCGGCCTCAGCGCATTGGCGGGCCATTCCGCGAGCGCGCTGGCGGAATACTTGATAGCAGTCGAGTTGTTCGATCGCGATCCGCTGATCGCCATGGTCAGTGTTCCTCTGGCGCTCGCGATGGGTCGCCACCGGGTTGCCATCGATGAGGCACGACGGGCCTACGATCTAGACCCGGACCATCCGGCGTTCGTCGGCCTGCTGATTGACACCTACAGAGCGAGGGGCGACAGCGACTCCGCAAAGGCCGTGGCGCGCACCATGATAGCGGCGGCACCGCGGTCGCGTAGCCACGCGCAGATCTATTTGAATTTTCTCGAGGCCTACGGTGCCCCGGCATGGCAGGTGAGTTTGGCGCAATTGCGTCTCGACTGGCTCAACTTCCGGCTCCAGGCGGCGTCGCGCAGCATCGACTCGCTGCCCAACGTGATGGCGAGCCAAGTCCTGGATCAGGAATGGTGTCTCGAGTTGGAGACCTTGTGGCCCGGTATCCGCGCGCTGCGCCCATCCGTGGCCGACAGCTTGGCAGAATTAGTCGAATCGGCCCGCCTCCAGTGCGACCTGCCGGGAGATCCCGTCGATGGCTGAGGGGTCCCCATGGACCAGCACCCGACAGGCTTAGAGATTAGATAACCTCCGAACGAAAGCCGAAGCTATGGCTGTGGCCGGCAGGGGTGGTATTGCGAGTGTCCGCACGCCTTGCAAAATGAGTGCCGAGGATCACCTGGCGAGGGCGACTCCGCTCCGTTTGGCGCAGGCTAACCCTTTGTGGTAAAAGCGATTGCGGGGTTTTTGCTCAGCCGGGCACGGAGATTGCAATTGGGTCATTCACCGTTTCTGTTTTGAGCTAGCAGATAGTTTGGTTTTCGAGGTCTTGCCCCCTAAGGAGGAAGTTTCATGTTGAATCGTAAGGGTTTCACCCTGATCGAGCTGCTGATCGTCGTGGTGATCATCGGTATTCTGGCCGCCATCGCGATCCCGAAGTTCTCCAACACCAAAGAGAAGGCCTATATCGCGGCCATGAAGTCGGATCTTCGCAATCTGGTAACCGCGCAGGAATCGTATTTCGCCGACACAGACCTGTATGGTGCTGTGGCTAACTTGGCGACCTACTACAATGCCTCTGCCGGTGTAACGGTTGTGGCGACCCCGACTGCGGGAATCTCCCACAGGGCTACCGCGACCCACAGCGGCACCATTCAGACGTGCGCCATCTACATCAACGAAGCCTTCGCAGCTCCTGCGACGTCCGAAGGCGCACCTGGCTGCGCGTAATGGCTGACTAGGAGGAGAGGAGTTGGTTCTTGGAGGCGGTGCGGGTTCAAATCTGCACCGCCTCTTTCTCCTCATTCCAGAGTCTCTATGTCGCCTGCCGCGATGGACTCGCAGCACTTTGGCAAATTCTCCGTTTCAACCTCTTCCCCCCTAGCCGCAAGCGCACCCCGTGAGTGAAGCCTTCGCGTCAATTCTCTGGCGCGTTATCGGTCTCGCCGTAATCCTTTTTTCCATCTTGCCAATAGCCGGATGGGTCGGGGCCCCAGACTCGGGACCGATCTGGCGGCCGAACATGAGCGCGTGGCTCATTGGGTGTTTCGTGGTTGCCGTGGTCGGGTGTTTGGCTGGGCGCTTGGGTGGAAAGGTCCGGGTCGAGGCGCCGCGGATTCCCGACTCGGTCTACAAGTTGGCTCCCCCCCTACTCGCTGTAGTGCTCGCTGGTTTGTCCGCTCTTGCGATGCAAGACGCCTTCGCGGGCAACCCGCACCTCATAGACGAAATGGCCCAGCTCTTTCAAGGCAAAGTGTTCGCCAGCGGCCGGCTCGCCGCACCAGTTCCAAGCCCGCCGGACTTCTTTTTGATTACGCAAACTTTTGTGGTGGGCGATGGCTGGGTTTCGCAGTATCCACCGGGTCAGGCTCTACTATTTGCACTTGGGTTCAACCTGCACGCAGAGTGGCTGGTGAATCCACTGCTGGGTGGTGTGGGGGTGTTGCTGGTCTTCTCCATCGCCAGTGGCCTTTATGACCGTACCACCGGTCTCGTCGCTGCTCTGCTTTGGGCGGGTTCTTCTTGGGTGCTGTTCATGTCAGCCACGTACATGAATCACGTGGGTGCCACGACATTCGCACTGGCCGCATGGGCCTCTATATGGTGCCCGAAAGAACTCAAACGATGGCACCTTGTGGGGGCCGGATTCTTTCTTGCTGCCGCAGCAGCAACAAGGCCGCTGGACGCAGTTGCCGCTTCTCTGCCCATCTGTGTGTGGCTGCTGACTCGGCGCCGTATGACTGCGATCGGCTGGGTAGCAGTCGGCACGGTGCCCGTGATGGCGGCCTGGGGTTTCATGAATTGGAAACTCTTCGGCAACCCGGCCACCATGGGATACTCCGCCCTGTACGGCTCGGAGTTGAGCCTGGGATTTCACACCGATCCCTGGGGACGGGAATACACACCGCTGGTGGCATTGAGCAACATGGCAGTAGCCGTGCGACGACTCAGCATTCACCTCTTCGAGTGGCCGATTCCCGCCCTGCTGCCGGTCGCGGCATGGGGTCTGCTCGCGTCCAAGAAAAGGCAGGGCGACTTGGTGCTGGCCTTGGGGGTCATGGCCGGCCCGGCGCTGTATTTCTTTTACTGGCATTCGGGTTTTTATCCCGGCCCTCGCTTCTACTACATCTCCGCGCCTTTTCTGGTCATGGCGACGGCGCGGGCCTGGGCCTGGGCCTGGGGGCATTGGGGTGGGAGCAGGCGCTTCGGATTGCGATGGGATGTCTCCCTCACCGCCATGGCCGCCGTGGTGTTGTTGTGGGGTTGGGTGAGCCTCTCTCCAGGGCGTTGGGACTTTTACAAGTCGCAACTGGTCTCACTCAAGCTCCACCCCGAGCGCCAGCTGAAAGAACAGAGTGTTAGCCAGGCCCTGGTATTGGTTCCGGAAAGCTGGGGAAGCCGAATAGTCACCAGTCTATGGGGCCTTGGGGCCTCACCCCCGCTGGTAGAAAGGGCGTACAACAGGATCGACGCATGCGATCTTCACACGTTCGTGCAACGGGCACGTCAATCGGGGATCGTCGGTCCGGCGCTTTCAGATAGTCTGCGTGAGCTTTTGGCGGCGAGTGATCTTCAAGCCAGCCCTCTGATGGACTGGCCGGATCCCTCCCTCCGTTTGCGCCAGCGCGCTACGATGCCGGAAAGCTGTAAGATCGAGCTGGAAAGGGACCTTCAGGGATTTACCTTGTACGGTCACCTGGGCTGGCGGAACCGCATCGGGCTGGATTCGGGACTCGTCTTCGCCCGGGACCTCTATGAGAGAAACACCGAACTCCTGGCCCGGTACGAAGGGTGGCAGGTCTGGCGCTATGCCCCTCCGCTTGACGATCCGGAGGGAACCCCGGTACTCACCCTAATTAGGGATCGGAGCTGAGAATCCTGAATTGGGGATTGCGTCCAGCGGAATCATTTGCAAGATGAGCGTTTCTGAACTGCCACAGGAGTTTGGTTTTGCTGTGGCTGATGTCTGTAAATTGGTGCTATATATATGTTTATATTGTTTTGAGCACACGGGCACGGAGTTTGCGGAATTGTCACCACGTTATCAAACTGCATGAAGCAACGTCAGGTGTAAGCATGTCGTGGCGAGGCCGGTTCTGCAACGTAGCCTAGCAGGCAGCTCTTCTGGCCCCGGGCGAGCGACATTGCTATTTTGGATCACCTGCTGATCGGCTAGACACTGGCTGGGGGTGCTATGCACACCGATGACCGAGGCTTTACACTCATCGAAGTGCTCATCGTGACGGTGATCATTGGGATTCTGGCGGCGGTCGCGATCCCAAAATTGGCCAAGAGCAAAGAAAAGGCTCACCTTGCGGCGATGACGTCGGATTTGCGGAATCTGGCTACTGCGCAGGAGGCCTACCACTACGATCAGGCCACCTACTATGACGGCGCCGTGCCCTCCGCCAAGCTCGCCTACGGTGTCTCGTCAGGGGTCTCAGTGACGCTTTCCAGCGTGACGGGCGCCGGCTGGGCGGCGGTGACCAAGCACACCAATACCCTCAAGACCTGTGCCATTTTTATGGGTGGTGCTGCGCCGCCGCCGCCTGCGGTTACAGACGCGCAAGTGAGGTGCTCGTGAATGTTGGTGGGTGGAGCATGCTTCCCAGGTAGATCTGCCCGTCGCTGCCATATTTCCGATCCTTCCCACACGGCCCTGCCGAGCCGTCTCGGCAGCCCTCCACACAGCGGATTGACCACCGAAATGAATCGCCACTAGCCGCGTTGCCAGGGTGACGGCGGCCCCGCCGGAGTCTCATACGTTGCCCTAAGCGACGTATCGGAGGGCTATGGCCGGGTCGGAAAAAACCGGGAGGTGCGGTTTCACGGTTGTCGAGACGATGGTGGCGGTGACGCTGCTGGCAGTCGGCGTGCTGGCGCTGGCCTCGACGTTGGCGTTCATCACGCGCATGATCGGCGAGGGTGCCAAGTATGGTATGGTGGCGGCGGTCGGGAGGGGAACTCTGGAATCGCTGTTGCCCATCGCCTGCGACGGCGGGGCCCACGGCGACACTGCAATCGGCGCGCTCGTGGTGGTGTGGACGGTGAATCGTGTCGCCGGCATGTCTGAGCTGAGGGTGTCGGTTGCGGCACCAGCCGCGACCTCCCGCATAGACAGCTTCGCCACCGCCCGTGCGTGCGCCAGGTGAGGCGCTGCGGTTTTACGCTGACGGAGCTTCTGGTTGCCCTCGTTCTAGGGGCGGCGGTTGCGGCAGCGGCCCTGAGTGTCTTGGTGGTGAGTCAGCGGGTGTACGGTCGTCAGGTGAGTCTGGCGGACGCCAGTGCCACCGCCAGGGCGGCCACGGCGATCTTGATCTCTGAGCTTCGCGGCCTCGACGCGTCGGCTGCGTCGGGGAGCGACCTGCTTCGCGTCACCCCCGCCTCGCTGACCTACCGAGCCCTACGCAGCCTATACACAACGTGCAAGGTAGCGGACCTCGCTCGGTCGACCATCGTGCTCCATGCAGACTTCTTGGGAGTCCGGCCGTTGGACCCGGGAGTTGATTCGTTGCTCCTCTTTGCCGACGGCGATCCCACGGTGTCGGAGGACGATCGCTGGATCCACGCCGATATCCGGGAGATCATCCCGGGCCCGATCTGTCCGGACGGTCGTCCCGGGATCACCGTGCATCTCGCGGGCGTATCAAAGCGGAATCTGGAGAGAGTGGGCATCGGGGCTCCCGTCCGAGGAGCGGCCCTCTGGGAGATGAAGGGCTACCGGGCCGCCAACGGGCAGTGGTGGGTGGGCATGCGTCGCTATCGCAAATCTACGGGTCGCTGGCCTTCCATCCAGCCGGTTCTCGGACCTATCGCGCCGGGCGGCCTGCGGTTTGGGTACTACGACGCCAGCGGGGTTCCCACGCAAGTGGCCAGCCGGATTGCCAGCATAGTTCTCGAGCTGGCCACGCCCGGGGGCGACGGGTCGGCTCCCCATTGGGCCGTCGCCCCCGAGAGATCTCTGACGCTCCGTGTGGCCTTGCGGAGTTCCCTCCCCCGCTAATGCCTGGTGCCTCTGGGGCCCCGTTGGGGCACTCACGGGACCCGCGTTGCGAGGGGCTTGCACTGCCCATGGTGGTCTTCGTGCTGATGGTGCTGGGAGGCCTGGTGGCCGCTGCGTTTTATCTGGGTGTGGCGGAGCGTCGAGCCGGCCTGGCAACATTGGCGCTGCAAGAGGCATTGGGGACGGCCGAGACTGGAGTTCTGGAGCAGCTGGCCGGATGGGACGTGGTGCGGTACAACTCCATGCCCGTTGGGAGTTCGGTTGGCGACACTGTCAGGAGGCCGTCCGGCGAGGTCGAGGTTACCACTCGGGTCGAGCGTCTGAGCGAGGCCCTTTTCCTCCTCGCGTCTACCGGATGGAGCGGGAGCGGTGCAACGGTGCAGGTAGGGCTTTTGGTCCGCCTCCAGCCGCCTCCCATGGCCCCGTCTGCGCCGCTCATGGCCAGCGGCCCGGTGTCGGTCGGACCTCTGGCCGAGGTGTGGTGGTCTCAGGCCGACTGGACCAAAGGGGGGTGTACGTCACGGCGCTGGTCAGGGGCCGGCACCAAATTCGGCGGTGGCAATCAGCCGACCGGCGACCTCGAGGACTTCGCTCAATGGGCCAGGCGAGCCACCAAGGTGGTGACGCCCGGGCGCTATGCGAGCATAGGACCGGCCGGCGGCAAGGCTGGTTGTACTACCGAAGCCCCAGAGAATTGGGGCGATCCAACCGGTGTGTCTGCCTGCCGGGACTACCGGCCGGTCGTTCTCGTGCCTGGCGACTTGACGGTGGTGGGTGGCTTTGGACAGGGTGTGCTTCTCGTCGAGGGGGATCTGACTGTGCGTGGCAGCTTCGCGTTCGAGGGGCTCGTCCTGGTTGGCGGGAGCTTTCGTTCTACCGGTGGGGCCGGCCGGATCGTCGGGTCCGTTCAGGCGGGCCTCCTCGGCGAGGGAGGCATTTGGCTTGGTGGCAGGGCGAGGGTGGTGCACTCCCGATGCACTCTGGACCGGGCTGCGCTGGCTGCAGGCCGGGCGGTTCCTCTCGGCTCACGCAGTTGGCTGTACGGGATCAAGTGACGTAAGTCACTGCCCAAAAGGCACTTGTGGCGACGGTTTAAAGTATCTTGGAGCTTGACAAAAAATCCGGGTCCTAATACTGTAGGAGCCCCGCACCGCCACTTATCTCCTTACGCTGTGGGAACATATGGCACTTTTCGGGCTTGGACGAAGGCGATCGACGGTAGGGCTAGACATTGGCAGCGGGCTCATCAAGGTCGTGGTCATAGACCACAGCAGCGGTGAGCCTGAGCTGACCCGTGTTGCGACGACGCCTGTTTTGGCCGATGCCATCGTAGAGGGAGAGGTGATGGACCATGCGGTGGTGGCCGAAGCGATCAGGGGTTTGTTTACCGGCATCAAGCAAAAGCGTGTGGTGGTTGCCGTGGGCGGTCGAGACGTGATCGTCAAGAAGATTCAAGTCGACCGCATGAAGGAAGGCGATGCTGCGGAGGTGGTGCGGTGGGAAGCGCAACAGCACGTTCCCTTCGACATTGAGGGTGTGGAGCTGGACTTCCAGGTGCTCGATCCCGACGGCGACGGGCTGCAGATGGATGTACTGCTAGTAGCGGCAAAGCGCGAGCTGGTGGAGACCAAGGTTACGCTGCTGGCGGATGCCGGCTTGCAGCCGGAAAAGGTGGATGTGGACGCGTTCGCTCTGCACAATGCGTTTGAACTGAGCTATCCGGAGGCGATGGAGGGCGTTGCCGCGCTGGTCAACATCGGCCACGAAGTCAGCAACATAAACATCCTTCAGGATGGCATACCTCTGCTGAGCAGAGATCTGAGCATAGGGACTCGAAAGTTCAGGGAGGATTTGCAGCGTGATTTGGGAATGTCGTCGGAGGATGCGGAAGCGATCCTGAGTGCTGGAGAGCCTCGCCCCGAACTGGCCCAGTACGTTACCACCCGCGGCGACGAGATTGCCGTGGGGGTGGAGCGAGCGGCCGCGTTTCTTCAGGCGGCCTCTCGGGAAGCGTCGGGGATTCAGCAGATGTACATCTCGGGCGGCGGCGCGCGAATTCACGGAATGGCCGATGCGTTGAACAGCCGTTTGGGAATACCTGTCGAGGTGGCCAACCCGTTGCAGCGGCTGCGGGTGAGGGAAGGCGTGTTCGATACAATGGAAGTGGATCGGGTTGCTCCTCTGCTGATGCAGAGCATCGGCCTGGCCCTCCGGACGTGAGTCGGGAGATACGGCGGTTATGAAGATCGAGATCAATCTCCTTCCCGGGGCAAGGAAGAAGACCGGTGGAGCAGGGCTGTCGCTGCCCGATTTTGGCGATCTCGTAGCGCGGGTTAAAGATCCGCTGCTTATCGGTGCCCTCGCTGCGTGGGTTGTTGGCCTCTCCGCGATGGGGTGGATGTGGTACACGCAAACGAGCGCGCTCAGTGCCATGGAGCCGCAACTTCTGGAGGCACAAAATGCGGCGCGCCGGTTCGGGCAGATCATAGCCGAAAAGGAGCGGCAGACGGTCTTGCGGGACTCTCTCGTTATCGAACTGGATGCCATCCGAGAAATCGATGGCGACAGGTTCGTGTGGCCGCACATTATGGAGGAAGTAACCAAGGCGCTTCCGGAATTCACCTGGATTGTGGCCCTGGATGGCATCACGGTTCAGGACCAGGTGCTCGAAGATGGAACGATCATTCCGGCGCCCGTACAGTTCACCATCGACGGTCGCACATCCAACATTCAGTCGTATACGCGGTTCATGACGCGGTTGCAGGATTCGCCGTGGTTTCGGAATGTCGGCAGCAGCGGCACCAATACGGTTGTCGAGAACGGGCGGACCGTGAGGGCGTTTCAGATCACGGCAACCTTTCAGGTGGCGGACTCGGCGTTCATACGCACGTTGTCGGTCGCCGAGATGTTTATCGAGGGGGGCTGAGATGGCGTTGCCACAAAAGGAGAGGATCCAGCTCCTGGGGCTCTTGATCGCGGTGGGGGTGGGTATGCCGATCGCGGCTTGGGTCTATTGGCGCACTCCAAAAGCAGAGGAAGTACGGCAGATCCAGTTCCAGATCGACTCGCTGCAGGCCAGGATCGATACGGCGCGGGCGGACCTGGAGCGGGGCACGGTCGCGTCGCTCAGAGCAACGGTTGCGCAGTACGGGGAGGCTCTCAGCGTGATGCGCGAACTCGTTCCGGCCCAACACGAGGTGGTGGGTCTCATCGACAGCGTGGCGAGCCGGGCTCAGCTCCGTGGTGTGGCGCTCCTCAGTATCAACTCGTTGCCCAATGAAACCGAGCCTCCGTTTCAGGTGATTCGCAATCAGGTCACCGTGTTGGGTCCCTATGACGAGATCGGCGAGTTCTTATCCGACATAGCTTCCCTTCGGCGAGTGATGGTACCCTACAGCGTGTCGCTGCAGGTAGCTACTGCCAACGACCTTCGGGGCCTGTTGGTCGAGGAGGGGCGCACCTACCTGCGGTCCACATTCAATATCAGAACTTTTGTGAAGGCTTCCGCCGACACACTCGGAGACGGTAGCGGTGGGACGACCTAATATGTTTGGTTTGCCTGGCTTGATTGCCCTTGTCGTCGCGTGCGGCGGTGGAGATATAGAGCCCCCGCCGGGTGCAGGCGAGATTCCCGGGTCCTTAGCCGAGGATACGACACAGGCTGTCGAAGCCCCGCGGATCGAGCTCTCCCGTGAAGTGTTTGCCTATCGTGGAGGCAGTCGCGATCCGTTTCGCTCTCTTGTGGAGAGCGGGTTCGAGCTCCGCCCGTTTATCGAGGACCTCCGTTTGACCTCGGTCATTTACGACGAACGGTATCCCGAAAGAAGTGTGGCCGTTCTCCAGGACATGAGCCAGGCAATACGGTACAACGTCCGCGTGGACGATGAATTCGGCCGGCTTCGGGTGGCCGCAATACGCAAATACGAAGTGGTGCTCACAATTGAAGAGTTTGGCGTACCGCGTCAGGTAGTGATATCGCTCCGGCGTCGCCAGGAGGGTAATCCATGAAGCACTCTTGGGTATTAGCTGCAGTTGGACTGGGTATGGCGACACCGCTGCCCGTAGCCAACGGTCCTGGTGATGTGACCGCGATCAGTGTCTTGCCGAGTTTGGGAAGCGTGGTTGTAGTGGTGGACGTGCAGGGAGCAGTCAACGTGAAAGATTTCACGCTCAGCAATCCCGCGCGGCTGGTGGTGGACGTCGAGGGGGCGAGACTCAAAATACCGGGCGTGTTGTACGACGGCGCGATTCGGGGCGGGATAGTGCACATCCGTTATGCGCAGTTCCGGCCGGACGTGGTGCGCATAGTCCTCGAGTTGGAATCCCTGAGGGATTATCAGCTCGAGTACGTGGACGACACGATCCGCATCTCCTTCAACACCGATCACCAGTTTTCCGCATGGTCGTCTGGAACGTTGCCACGGACGCCGGTTGAGACCGCCAGTGTGTTGCCGGTGAGCGATGGCTTCGCTGAAACACGTGCGGTGTTGCAGCAATCCGTCCAAGATCGAATCACGGTAACGTGGGACTCGGCCAGTATCGCGGACGTCATGGCTGCGTTCGCCGAGTTCAGCGGGCGTTCGATTCTCCTGGGCCGTAACGTGAACGCGGTGATTTGGGCGGAGATCAAGGATCAGCCGTGGGATGTAGCCCTCAGGGAGATTCTCGACATCAACGGTCTCCAGGCTCAAGAGGACGAGCAAACGGGCATGATCCGGATTGTAAACCCCATCGAGGTTGCGGCACGGGATTCGCTCCAGCCAAGGCAAACCGTGATCATGTCGCTGAACTTCAAGCGGGCGTCGGGCATCGCTGATGTCCTTAGGCAGACAATTGGAGGGCGCGGAACGGTCGTCGCTGACTCGTTGACGAACCAGATTATCATAACGGACATCCAGAGCCGGCTCGAAGAAGACACGATACTGGTTAGGCAGCTGGATATTCCAACGCCGCAAGTTGTTATTCATGCCAAGCTGATCTTTGTCGACCGAACGGACATTGAACAGTTAGGGGTACGCTATGACCTCGGGAACGACCAACAGTTCTTCAACAGGTTGGTGCAGCGGCCGGATCCCAGCACGCTGGTTGGCGTAGACACCGACGGCGACGGCATAAACGATGCTCTCATTGCCGAAGAGACATTCCCCAAAAATATCAACATCATCGACCTCGGCGGTAATTCGCTCGCGGCCATAGGAAATGCAGGCGCCCAGCTCCCGAGTTCTGCACTCGAATTAATTTTTTCGACTGCGATTGGGAATTTCAATCTCACCGCGTTCGTTGAAGCGTTGCAAGAAGTGCAGTTGGCCGACTTGCAGGCGGAGCCTCTCATCACGACGGCGGATAACACCCAAGCGGAGATTCTCGTTGGCGAGCGCACGCCGATCCGCGTAATCGACGCTGGTACTCAGGGTGCAGTAGGTGGGCCGGTCGCGCCGGTGGCAACCATCCGTTTCGAGGAGACCGGGATTCGACTCCGTGTCACACCGCACGTCACCAATGCCGGGCAGGTGTTGATGCGGATCCACGTTGAAAACTCCTCGATTCGCGAAGCGCCGTCTGACATCGGCTTCACCCTGCAAACACAAGAGACCGACAACGAAATTCTGGTCAACGACGGCGAAACCATGGTCATTGCCGGACTTACTGTGACTCAAGTCACGGTGGCCAAGAGCGGAATCCCTTTTCTTGTAGACCTACCGATACTGGGACGGATCTTCGGGTTCACCTCGCGACGTGAGCAACGGCGCGATCTGCTGATTCTGGTGACGCCCACTATCGTGTATAACCAGGCTACCGAACTAATTGGCCGGTAGCTGGCAAAAACACGACAGCACTGGACTTTTTGGGGAACCGCTATGCAGCAACGCTACATAACGCGAGTACTACTCGCTTGCCTTTTTACGGTCGTCTGGTGGGGCTGTAACGAAAACACCGGTGTGGCAACCGTAGACCCGAACCCGCCCACGGTTAGCATCTCGCTGGCGGATACCCTCGTCAACGTCAACCGGGGCCTCCAATTCACCGTCAGTGCAAGCGACAACATCTCGCTTTTGACCGTTGGATGGAGCGTGACGGGCGCCGCAACTTTCGACACCGTCGTCACCTTTACCGAAACCACAACGAGTTTTTCCAGCGACGTTACGATTACCCAGTTCACCAGTGGTTCCTTTGAGATTACTGCCACCGCCACGGATGCATCGGGCAACGAGGCCACGCCCGACACCGCAACCGCGAGAGTCTTCGATCTTCAATTAGCCACGTTCGTCTTGCCCGATCCAGCCGGAGCGATCCAAGCGGTGCGTGTGGGCGACAGCGTGCGCGTGCAACTGCAGGCAACCAACTCTGACGGCCTGGGCAAGATCACGTTCGATGGCGTCGCGTTCCGCGGTAGCGCGGTGCTCGGTACCGCCACGGTGGTCCAGCGATTTGAAACAAAAGTTGTGGACGACCTCGTTGGCGTGACGGACACTTTGATCATCCGCGACCTGCTTGCGACACCGGGAAACGACATCGCTGAGCTTGTGACCCTGCGGGCGATGGTGGAGGACGCGCGAGGGAACGTCGACACGGCGTTCGTCCAGATCCAGCTGACCGTTGGCCCGGCCCTGACCGTGACGAGTCCGGCAGACAGCGCACAGGTCGCCCCGGGGTTCAACTTGGGCGTCGAAATCCTCGCCGAAGGCGGCTTGCTGGCCGAGGTCGGCTTCTTCACGAGTGGAGCCTTGACGGCGGGCGACACGAGCTTCTTCGCCATCGGATCGCAACCCGACACGACCTCCGAGAGCTTTACCCTATCGATACCCGCCGGGACCTCCCCGGGGTTCTTGACGTTGTTCCCCGTGGGTCGTGACTCTGCTGGAAACCCGGGGACGGGGTTGCCGATCACGATTGAGATTGTGGCCGTGGGCGGTGGGGGCACCGATCCGGATCCCCCGCTGATTCTCGACAGCCTCGAGCTTCGCGTCGAGGTGGACGACGACATCCTGGTCAAGGGTACGGACCTCGGCGGCATCACCCGTCTCGGATACATCGTCACCAACCTGTCCGGCACGGTGGTGAGTGGTGACTCGACGACTTCGTTGGAACCAACACCAACGAGCAGGTGACGTTCGCCATGCGGCTCGATACCGTCGTGTCGACGTTCCCGACGCAGCTCATCGTCACTACGTTCGGGTTAGACGGAGCGAGCAATCGAGGCGCCAATTCGTTCGACGGCACCACGGCGATAGCGGCGCCGGGTCAGGCAGACACCATCACCGTGGTGGCCGGCATTACGAAGGAGCTGCCCACCGGCGGGTTGGTGGCCGACGGCATCGTGAACCGCAACCTGGGTGTGGCGGGGGAGGTCTACCTCACGAACTGGGAGCAGGATCAACTCGAAGTCTTCGACATCGCCACGCGGTCCTTCGGGACTCCGATTCCCATCGGTTCGAGGCCCTGGGGTATTGCCCTCTGGCCGGTGGATACCCTCGGAGCCAACGCCAACATCGTAATGGTCGCCAACTCGGGCGGTACAAACATCTCCATCGTGGACATGGTTGGCCGGATCGAGACCCGCCGGCACGCGCTGCCCAACTTTATCATCGAGACCGTGGAGACCGAGATCGATCCCGACGACGGTCGCATCGTGCCGAAGGTCGTGCAGTACGATTTGTCGGATCGTCCGCAATACATCGGCGCAACGTGCCGGCCCACGACCGGCTCCACCATCTGCGCGGCGGACAGCATCTACGCGGTGTACTCCACCACGCCGACGCCCGGCCAGACGCCCCCGTTCCAGGACCTTGGAACGCTGCGGTGGGAGAATCTGACGGCCGGAACGCCGCAGTCACACTTCTTCTGGGAGCACGCGGTGGCTCCGGCTTCGGCCGACGCCGACACCTTGCGGGTGGTCGCCGAGCGGGCAGGCGTGTTCGAGACGCTGCTGTTCGCGGAGCAGCGCCGCACCGTCGACCTGCAATCGCTGGGCTTCCGGGACACGACGTTCGTGCGGAATTCCGGCAACTTCACACACACGTTCATTGGTGAAGGCGGCGGCAGTGGGGACTTTTTTGCCCGGGTCATGTCTTACGACGGCAACGTTCCCATCAGGGAGGTCTTTACCACGTTGATCCAGATCGACACGACCGTGGTGTTCGACTCCATTGCATTTCCCGTGGTGGATACGATCATAACGATCGATACTGTGGCGACCGTCTTCGGGCCTACCATTATCGACGATGGCATCTCGCCAGGATTCCAGGTTCGAGACTTCATCGCCAACACGGCGGTTTCGATACGGTCCATCGGGACCAACTTCAACGGACAGACGAATCTCGTCCGCGCGGACTCCATCTACGTGCTCAACAGCTCGTTGCGCCTGACCGGAATAGTGCAAACACCGAGTGGCTCGAATTTCGGGATGGATCTGAACTTCGACCACAACTTCAGCGCGGACGCTCGAGGCACGGCCGTCCCGGGTGACTCGGACAATCGACTCGTGTTTGTCGCGACCGACAATCAAGAAATCGTCGCCTACGACACCTGGAACTTCGGTGAGGTCGCCAGCATCCCCATTAGGGACCCGATCATCGGACCGCTGCGGGTGGCCAGGCTACCGAGCGGGGAGCAGTTCCTGGTCGGCGTCACGGCCCGCGGAGTGGTCACGATAACCTTGCCGGCCATCTCGAACTCCTTCCTCTCGCCTCCGCGCCTGTGGAACAACCGCGATCGGTGAGAGCCGTAGGAAGGTGAGCGAACGACGAAGCCCGGTACCGCCCGGGCTTTGTCGTGAGAGGACTATTCCTTGCATTCGTCCCACACTGGTTCTTACTTTTTAGCTCTTACTTTTGAGTTCGCACGAGGAACGAGTGATTCGATTTACAACGGCGGGGGAGTCTCACGGCAAGGGACTCGTGGCGATCCTCGAGGGGATCCCGGCGGGACTGCCGCTCGTGGTCGACGACGTCAACCACGACCTGCGACGTCGCATGCAGGGGTATGGACGCGGCGCCCGGATGAAGATCGAGGCCGATGCGGTGGAGTTCATCAGCGGTGTGCGCGCCGGCGAAACCCTGGGCTCACCGATCGCGTTGCACATCGCGAACAAGGACTGGGACAACTGGGTCGACGTAATGGCCTCCGAACCCGACACCGACCCGGACGCCCGCCGCCGCCGCCGACTCGTGCGGCCCCGGCCCGGGCATGCAGACCTGGTGGGCGTTCTCAAATACGACAGGGCCGACGCCCGCGACATCCTCGAGCGGGCGAGCGCTCGCGAAACCGCCGCCCGGGTGGCGTGCGGCGCGGTGTGCCGGAAGCTTCTGTCACACTTCGACGTCGAGATCGGGAGCCATGTAGTCGCGTTGGGTTCGGTGAGGGCAAACGTTCCCGACCCGCTGCCCACACCGCTCAACGACGCGGCCGACCGGTCACCAACGCGCTGCCTCGACCAGCAGGCTACCGAGGCCATGATACGGGAAATCGATGCCGCAAAGAAGGACGGCGATACGCTCGGCGGAATAGTGGAAGTGATCGCCCGGGGCGTGGTTGTCGGCTTGGGATCGCACGTGTCGTGGGATCGGAAGCTGGATGGCCGGCTCGCCGCGGCCCTCATGTCGATTCCAGCCGCCAAGGGTGTTGAGATCGGGCTCGGCTTCGAGGTGGCTCGACGTCGCGGATCGGAAGCCCACGACGAGATCGGATGGGATGGCCCGGCGAGCAGCGGCGGCGTGCTCCGCTCCTCCAACCGGGCCGGCGGAGTGGAGGGGGGAATCACCACCGGCCAGCCCCTGGTGATGCGAGTCGCGAAGAAGCCCATCTCGACGCTCATGCGCCCCCTCGACACGATCAATATCGAGACCGGCGAGACTGCCAAGGCCCAGTCCGAGCGGTCGGACGTGACGGCGGTGCCGGCGATCGGCGTGATAGCCGAAGCCATGGTGGCGATTGTGTTGGCGGATGCGATGCTGGAGAAATTCGGCGGCGACACACTCGACGACCTGCGCCAGGCCTACGACGCCTACCTCAGGCGGCTGAAGAGACGCTGGGACGAGCTACGGGGTGTGGGTGGGGCCGGCGGTGCGGAGTGAAGGGCGGACACGTGATCTTGGTAGGCTTGCCGGGGGCTGGGAAGACAACGGTGGGCCGGCTCGTGGCCGAACGGCTGGGAGTGCGCTTCGCCGATGTGGACGCTCTTATAGAGGAAAGGATTGGGCTCCCGATTCCGAGGATCTTCTCGGACAGAGGGGAAGAGTCGTTTCGGGAGTATGAGCGCGACATAGTGGCAGAGCTGGTGGCGAGCGATCGTCCCCGGGTGATCGCTCCAGGCGGCGGGTGGGCAGCTCAGCCTCAGAGCCTCGATTCGGTGGCGGGCCGGGCCCTGACGGTCTATCTCGAGACTACGCCAGCCACAGCAGCCGTACGGGCCCGGAATGGTGTCCTGAGGCCACTTCTGGGGGCCGATGAGGGAGCGTATGAGGGTCGGATCACGGAACTGCACCGGACGCGGCAGCGCTACTATTCGGGGTGCGACCTCTCGGTGAGCACGGATGGCCGGACTCCAGTGGAGGTAGCCCAGGAGGTGGTCGAACTTGCGCGAAGCCACGGAGGGTGATAATAATGCGCCCCCGGGTGGACGGATGACGCCCTGGGTTATTGCAGATAAGATGTTGCAATTAAAAGACTTACAAGAGCGGCCTAGACGGGAGTTCGGTTCCCTCTAGGCCGTCGGGCCTTGAGAAGGCGACGACAGCCACGTAGGACGCAGCCTCCGTTGACGGCGTGTTGAGGGCGGCATGTAATCGATGGCTCGATCCTCCTCAGGCCTCTCGGAGCTGGAGACGCGAAGGTAGGTATGGCCAAAACAAAGGGCTCGCTGGTGGTGGTGGAATCGCCGGCAAAGGCAAGAACGATCGGGAAATATCTCGGGAAGGGTTACACGGTGAAGGCCACCGTGGGTCACCTGAGGGATTTGCCCCAGCGCGAGCTCGGTGTCGACATCGAGAACGGCTTTGCGCCCAAGTACGTCACCATTCGGGGCAAGGGTAAGATGCTGGCCGAGCTGAAGAAAGTGGCCAAGCGCTCGACCAATATCTACCTGGCGACCGACCCCGACAGGGAGGGTGAGGCGATTGCCTGGCACGTCGCCGACCAGCTAGGGGCTGGATCGAAGATTCATCGGGTGCTGTTCCACGAGATCACGAAGGAAGCGGTGGCGCAGGCGATGAAGAACCCGATTCCGATCGACAGGCGAAAGGTCGACGCCCAGGTGGCGCGGCGGATCTTGGACAGGCTCGTCGGATACAAGGCGAGTCCGCTGTTGTGGAAATCGGTGAAGACCGGACTGTCGGCCGGCCGGGTTCAGACGGTTGCCCTGCGGATACTGGTGGAGCGGGAAGCCGAAATAGAGAAGTTCAAGCCGAAGGAGTATTGGTCGATCGAGGCGGAGCTGACGGCCAAGAAGAAGAAATTCATTGCCAAGCTCCACAAGATCGACGGTGCGAATCCAGAGCTGAAATCGGAGCAGGCGGCCAGGGTCGTCGTGGATGCCGTGAGCGACGCACCGTTCGTGGTGTCCAAGGTTCTGAGGCGCGAGCGCCGCAAGAGGCCGGCGGCGCCGTTCATCACGAGCACCATGCAGCAGGAGGCGTCCAAGCGCTTGGGGTTCTCGGCCCAACGCACGATGCGTACGGCCCAGCAGCTCTACGAGGGCATTGAAGTGGGGGCTGAAGGGGCTGTCGGTCTCATCACGTACATGCGGACGGACTCCACCAGGGTGGCTAGCGTGGCCATCGACCACGTGCGCGAGTTCATCGCGAACAGCTACGACGCGCCGTACCTGCCGGCAAAACCCAACACGTACAAGGCCAAAAACGTCCGTGCGCAGGATGCACACGAGGCGATCCGTCCTACCGGTGTCGAGCGCAAGCCGGACGTCATCAAAGGAGCGCTCACGAGTGATCAATACAAGCTGTACCGTCTCATCTGGCAGCGGTTCGTAGCCTCACAGATGACTCCTCTGGTGTACGACACCACGACGATCGATTTCGAGATCGACAAGTACTTGTTCCGGGCCACCGGATCGCTGGTGAAATTCGACGGCTTTCAGGTGCTCTATCGGGAGTCGAAGGAGGTGGAGGAGGGGCAGGACCCAGAGGATATTGCCCCGGTGCCCGCTCTCGAGAAGGGCGAAAGTGTGGACCTGCTTGGCGTAACGCCGCACCAGCATTTCACCGAACCTCCGCCGCGTTTCAGCGAGGCGAGCCTGGTCAAGGAGCTCGAGCGCCTGGGGATTGGGAGGCCGAGTACGTACAGCACCATCATCTCGACGTTGCGTAACCGCGCCTATGTCAACGTCACCGACCGCCGCTTTACTCCAACCGAGCTCGGCAAGACGGTGGCGAAGGTCATGGTGAGCCGGTTTCCGGACATATTCAACGTCCAGTTCACCTCCGGAATGGAGGAGGAACTGGACAAGATCGAGGAAGGGAAGCTTGGCTGGCAGGAGGTGCTGAGGGATTTCTACGAACCGTTCTCCAAGAATCTCGAGAACATCGACGTGGAGGCGATGATCCGAGAGGCGCACGACCTGGAGGGTTTGGAGGATGAGCGCTGCGAAAAGTGCGGCAGCAAGTTGACCGTGAAGAGCGGTCGCTTCGGCCCATTCATAGCGTGCACCAACTATCCCGACTGCAAGTACACGCGCCCCATCAAGAAGGACCGTCCGCCGGATCGCCCGACGGACGAGAAGTGCCAGGAGTGTGGGTCGCCAATGGTCATCAAGACCGGCCGTTACGGTGAGTTCCTGGCGTGCACGACGTACCCGGATTGCCAGCACACGCGGCCCGTGCCGCTGGGAGTAAAATGTCCGCTCTGTGAGGTGGGTGACCTTACGCAGCGTCGCACGAGACGGGGAAGGGTGTTCTACGGTTGTGCGCGCTACCCGGATTGCGAGTATTCGACTTGGTACGAGCCCCTGCCGGAAACGTGTCGGAAGTGCGAGAAAGTGGGTGTCGAGAAGCGCTCAACGAAAGCGCGCGGTGAGTATCGCCGATGCATGCACTGTGAACACGAATCCGACGTGGAGGAGCCAGCAGCGGCCGGCGCAGAATCGTGAAGGCCGCGGTAGTAGGTGGCGGCCTTGCCGGGTGTGAGGCGGCATGGGTGCTCGCCGAGTTGGGCGTCAAGGTCACGTTGTACGAGATGCGACCGAAGGTCAAGAGTCCTGCTCATCAGACCGATAGTCTCGCCGAATTGGTCTGCACCAACTCCTTCAAGTCAACCGATACGAGCAACGCTCATGGGCTGTTGAAGGCGGAGCTTCGCCTTCTGGGCAGCTTGCTGTTGGTGACCGCGGATGAGGTGCGGGTCCCGGCAGGGTCGGCCCTCGCGGTGGACCGGGTCTTGTTCGCCCGGTTGGTCACCGAGCGGGTCAAATCACATCGCAACATCGAAGTGGTGTGCGAGGAGGTCACGTCCCTGCCCTCTCCCGGCATCATCGCTACGGGCCCGCTCACGTCCGATCGCCTTGCCGCCGTCGTTCAGGAGCGACTCGGCGTCGCCCATCTGGCGTTCTTCGATGCGATTGCCCCGATTGTGGCGGCAGATTCCCTCGACCACGATGTGCTCTACCGCATGTCTCGCTACGGGAAGGGTGGAGGTGACGACTACCTCAACGCGCCCTTCGACCGAGAACGCTATTATGGGTTTGTGCAGGCTTTGGTGGCTGCTGAGCAGTACGAAGGACACAATTTCGACAAGGTTCCGTATTTCGAAGGCTGCCTGCCCGTCGAGGAGATGGCCCGGCGAGGACCCGACACGCTGAGGTTCGGGCCGATGAAGCCGGTTGGCCTCCCGGATCCCCACACGGGAAGGGAACCCTACGCGGTGGTGCAGCTTCGGTCAGAGGATCGGGCGGGCCAGATGTGGAACCTCGTCGGCTTTCAAACCCGATTGAGGACGGGCGCGCAGGGGAAAGTGTTCCGCATGATCCCGGGGTTGGAGAGGGCGGAAATGCTTCGCTGGGGCAGTATCCACCGGAACACGTATCTGAACTCGCCGGCGGTGCTCTCGCCGCATCTGTCCGCGCTCGACGATCCACAGCTGCTGTTCGCCGGCCAGCTCGTTGGGGTCGAGGGATACACCGAGTCACTCGGCACCGGCATCCTGTGTGGAATCAACCTAGGGCGTATCCTTGGAGGCGATGATCCGGTGTTGCCTCCGGAGGAGACCATGCTGGGAAGCTTGCTGCGGTACGTCCATGGCGCCGATCAGAAGAGTTTTCAGCCCATGAATGCCAATTTCGGTCTGTTGCCGCCGTTGCCGCACCGGGTTCGTGATAAGAGAAAGAAGCGGGAGGCGCTGGCCTCGCGCTCTCTCGATGCGATGTCGGGATTTGTGGCGCGGTTGAGCCGCGTACCGGCGTGAGCGACGGGAAGTCGCACGCGAGCACGATGCGGTGCCCCGAGCGTGAGAGCTTTCTGTCGTATCTCACTCACGAGCGGAACGACTCGCCGCACACTGTCAAGGCGTATCAGCGTGACCTCGACGTATTTCAATCGTTTTGCGACGAGTATTTCGGCGGCGCTTCCGAGTGGACATGGCAGGCAGTCGATCGGTTGACCGTACGAAGCTTCATGGGAGAGTTGGGGCGCCGCGGTCTCACGAAACGATCTGTTTCGCGTGCGGTATCGGCGCTGCGGACGTTTTACCGGTTCCTCAACGAGCGGTTTGACGTGGCCGGCAATCCCGTTGCGGGCATACGGCTGCCGAAAGCGGAGCAACGACTGCCGGCCGTGCTCGATCGCCGGCAGGTCGAGGAGGTATTCCTTCTGGCGGAGCGATGGGCGTCTGAGAACGACTTCGCCGGCGTGCGGGATCTCACCATACTGGAGTTTTTCTACAGCACCGGGATGCGCCTTGCCGAGCTGGCCGGCATCAACCTTGCGGACGTCGACATCGTGAGCGAGCAGGTGAAGGTGCGCGGCAAGGGTCGCAAGGAACGATTGCTTCCCCTGGGAAGCTTTGCAGTCGCTGCGCTGCGGAGATACCTGCCGGTGCGCGAGGAGCGGCTGGCGGGCCGCAGGAAAGGTGGGCGCGGTGAGCCGGCGGTGTTTCTCGCGGTACGCGGTACGCGGCTGTCGCCCCGCGGCGTGCAGTACGTGGTGCGGAAATTCTTCGACGCCATCGGTGGGAATGCCGGCCTCAAGGTGCACAGCCTACGACACAGCTTTGCCACGCATCTGCTCGACGCCGGTGCCGACCTCCGGGCGGTCCAGGAATTGCTCGGACATGCCTCGCTGAGCACGACACAGGTGTATACTCATACTAGTGTGAAGCGGTTGAAAAAAGTGTACGAGCAGGCGCATCCGAGAGCCTGAGACCCAGAACTCGAGACCTGATAACATGATTCCTGGTCAAATCAGTCACGCCACGACGATTCTGTGCGTCCGCCGCGACGGAAAGACCTCCATGGGCGGCGACGGGCAGGTCACAGTCGGCGAGACGATCATGAAGGCCAAGGCCAACAAGATCCGGTCGGTCGCTGACGGCAAAGTCTTGGCGGGTTTTGCCGGTGCCGCCGCCGACGCCTTTACGCTCTTCGAGCGGTTCGAGGAGAAGCTGAAGCGATATCCGGAGAACCTGCCCCGGGCAGCCGTGGAGCTGGCCAAGGACTGGCGCAGCGACCGGGTATTGCGACGGCTCGAGGCCTTGCTGGCGCTGGCAGACCGGGACCATAGCTTCCTGGTAAGTGGCAGCGGAGAACTGATCGAGCCGGATGATGGAGTCTTGGCGATCGGCTCGGGGGGAAATTATGCACTGGCCGCGGCGAGAGCACTCCTGCGGCACTCTGATTTCTCGGCTCACGAAATCGTGGACAAGAGCTTGCACGTCGCAGGCGAGATTTGCGTTTATACGAATGACCATCTGACGATTATGGATATCTGACCGGGGCGCGGAACGCGGACTCGGTAGGTTGGTGAAGCAAGTTCATATATGACTGATTCGACAAAACAGACTCAACCCGTGGTTTCCGCGGCCGAAAAGAGTTCGCCGGAATCGCCGCAGCCATGGCTCGAGGAGCTTACTCCGCGGCAGATCGTCGCCGAGTTGGACCGTTACATCGTGGGCCAGGATGCGGCAAAGAAGGCCGTTGCCATCGCGGTGCGTAACCGTTGGCGTAGAGCCCAGGCGCCGGAGGAAATCCGCGACGAGATCCTCCCGAACAACATCATCTTGATCGGGCCAACGGGTGTTGGGAAAACAGAAATCGCCCGGCGGCTGGCACGTCTGTCCGGTGCTCCGTTCATCAAGGTGGAGGCGTCGAAATTCACCGAAGTCGGCTACGTCGGTCGAGATGTCGAGTCGATGGTCCGTGATCTCGTGGACAACGCCGTCAACATGGTACGCAGCGAGCGGGAGGACGAAGTGTTCCCCACCGCAGAGGACCGCGTGGAGGAGCGAATACTGGATCTGTTGTTGCCCCCCCCGCTTCCCGCGCCTTCCCCGCCCCCGGCGGCGACCGGCACTCCAACGGATCCTGTAGAGGATGGTGGCAGCTCCGACGTGAGACCTCTGTTCGTGGTTTCATCCGGTGGGGAAATCGAGGCGCAAGAGCACCCAAAGCAAAAGGAAGAGATCGCCGGCGCCGAGATGGCCAGGTACAAGCGAACGCGCGATAAGCTCAGGGTACTGCTTCGGGACGGCAAGCTGGAAGACCGGGAGATCGAAGTGGAAGTCACACAACCAGGGTTCCAGATACTCGACTTCATGCAGCAGCCGCAGGGAATGGAGGGACCCGATATCAACCTCGGCGAGATGCTGCAGGACATGTTGCCCAAGAGGACCAAGACCCGCGTGGTGCATGTCTCAGAGGCTCGACGTATTCTGCTGGACGATGAACTCAAGAAACTCGTCGAGATGGAGGATGTGGTCAACGAAGCACTCGACCGAGTAGAGAATCATGGCGTGATTTTCATCGATGAGCTCGACAAGGTGGTGGGGGAGCGCTCCCAGACGGGACCGGACATTTCGCGGGAGGGGGTGCAGCGCGATCTCCTGCCGATCGTCGAGGGTTCGACCGTCCAGACTCGACACGGCTACGTTCGTACGGACCACATTCTCTTTATCGCCGCCGGTGCCTTCCACGTCTCAAAGATCTCAGATATGATTCCGGAGATGCAAGGACGGTTTCCCATACGCGTCGAACTGAAGACGCTGACGCAGGCCGACTTCGTCCGTATCATGACTGAACCGGAGAATGCCCTGACCAAACAATATCAGGCGCTCTGTGCCTCGGAGGGCGCGGAGTTGGAGTTTACCGATAGCGGTATCGAAGAGATCGCGCGGATTGCAACCGAGGTCAACGATCGCCTCGAGAATATCGGGGCGCGCCGCCTCCACACCGTCATGACTACACTGCTGGATGACGTGTTGTTCAATTTGCCTGACATTCCGAACAAGAAGATCGTGTTCGACGCACCAGAGGTTCGTGAGCGGCTCATGAAAATCGTCGAAGACCAGGACCTCAGGAACTACATCCTCTGATCCTCCTTTACACGCCCCTCTCCCGCTGCTAGACTCTCCCTCCGAACCTGTCATTTTGACCCTCCACAACAGCGGGGTATGCCGAAACGGGACTTTCTGGCGGTCACCGATCTCTCAAAAGCAGAAATCCTGGAGCTGTTTCGGGTTGCGCGGGAGCTGAAGTCAGACGAGAAAGCGGCGAAGCCACTCGCTGGCAAGACGCTGGCGATGATCTTTGCCAAGAGCAGCACGCGGACCCGTATTTCCTTCGAGTCGGGGATGTACCAGCTCGGCGGGCACGCGCTGTTCCTGTCGAGCCGTGACCTCCAGCTGGGGAGAGGCGAGCCGATCAAGGATACCGCCAGGGTCATGTCGCGCTACGTCGACGGTATCATGATCCGGACCTTCGCGCACAGCGACGTGGAGGAGCTGGCGGAGCACGCCACTGTTCCGGTCATCAATGGCCTCACAGACCTGTTGCACCCGTGCCAGGTCCTCGCGGATATGTTCACGATCGAAGAGGCGCTCGGTGGTTTGGAGGATCGGGTCGTCGCGTGGGTGGGCGATGGGAACAACATGGCCAACTCTTGGCTGAACGCGGCGGCAACGGTGAAGTTTGAGTTACGGCTGGCGTGTCCCAAGGGTTACGAACCGAACCGCGAAATCCTCGAGACCGCCATGGGAAAAACCCGTATACAGATCACGGAAGATCCGGAAGAAGCCGTCAGGGGAGCCCATGTGGTGAACACCGACGTATGGGCTTCGATGGGTCAGGAAGACGAGTCGGAGGTTCGGGCTGAAGCGTTCGAGGGCTACGTGATTGACAGGAAGTTGATGCGATTGGCCGATGAGGACGCCATTTTTCTCCACTGTCTTCCCGCCCACCGTGGTGAGGAAGTCGAAGCGGAGGTGTTTGAGGGTCCGCAATCGCGGGTCTTCGATCAGGCCGAGAACCGACTCCATGTTCAGAAGGCGTTGCTGGTAAAACTCTTGGGGTGAAAGGGAGCGACCAATGAGTGGGAAACGAACACCGTTCTACAATCTTCACGTCTCGTTGAACGCGAAGATGGCAGACTTCGTCGGCTTCCAAATGCCGATTCAGTATCCCACCGGTATTACGAAGGAACACGAGATCGTGCGCACCGGTGTCGGCGTGTTCGATGTGTCGCATATGGGAGAGTTCGAGATCACCGGTCCGGACCGTAACGCCTTCGCCAACCGGGTAACGTGCAATGACGTCGGCGCGCTGAGGGACGGACAGGCGCAGTACTCCGCCTTGCTCGCCGAAAACGGAACTTTTATTGATGACTGCCTCGTCTATCGGTTTGATGACAAGATCATGATGGTCGTGAACGCAGCCAATATCGAAAAGGATTGGAAATTGCTCGTTCTGAAAAAGGCTGGCATCAACGTTCGGCTGCGCAACATCAGCGATGACGTTGCGTTGCTTGCCGTCCAAGGTCCCAAGAGCGAAGAGCTGGTTCAATCCCTGACCAAGATGAACCTGTCGCGCATCAAGTACTACCACTTTGAAACAGGCAAGGTTGGTGGCGTGGACTGCTTCATCTCCCGCACCGGTTACACGGGTGAAGACGGCTTCGAGCTGTACTTTCGACCCGCAGATGCCGAGGTGATGGGAAATACGCTGATCGGCCACGGCCGGGGGGAGCCGGTAGGGCTTGGCGCCAGAGATTCCCTGCGACTGGAAGCCGGCTATCCGCTCTACGGGAACGACATCGACGATACGGTCAACCCCTATGAGGCCGGCCTCGGGTGGATCGTGAAGCTGGATAAAGGCGCTCCGTTTACGGGCCGCACCGCCCTCGAAGCGGTGAAACGCGGAGACGTGAAGCGCAAGCTCGTCGGATTCAAGGTGCCCGAGAAAGGCTCCATCCCTCGCCATGGCTACGACGTGTACCTCAAGGGTACCAAGGTAGATACAGTCCGTAGCGGTGGCTTCGGACCCTCGGTGGGTGGAGCCATCGGTACGACCTACTTACCGACCCATTCCGTCGATCCCGGAACCGAGATCGAAATCGATTGCCGCGGCACCAAGGTCAAAGCCGAGGTGGTGAAGATGCCGTTCTACAAGGGCGGGAGTGTCAAGAAAAGCTAACTCGGCGCGAAGAGCGGGGAAGTAATGGCGGTGCGACTTGCCGTACTCACCATCTCCGACCTCGGCGCGGCTGGGGAACGGGCAGATACGTCGGGAGATTCGATCGTTGCGTGGGCCGGCGAGAACGGTTTTGAGGTGGCCGCAAGGGAACTGGTTCCCGACGAAAGCGACCGCATCGCCGGACATCTGTGCCGCTGGGCGGACGATGGAACCGCCGATCTCATAATCACAACCGGCGGCACCGGGTTCGGCCCGAGAGATGTCACGCCCGAGGCCACTCGGGCCGTGATAGATAGAGACGCGCCCGGAATTTCCGAAGCCATCCGGGCCGCCGGCTACGCCAAAAACCCGCGCGCCGCCTTGTCGCGCGGCGTCGCCGGTACGAGAGGCGCCGCGCTCATCGTCAACTTGCCGGGCAGCCCGGCCGGAGTGAGAGACGGTCTCGCGGTTCTCGGCCCCCTCGTCGAGCACGCCGTGAAACTGCTCACCAGCCAGCCAACGGATCACTGATGGCCGATACGATTCTCCTCACGATGGACGATCTCGAAACAGCGGTGCGTGTCAACGCCACCTTCGAGGCGGACGGCGAGAAGACCGTGCTGGTCTCGGCCATGGACGACATACCCGCCGCCGTGAAGGGCGCAAATCCCGACATCATCATCCTGACGGGCGCGCTGCACGAACGGCCGGCGCGGGCGTTGATCCAGTTGGCAAGAGTCCGCTCTACATCCACACTAGGCCTGCTCGAGGAGACGGAGCCCGATGCTCGGAAGATAGCGTTGGAACTGGGCCTCACCGGTTGGCTCGTCAAACCGGTGGACGGGCAACACGTCATGGCAACCGCCCGACGCCTGATGGAGCGGCGGCGCCTTCAGGAACGCACCGGCATCTTGGGAGAGAGTCCCGCCGTGCAGGAAATGCTCGTCAAGATCGAGCAAATGGCACCCGTGTCATCCACCGTGCTCATCGAGGGAGAATCGGGTACGGGCAAGGAACTCGCCGCGCACGCACTCCATGAACTCTCCAATAGAAGGGATCAGCCCTTCATCGCCGTGAACTGCTCCGCGTTGCCGGAGACCTTGCTCGAGTCCGAGCTTTTCGGACATGAAAAAGGTGCGTTCACGGGTGCGGCAGAACGCCGGCTCGGACGTTTCGAGCTCGCCCATAGGGGTACGCTCTTCCTCGATGAAGTGGGCGACATGTCTCCCGCGACGCAAGTGAAACTGCTGCGCGTGTTGGAGAACCATTCCTTCTTCCGTGTAGGGGGGTCTGAGGCGATCCACGCCGATGTCCGCGTCGTGGTAGCGACGAACCGCAGGCTCAAAGAAGTGGTTGCGATGGGTGAGTTTCGCGAAGACCTGTTCTTCCGCATCAACGTGCTGTCGATCTATCTGCCGCCGCTACGGGAGCGTCGCGGCGACATCCCCCTTCTGGTGCGTCACTTCGTCAAAGAGTTCAGCGAAGAACATAATAGGCCCTTCCGTGGCATCACTCCCGAGGCAATGCAGTTGCTCGTCAGCGCGCACTGGCCCGGTAACGTGCGTCAGTTGCGCAATCTGATCGAGTCGATGGTCGTGCTTGCCCCCGGACAAGAGATTCGGGCCACGGACATCCCGTCGGACATACGCGAAGAGGGCACGAGATTGCTACCGATGCGCATGCCTGGTGGGGCACCGAAGACGGCGGGTAGGGAATTGGAGTTCATCTTTCGCAGCCTCATGGACCTGAAGTTGAAGATGGAGGAACTCAGTCGCCGAATGGACCAGCATGCGTCACGTGGTGTCGAGGCGATCGAGGTGGGAGGTGGCAGCCCGTTTCGGTCGGCAGAGCCCGTCGCCGCCATCGACCTCTCAGGCTTTCCCCAAGCCGACGAGACAGACTTGGCCGAACCGGTGCTGTATCAACCCGGAATGACGATGGCAGATGCGGAAAAGGCCACCATTGAGGGGGCCCTGCGTGAGAACGCCGGAAACCGCCGCAAAGCCGCCGAAACGCTGGGGATAGGCGAACGGACCCTTTACAGGAAAATCAAGGAGTACGGGTTGGCGTGAGAGGCGAAGAAACCCATTGACACTCGGGGTGGGCCACACCATGATTGGCGCAGCCCTTGCAGCAATGGTGATCGCCGCTACAGCAGCGGAATAAACGCGTGCAGTTCGAAATCAACTCGGATAAATGTGTGGCCTGCCTCGCGTGTGTCCGGGCGTGTCCGGCCGGGGCGGTGGCGGTGGAGGAAACGGACGTTGAGATCATCGACGACGCGTGCATTCAATGCGGGGCGTGCGTTCCCGCGTGTCCGCACGACGCCATTGACGTTCGGGGAGACTTTAGCCGAGCGCTGGAGTTGGCCGTCGCGGGCGACGCCATACTGATTCTGAGCGTCGAGGCCGAGATCCACTTCTACCCCCACACGCCGGAACAGATGGTGAACGCGTGCTATCGCGCGGGTTTCGGTATTGTCTACCGCGGTGTCTTGGGCGACGAGTTGGTGGCGGAAGGCTATCAGAGGCTTTGGGAAAAGGGTGGTTGGGGAACGATGATCCGGTCCAGTTGTCCGGTCGTCGTCGAAACCGTTCGGCGCGAATATCCCGACCTCGTTCCCTATTTGGCTCCTGTTCAAACCCCTGTGCAGGCAGAGGCCGGTTACATTCGGGCTAAACACGGGTCCGATGTGAAGGTGGTCTACGCCGGCGTCTGTATCACCGAGGGGGGTGAGGCGGTGGATGCGGCCATTACGCTGCATGAACTCGATGAACTGCTTCGCACCCGCCGGGTGGACGTGGCGAAGGAGGCACCGTTCTTCGACCGGATCCCCGAAGAGCGGAGGCGCCACATCAGTGCGGCGGGTGGGTTGCCCCTGCGGGTGCTGCAGGAGGAGCGCCACTCCAGCCGCCGATTCCGGAAGCTGCGGGGGCTGGGCCATCTGCCCATGATCGCTCGGGCGGTCACGGTGGACGAGATCGACCTGGGGTTTGTGGACCTGCTGCCTTGTGAGGGGTGTCTGGACCACCCCCTCCTGGGGCCAGCCGAGGAGTTGTACTACCGGAGGAAGGTGCAGGCGTCTCTGGAGCCACCCCGGAGCCCGGAGCCGGTTTTGGAGCCCGACATCGAGGTGGACGTACGGGCCAAGTTCGAAGCGGCGGTCAACGGGCGGGAGAGCGTTGGTGAGGAGCAGATCGCCGCTGTCATCCAGCGGATCGGGACTGCTCCAGGTGGGCACCATTGGGACTGTGGCGCCTGTGGATTCGGCACCTGCCGCGAGTTCGCCGTGTCTCAGGTCAAGGGGCGGGCCGACCTCCGGCAATGCCCGCCATATCAGGAGCGAAAGGCTCGGCAAGCCCAGGAGGAGGCCGCGGTGGACGAGCTGACGGGGCTCGCCACTTTCCGAGTGTTGCGGGACAGTCTGCAGCAGGAGGTGGCGCGAGCGCGCCGGACTGAGGTCTCGTTTGCCGTGCTGTTCATTGATCTGGACAACTTCAAAAACGTCAACGACCGGTACGGCCATGAAGAGGGCAACGAGGTGCTGAAGTTGGCGGCCGGGGTCATGGGGAGGACGGTGCGGGGTACTGATATGGCGGCCCGCTATGGCGGTGATGAGTTCGTAGTCTTGCTCATCGGGACCGACCTGCATGGCGCCCAGAAGGTGGGGGAGCAGATCCGCCATGCGGTCGAGATGGCCGGCACGCGAGCCGGATATCCGGCGGGGATGGTGACGGTGTCGATCGGGGCTGCCCAATTCGACCTCAAGGACGACGACCCAGAGGTTCTGCAGCTTGCGGACAGGTCTTTGTACGAAGCCAAGGGTTCGGGCGGCAACCGGGTTATCTGACCAATTGAACGATGGAAGCATCCAGCCAAGTGGGAGAGACGTGAAAGCCAAGAAAGACGATCCCGAGCAGGCATCGGCAGGCGAAGCGCAGGTTCCCCTTCGCAAGGCTCAGAGCGAGGCTCAGGCCGATCCTTGGGGGATAAGGCGGGCGGAGGTGTTGCTGGCCAGCCTCACGGGGGTGCTTTCTGCCAGGGTCGTGACGACACCGACCGGAGAGATTACGGAGGTCCACATACTGACGGAGGCCGGCCTCACGCCGAAGCAGACGGTGCGCAACGTCGAGAGCGCTCTGCTGGCCCAGCTCGGGATCAAGCTCGATCACCGGAAGATCAGCGTGGCGCAGACTGCCGATGTCCTGCCCCTCGAGGCGATGGAAGACCGGGCGGTTCTGGAGAGGGCTAGAAGGCGGGGGGTCGTGTTCCGTAGGGTGGAGGTGACTCCGACGAGCACTCAGCATAGGGTGACCGTCACCGTCACCATGGAGCGGGACGGGGAAGAGCTGGTGGCCCAGCAGGAGGCTGGGGACGCCGCCAAGATGCGCCTGGTGGCGGCCGCCCGGGCGTCTGTATCGATCTTGGACATCATGGTTGCCGGCGGTACCATCGACCTGGCCGGGGCTCAGCTCGTCGAGGCCTTCGACACCCGTTTGGCGTTCGTTGGGATCCACGTGCTGCAAGGCCGTGATGCCAGGCTACATGTGGGGACGTGTGAGGTGAAGGGGAGCGTGGAGCAGGCAGGGGCCCTGGCCGTCCTCGACGCGACCAACCGCTGGCTCACCTCGATGCTGTAGCGAAGCTGGACAGCGGTTTGACAAAAACGCCATAACTTCCCACATTGGTCACCCCTTACGCGAGGGGTGTTTTCTAACTACAAGAGTCACAGCGTCTTAGCCATCTTCGGGAATGGTTGCGGCGCCTTCAGCGTCTTTACCCTTCTTGAGAACAAGGATACTTAAGGAAAAGGGGGTGCCCCGGTTCGGAGTTACCAGCAATAGCGTAGCGGAGCGAATCCAGCTGTAGGAGCGAAGCGTCAGGGTGTGCCGTAGCGAGGCATGCCACTTCTCGAAACGCCTAGAGGCATGTGAGGAGGTGACGCTCGTGGATTCGATCATTGAGTTCTTGTGCCGTTTGTTTTTGCACGGTACCGTTTCCTGGTAAGCTTCACCGGGGTTTTCTCCCTCTCCCCAAAACGTGAAAATCCGGCCGCCGAGCATCAATTTCTACGTCTTCGCGATGTGTGGTATTGCAGCATTCCTGTTGCTGCAAGCCGAGTGGCTGGTGTCGGGAGAACTGTTAAGCGCAGCTGCAACGGTATTGCTCATTGCGGTGGTCTCTGAGGCGGGATCAGTTCGACTTGGCCTTGGCACCACCACGAGTTCAATCGCTTTCATTCCATTCTTCGCCGCCATAGTGTTGGTGGGCCCGGCCTGGGCGATGGCTGTTGGTGGTTTGACGCTATTCATTTCTAGTTTCCTGTTCAAACGAAAGCCCCTCGTGAAGGTGGCGTTCAATACTGCCAAGGAGGTTGTCGCAGTTGGTGCCAGCGGGGGCATCTACGTATTGCTCGGGGGTGTTCCGTCGCTGGGTGAATTCGCGCCGGCGATCCCTGCGTTCGCTGCGGCGGCGTTGATCTACTTCCCGCTCGACCAAGGCCTCCCGGCTATTGCAATTGCCCTCAGCACGAAAACGCGGCTGCGGGAAGCTTGGGGTCGGCTGGCTACTGGTCATCAGCTTTTGGATCTGGGCGCCAGCGCTGTAGCGTTG
>JADFIT010000068.1 GCA_022566515.1 Gemmatimonadota bacterium
ATCCTCGCCGCCAGCTTTGCCGGTCCCTTCGGGAACAGCTTGTACAGAGCCTTGATCGGCACTCCCGATTCCTTCCCGAGCGCCCGGATCGACGGCGCGGACCCCGTATCCAAATAGCGGCCACGCATGAATTCGATTACCAGCCAGTGCTCGTCGCTCAGCTGCGTGATGCCGACGTCCTTTGCAATCTCTTCCGCCACGGTGCGGTCCCACTGCTCGGGCTCTTGCAGGTATCCCTCGGCATCGACGTTCAGGTCCTTGCCAGCCAAAGTCACAGTCATCGCTTCATCCTCCTTCTTGTTGCCGTCAGGCCGCTCGACCCGCCGGTTTTTGGGTTCGCTTGCCTCGCATCGTCATCTGCGGGCTGACACCCGGCAAATCGCGCCCGCGAAGTAATAGGTGCCAGTAGATCCACCGGAACGCCATCTTGCCCCAATGATTCAGCCGACTCTCCTTCAACAGCGACATGGGACCCAGCACTGGAAGCGGAAACTTTCCAGGGAGCGGTTCGGTCTCGTAGTTGAAGTCGATCAGCAATGCTTTGCCGAAGCCGGTTTCGATGAAACAATTGGCGTGTCCGTCGAACGCCGGTTCCAGCGACTCGCCGGCCAGGTGCCGCCGGATGTTTTCTGTGAGCACCTCGGCTTCGAAGTGCGCCACTGATCCCGCCTTGGACGTCGGGAGGTTGGTCGCGTCGCCGAGGGCGAAAATGTCTTTGTCGCATTTCGATTGGAGCGTGGCCGGGTCGGTGAGGACGAACCCCATGTCGTCACCCAATCCGGGCGAACGTCCGACGAACTCGGCGCCGGCGTGAAGCGGCACGGTCACCAGTACATCAAAGCGCTCCTCCCGCTCATCCCACGACACGAGTCGGCCACGGGTCCCGTCCACTTCGCCCGTGTTGAACTCCGTAACCAACTCGATCCCTTTTTCTTGTAGTAGATGTCCCAGCGACTGCGCCGCAATCGGTTTGGTGAATGCCCCATCCAGCGGCGTTACCAGGGCGATCTCCACCCGGTCGCGGATACCGCGCTCGGTGAAGTACCAGTCGGCGAGAAAGGCGAACTCGAGCGGCGCAACCGGGCACTTGATCGGCATCTCGACCACGTTGATCACCAACCGTCCCCCATCCCACGTCGCGAGTTTTTTCGCCAGCGCGGCCGCCCCCTCTAGCGAGTAGAAATCGAATGCGGTGTCATACCATCCCGGCCCCGTGAGGCCCTCGGTCTCTTCCGGCGCGATCCGCGTGCCCGTGGCCACGATCAGGATGTCGTAGGTCAAGGACTGCCCGTTCGTGAGATGCACGAGCTTGTTCTCGGGCTCCACGCGCTCGATCTCACTCACCACGTGTACAACGCCCTTGGGCAGGAAATCCGCTCTCGGCTTCACTATCTCATCCGGCTCGTAGACGCCGAACGGCACGAAGAGCAGACCAGGTTGGTAGATGTGGCGGCCGTCCCGATCCACCACGGTGATGCTTGTCTGTCCGGCCCGCAGCTCGGTGCGGTACAGCTTGGCGAGCCGGTTGGCCATGATGGTTCCAGCGGTTCCCGCACCGAGGATCACGATTCGCTTCATCTCGACTTCTCCCGTCGTGCATTTGTGCTGTTGGCCCAGGGTGGGCCGCTTGTCTTGATGAATATCTGAATATAGCTATATTATTATATTGAGATGAGTATGAACCTTTCTTCACGATCCTGATGACACTACTCGAAGACGGGCATCCCAGCGACAGCGATGGCCAAGCTGTCGCTGCGGCTCGTACCCGATCGCGACCTGTATGAGATCTGCGATGCGCTCAAGGCACAGCTCGAGTCGCTACTGTTGCCGGGGATCTGATGCGGACGCCGAAATGCAGCCCATCGTGGAGGACATCCGCGCTCGGCGCGCGCGGTTGCGCGGCGGAGGCACGCATCGTCGCATGTCGTCGGACCCCGCGCCTGAGGTACGGCTGGCGGGACGAGCAGACGATGCTCAAGTCATACCAGCATGCCGATGCCGAGACGGTCCGTCGGGTAGTGCTCCATCCCACGCAGCGTCTTGTCAGTCGCTGAGGTAGAAGAAACTCACAACACAACTCACAACACCGGGGTTCACAACGACGAAGCCCCACAACGGAATCCGTTGCAGGGCTTGAAGTTAGTGAATCGGGACGGCCGGATTCGAACCGGCGACCCCCTGAACCCCATTCAGGTGCGGGGAGGACAAGGTACGACGACTTGTAGCATTTACGCGGTGTTACGGACGTCCTCGTCGTATCTGAAGCGGGAAGATCGGCTAGAAGTAGCATGTTCTTACCTCACTTTTTACCCCACCTTCCGAGCAAGCGTCTATTCCTTATAATTAAAGGTGCGTTAGTCGGCCAGTGTCCTTTACAAGGTCGGTGCCCTGCCCTGCCGCTTTCAAGGGATGCTACACGGGGTCGAGAATGCGCGAGGTGTTCTTCGGAATGGCGCTACTACCCCTTCGGCCTAATCAACTCCTGAGACGCGGGTAGTCACGAGGTTCAGTTCCCCCCCTCGCCTTCAACTCCTCGAAGAAGTTCTCGACCACGATCGGGCAAGTCGCACTGCTGCCAGCTCAGCGCTCGCCATCCTGCGTGCCGTGAAAGGCAACTGGCTTGCCACGTGGCTCCGGCTCCAGATCCGGTTGGCTCGAGTCCGTGAAGACCTCGTGCAACTCGAGCTGGCTCGGCTGCATGAACGCTTCTTGCGGAAGCGTGCCGGAGCGTGCATGCCCTTTCACAAACTCGTCCGACTTTACCCACGCATCGAACGAGGCCCGGGATTCCCACAGCGTCAAGACAATATATGGGTCTCCCGGATTGACTGGGCGCAGTACCTTGTTCCAGATAAACCCGGGCATCCCGTCCACCAGCCGCGCCCGTGTCCGGAAGCGCTGCTCGAACTGCTCGGCGTACTCCGGCACCACATAGATCCGGTTCATGGCGGTGATCATTCTCGGCTACTCTCCATGGGGTTTGCGCTCGTGCTTGAGGTCCTCTGCGAGATAGACCGTGGCCATGCCCCCAGCACCGATTTCCCGCTCGATGGCGTAGCGGTCGGCGAGGGCAGCTTTCAGTCGTTCGACGGTGTCCGACATCGCTCTATAAGATGCGACCTCCGTTATGATCGCGCGAGGTTCGCTGAGTTTGGGGCCCTTTTGGATCCCTTACGCAACAAAGACCGCCCCGAGGAGCGACCCGCCAAAATGCGAACGCGTTGCAGAGTTCCACGAAAGCTTCGAGGGCGGTCGGGAAGGGGGCGGGACGGGAACTCACATGCGTGGGCCGTGGTGACGACCGAGAACAAAGACGACTGTGCGCATAAGCTTAGCTCTGGCCAATGCCCATCAAAGCCCCGGTCTGAAACCATATACGGCATAGGCAAACAACGCCACTGTCACTCGCTGTTCTCCAGCGGTGCCGAGAAGAAGGCCAATTCACATTGCATGGCGTACCTATACGCGTCACGAACGGCAGGAGAATCCGAAGCAACCTTGTCCAGAAGTGATTCCAGCCGAGCACAGAGCTGCGTGAACTCGTCGCCGGAATACGTTTTGATCCAGTCTCGGTATGGGTGCTCAGGGCGCAAGCGCGCGGTCAACTCGGCTCCGAGATACGAGTACAGTCGCATGCACGGGGCCATCGCCGCGAGGACCTCATCGAGCCCGTCATGCCACGCGGTACGGAGCAGAAAGTCGGTGTAAACGGAAGTGGCCCGATGGGGTTTCGTATGTTCAATGTCGATGTCGAGCGTCGCCGCGTACTCGGCGTGCAGCTTGAGTTCGTCGAGCACCCCACCCATCAATTCGTGAAACACCCGCACATGTTCGAGATCGTCCGACCTCGCGGCGGCTAGCGCATACGCCTGCAAAAAAGCACGCAGGAAGAACGCGTCTTGAGCGACATAACGTCGAAATGCCCGGCGGTCGAGCGTACCATCGCCCAGCCCTCGCACGAACGGATGTTCGAGGCAGCGTTCGGCGATGTCGGCGTTGAGTTTCCAAAGCAAGTCTCCAAGCATCATCCCTTCCGCGTCATCTTCCAGAACCTCGCTCGTGTCGTAACACTCGTGAGATACTGCTGTTAGATGTCACTTCCCCGCTCCTTTAACCCAGTTACTCATCCAGATATGACGGGAGGGTCGTCAGCCGAATGTCCTCTACAGGGCCGCCGATCGTGAAATGGTAGAGGTCCTGGTATTTGCGGTCTTTGAGGCCGAGGACTTCGTGCATATGGTCGTCGAAGTAGCAGCCGATGCCGGTGCTGCGGATGCCGGCGGCTTCGGCTTCCAGGTATAGCACCTGGCCGATGACGCCGGCTTCCCAAAAGAGGCGAGGATAAAACCACGGCCCATAAAGTTCCAGGGGTTCCTCGTATTCAGCAATCATACCAAGGCTGAAACAACTATCGCTCGCAATTTCCTGGAAACAGCAAATCTGCCGGGCGGGTTCCCGTGCATCCGCTTCGATGAGGCAATAAAGCTCAAGTTGCTCCGGACATCCGAAGGGTCGCCGCCACGAGTCAGCCTGAGTGAGCGCTACTTCCAGGACTTTTCCCTGTGAAGGGTCGCGCACCAGGAAGTAAAGTCCGGGAGGGAGATCATCCACCCGGTGGACAAAAATGGCCAAATGAATGTGAGGTTTCCAGGGAAGCGTGCTGAAGGGAATGTTGCCAGGCACTGCCAAAGTCTTTTGAAGGATACGATAGAACGTCTCCCGAGACATTCGAGTCTCTCCGTCCATGGCCACTGCACTGCGGCGCTGGCGAATCATCTTGCGAAGAGAAACCGGACGAATTTCCAAAGACCCCTGCTTCGGCGGATTGTGAAACCGCTCGTACTGACCCGAACCTCGCGGCTTCCGAGCCGCTTCTGCCATTTCCTCCACACCCCATTCAACGTGAGACGTACTCAGTTGATTGGGGCGGCCGCGCCACTCAAGAGACTCGAAAGTCAGAACATGATCTTCGGGCAGACTTATCACATGTGTTTCTTCCCCAAACGGACCCAAGGCCATCAGCACATCCGGCTCTTCCGGCTCGGCGTCGGCGTCGTGCTCACGAAATGTGCCCGTGAGTAAAGCCAACTCATCCGAGCCCAAGTCGTCCAGGATTCTCGTCTGCCACCCCAGCCCGGCGGCGGCGACACTGATAGCGCCGATGGCGTGACCCGCGTCGTGCTGGCAGTAGCGATAGGCGCGCTGACCGTACTTCCAGGCCTCTCGCCAGTGAATGGAAGTGAGTGCCATGAAGAAGGTGTTTTGGGGAAATCTCACACAAAGTTTTTCCCACAACCCTAACTCAAACTCTGCCAGCACCTCCAACCCGTGTTCTTTCGGTGCATAATGGCAGACCATGGGCTTGTCGCATAGTCCTTCGATGGGACTGCAGATCAGGTAGCCCTCAGTCGGATGCAGATTCCCACTGGAAGGATTGACCCGTAGTGCCCATCGGCTCTCACCCGTGCTCTTCCAGGCCGAAATCGCCAAGCTGTCGTAGAAGATTTGAGAAATGCTCCGCAAGTTCAACGGAACGGGAGGTATCCGGCCCGGAATAAAGGCATTGTCGTACAGCGGCTCATCCGTTGGTGGGATTTTCTCCAGAGGTATCAGCCGCGCGCGCTCACACCGACGAAAAGGGTTCGGCTGAGTCGCCCAGTCCAAGTACCCTGGGCCCCTGGCATAGCCTTGGAAGGAATGTTTCGTGGTCTGGTGATAATCGAAAACCTTCTGAAGCGGGTCTGACCTGTTTCCGAGATCTTGTTTCATTCCGATCGTTTCCCAGGCATCTTGCGGTTCGTAGCCGACGCCTTTCCTGCCGTGTTCAAGGTCCCAGGCCATTCCTTCGTTATTGGACATGGCGTCAAGAACTTCGAATTGAACAGGATCATCTGCCTCGATTTAGGTTACCTGGCGTTAGACGGCGACGAAATCGCATGGAGTGTTTTCGGGAATGCGGTGAGGCTAGCCCTTTGGGCGCATCAGCTCCGGAAGCCGGCTTACTCACAGAGCCTCAATTCCCCCCTCACCTTCAACTCCTCGAAGAAGTTCTCGACCATGGACGGTGTAATTCTCTTCCGAATAGCCGATGAAGACGAGCCTGCCCCGCTTGGCGATCGCTTTCATACTCTCCTCCATCGTGGCTTTAGTAGCAACCAGCTCCATGACTACGTCCGCGCCGTGCCCTGCCGTGATATCGCGCACCCGCTCGGCAACGCAATCTGCCGTTGCATCGATTGCATGAGCGGCTCCAAGAGACAGCGCTTTCTCGAGTTTCGCGGGTGTCCGGCTCACGGCAATCACGTCAGCGCCGGCGCGTCGGGCGAGTTGGACGATGCTAAGGCCCACGGCGCCGATCCCGTATACCAGCACGACGTCCCCAGGTGAGATGCGGGCCAGGTTCATTGCGTGGATCCCGGTCGTGACGCTACACCCTATCGGCGCCGCCGCCTCATCACTCAGGTGTTCCGGAAGGGGGATGCAGTTTCGGGCCGGAACCTCGAGCGCGCTCGCAAACCCGCCATCCGAGATGAACCCGACTCTGCCTGTAGCGCCCCACACAGGTTCTCATCACCCACAAGACAGTGCCGACACCGACCGCAGCCAACGTAGTAATAGACGATCACCCGCTGCCCTTCCTCGACGTCGGTCACGCCGGCTCCGACCTCCGCCACGCGGCCGACCACTTCGTGACCAAGCGTAACCGGCTGCACCCCCAGGTTCAGGAGGCCGGACAAGAAGTGCAGCTCAGTATGACAGAGACCGGCTGCCTTGACTTCTACGACTACTCGGCCCGGTCCGGCAGTCGGAAGGGGAATTTCCTCTAACTTCAGCGGCTGCTTGGGCCCATGGTAACGAACGGCGCGCATAGCTGCAGGCGGCCCGCTTACGGCCGCACCGTAAACCAAACTGTATCGGTGGCGAGTGGATCCAGCGGCAGATGGGCCCAGTCTGCGAGAACCGCTATCACACTGTGGGTGCCGGGCGCCAGTCCCTGGAGGACAAATTCGGTCTGCCCGCGGCCCCGATGGATGATGCCCGCGACTCCTGCGGGAATCGTATCGCTGGGTGGCGTGAGCGTCCGGTCAATGAGCAAGTGGTGGTGTGCGGTGCCTGATCGCTCCTCGCTGGCAGGCGCAATTTCGACCTCTGCGGCGGAGAGCACTATGCGAACGTCGGGGCCGCACACGACTGCCCCATCAACCGGCTCGACGATGTCCACCCGAGCCGGGCGTTCAGCTTCGGTGCACGCCGTTGCGGCGAGGAGCGCGCACGTTACCAGAACTCTGCCGGCCGTCACGACCGATCGCTGCGCGCCGGCGTGCAGGACTGGTCGAACGCGGCCTCGAGATCTGCTGCGATCGCCTCAGGCGCCCGCCCCTCGATGTCGCGACGTTCCAGCATGTGCACCAGCCGGCCGTCCTTGAAGAGCCCGATCTGCGGCGACGAGGGCTGATAGCCCAAAAAATAGCTGCGGGCGCGCTCCACGGCATCGGTCTCCATACCCGCGAATACCGTGGTCAGCCGGTCGGGGCGAATGCTGTGCTCCAGGGCGAGCCGCACTCCGGGGCGCGCTGACCCGGCCCCACACCCGCACACCGAGTTCACAACCACGAGCACTGTGCCATCAGTTGCCGAAAGAGCTTCGTCCACGGCTTCGGGTGTCAGCAGCTCCTCGAAGCCTATCTGCGTGAGTTCGTCTCGCATCGGCTGAACCATGGCTGGATCGTATCGAAACGTTTTCATGCTTGACCTCTGAAGGCGCGCTTCATGGCCGAGTCCTTGCCCGGCTGAAAGTTGATACAGATCTGCGCTAACTCGGTCTCTTCGAGCAGTTCACCGAAAAAGGCGCATTTAAAACGTGGTTCTCCCTCCCGCCGCCAGCCTGCTACTTCCAGGTGCGCACAGGATGTGCACACGCCGAACTGCCGCTTGTGGCATCCTTGCACCAGGTGACCAAGTAGTCGTTCAAGGCCGGTGGCCAAACGGTCGCGGGCGCTCGAGGGCAACGCGCTTGCGGCACGCACGAGAGCCTCGCAGGGGTCGCGAGCGAGAATAGCCCTGGCGTTGTCCGTCACCTCCAGGCGCGTGCTGCGTCCGTCGCGTGGCGCCCGTGTTCGGTTGAGATAGCCCCGGGCGACCAGGCCCTTGACCGTCTGCGACGCCGTGCCACGGGTCGTGGCATGGAACTCCGCGAACGCCGACACCGTGCGCGAGAACCGGTTGGCCCGCGACAGGTAGCGCAGCGCGCTCCACTGGGCGGGGGTGAGCCCTTCGGTATAACCATGGCCGTGGGTGATTCGCCCGAGCTGAACCACCAGCTCGGCGATCGTCCGTGGGCTCGATTCCAGGCGTCTGGTCATGCAAAATAGTAGCGTTTCCGAACTAACTTGACAAGCTTGCCCTGGGAAAGTTAGTTTCGTTACGCTACTAGATTGGCAGCTAGCTGGCAACGATGAGGCAGAGCCTGAATTAGCAGTGATGCCTATCTAAGCGTCGAAATCCTTGTGTGTGTGGCAACATAGAAGACTCTGCAGCCTGCTGACCCACCCCCGATAGGTATCCGGGGAGGGGTTTTCCGCCCAGTAGTGCCGACGGAGGAATAGCGGGTCTTGCCATGCGAAGTGCATGAACCAACCCGCTGCCCTGATGCGGTCGCCGAGTGGCGGGAGCACACAAGGAGATCGTGACGCACTGCCATATGGGCGTGCGATCAATGCAAGCACTCGAGATCCTCAAGGCTGCGGGACTTACGAAAGCGCGCAGCCTCGCCGGTGGGATTGACGCGTGGTCGACGGACGTCGACCCGTCGGTACCGCGGTACTGAGGACCGCGCCCTTGCCAACCAACGATGAGCCTCGCCAGACCGTGCGGGGCCCTACGACGTTCGATGGCAGTGCGCCGATGAAGGAGGTTTGATCTAAATGGGTAAACTGATCACCGTCGCGACGCTGAGCGATCTGCCGCCCGGGGCGTGCCTTCATGTGGATGTGAGCGGCCTGGCATTGGCCATCTTCAACGTGGGTGGGACGATTCACGCGATCGGCGGGACGTGCACGCATCGGGGTGGACCGCTGGGGAAGGGCGAGCTGGAGGGGACGGTTGTCACCTGTCCATGGCATGGTGCCCAGTTCGAAGTCACCACCGGGCAAGTTGTGGGGCCGCCTGCCGGGCAAAGCGTGCCCACCTACACGGTCGTTGTCGAAGGTGAGGCGATCCAAGTTGACGTATCCTAGAGACCCGTTACGCGCACATACTGAAAAACTATGACTTACATTATCGCCGAGCCATGTATCGACGTTCTCGATCGAGGGTGTGTCGATGTGTGTCCGGTGGACTGCATCTACGAAGGGCCGGACCAGCTCTACATTCACCCCGAAGAGTGCATTGACTGCGGGGCCTGCGAGCCGGAGTGCCCGGTGACCGCGATCTTCGTCGAAGAGGACGTGCCCAACGAATGGGCGAGTTACACCAAGAAAAACTACGTCTACTTCGAAGGAGGCGAAGAAAGGGAAGTGGCGCGCGGGCGTGGAGGGTAAGAGCTGAGAGGCGGGCCTTACAGGGGGTGCATCAAGTGATCCAAAACCCTATCCCAGAGCGCATCGATCGCCACGATCGCGAGATTGAAGAGGGTTCAGATCTAACACCGCATCAATACCCTGACGCAGATACCTCATACGTTGCAGAATACGGACACAAATCCAGGCTCCTATGTGTCGGTTGGTGTCATCGTCTTCGAGCGTTGCTGTTCGTCCATGATAACCACCATCCCCATGCCATCTGGCCGCACCACAAGTGCAACGCGGGCGGTACCGTCCGGCGCGGTAAGCTGGATCTGCGGCATCTGGTTCCACGAGATCCCGACGATCACGCGCGTTTGGCCATCGGCATCGAGAAATGTCAAGGAGGGATGCTCCGAATCTTCCTCATAGGCCAGCACCGCACGGAGGCGACCGTGCCGATCGACCAGTTCCAATCGCTCGGTTCGCACGATTTTGTCCACCATGTTGGAGACCTCCTTGGGCAAAGGGCGTGAATTTGGGTTCGAGCCCCTCAGCGATGCGGAACTAGACGGCTCTATCCACTCTAGCACTTCTCATCGCCAAACCCGACCTCTTTGTGCAAATTTTCACAGAACGGCTACTTTGGCATGTGAATTTTTGAGGGGAGCGCACACGCCGGTCTACGGGCATCGCCGTCGGCGAGGCCGGGGAACGATCTGTCATCTGAAGGGGACGGAGTCCGGCACGAGATGAGTCACCGAGTAGTCATCGTCGGCGGCGGGTTCGGCGGGTTGTACGCGGCCCAAAAGCTCAAGAGAGCCAACGTCGACGTGACTTTATTGGACCGGCGCAACTTCCATGTGTTCCAACCGCTGCTCTACCAGGTCGCTACCGGCGGGCTCTCCCCCGGCAACATTTCGTCGCCGCTTCGTGAGGTGCTCCGCTATCAAAGGAACGCGCGGGTCCTCCTCGCCGAGGTGGTCGACCTGGACGTCGCGGCTCGGCGGGTGGTGCTCGCCGAGGGCGATTTCGTCGAGTACGACTCGTTGATCGTCGCCGCCGGAGCCAGTCACCACTACTTCGGACACGATGGATGGCAGGAGCACGCCCCGGGATTGAAGACCATCGAGGACGCCATCGAGATGCGCCGGAGGATTCTGTACGCTTTCGAGGCCGCGGAGCGGGAAACCGATCCGGATCGGCGGCGGGCCTGGTTGAACTTCGTGGTGGTCGGGGCGGGACCCACCGGAGTGGAACTGGCGGGAGCCCTGGGCGAGCTCGCCAACGACACGCTCAAGCACGAGTTCCGGGCCATCGACCCCGCCGATGCCAACATCGTCCTGGTGGAGGGCACCGACCGCGTGCTGCCGACGTATCCCGCGGACCTCTCGGCAAAGGCCCACCGATCTCTCCGGCGCCTGGGAGTGACCGTGCGGCTCGGTGCCTACGTCACCGACGTGAAGCCCGAGGCCATCACCATCGAATCCCACAGCGATCTGTTTGTCGTGCCCACGCGATGCGTGCTGTGGGCGGCAGGCGTGCAGGCGTCGCCGTTGGCGAAACTCGCCGCCGGGCAGACCGGAGGAGAACAAGACGCCGCCGGCCGGATTCTCGTCAACCCGGACCTCAGCGTCGCGGATCACAGCGAGATCATGGTGATCGGAGACATGGCGCACTTCGCGCACCAAACCGGCAGGCCGCTTCCGGGCGTCGCACCCGTGGCGATGCAACAGGGCCGGTATGCGGCCAAGCGCATCGCCAATCAACTGGCGGGCCGGAGTTCCCCTCCCTTCGAATACATTGATAGGGGGAGCCTGGCGACGATCGGCCGCAGCGCGGCGGTAGCAGACTTCGGACGGTTGAGATTCTCGGGGTTTTCGGCATGGGTGTTGTGGCTGTCCATCCACCTGCTATTCCTGATAGAGTTTCGGAATCGCATCCTCGTGACCATCCAATGGGCGTGGAGTTACTTCACGCGGAACCGGGGAACGAGACTGATTTCCGGAGGACCCAGCTGGGGCGCTCCGACAACAGGCGGCGAAGAGGATTCACCCAACTAACTCCCAGGGAGGGAGCTCGACTTGGAAACTCGATCACCGGGGCCCGGCCCCCCACGTGGCAGCCATCTCGTTCGGCGGCATGCCACTCTCCGTTCGGGATCGTCCCGACGAGGCCACCGGCATGGCAGTGCTGCACGCCGTCCTGGATGCCGTCATCTGGCCCCGAGCCTCCCAGCGGCGTTCGGGGCTGCTTACGCCACGCTGACGGCTCGGGGTTTATCTGATGGCAATCACTGAGGAGCAACTCCACGCCGTACAAGAAACGTTGGCGGACGAACTACCTGACGCCGACAGCGTGCGTGTAGACGTGAACGAACCCAACCTGGCAAAGTTTGTCGTGTTGGTGGGTGAGCAGCAGCGCTACCGACTCGCCGTGACGCATGACTTCTTCACAGTCTACCAGACTCCCAACGCAGTCATTGCGGAATTGGAGACCCGATTCGTAGCGCGAGAGTTGCGTGACAACCCAGAAAGATGGCTCTTGCTTGGTCGCGACGGACCGCCCGTTTTTGTTGCGGGGATACACCGCGGGTGATGCATCGTTGCGTGCCCTCTCCCACCGGAGAACGGCAATCTCCTTCCGAGCTCCTCAGCCCTCGGACCGGGCAGTCGGCGGTCGCGGACGCCATGCCCCTATGATGCCTATCCTGTCCTGTAACCAGGGGTAGACGATATAGGTACCGGTGATAACGGTCAGCCAAGCCACGATGGCCATGATCCAGGTGCTGACGCCAAGCCGACGCGAGCGCTGCTGGAGGCCGACGACCGTCACCCACTCAGGACGCAGGCTCCAAAGGCCGGCTAGGCCTCCGGCATAGGCCAGTAGGAAAGTCGCCCCTAGCCCCAGGCCATGAACCACCATCCACAGTTCCCGGCCAGTGAGGTTCATGGTCTCCTTTCCTTTGGATTATTCCAGCGGATCCTGCTAATTTAAAACGGACTACGGATTCGGCCCCTCTCCTCTGTTTATCAAGAACTGGTCGCTGCGCAATGTCCAGATCAAGCTTATCAAGATCGGGGCACGGCTGGTGCCGCCACGCCCGGCGGCTGGTGTTCCAATTGGCTGAGGTGACCGTGCCGCGAGTGCTGTTCCAGGGGGTGCTGGACCGTATTGGCAGGTTATGTCCGGTGCCTGGCTAAGGAAGGGGAGATTCTCACGAGAAGGAGCTGGAGGCTCCTGGGGAGCCGTATCCCCTTGAGGGGGCTCAAGAAGTCCCTGGCGGGCCGCAATGACGATCAAGATGGACAAGAAGGGTGGTTTACAACTGAAATCGTTGTTCTGTTGGAGATAGCTGGGATTGACCGGCATCGAAAGACTCGCTTACGATGTCGCCGTCTCCGTTGGGCTAACAACGAAGCCTGAGGCCAGCTGAAATGGGAAATCCCGATTTGTAGGAGGACAAATGGCGAAACAGAAAATCGTCTGTGTACTCTACGATGATCCCGTGGGAGGTTATCCACCTCAATATGCACGACAGGGTATACCTGTTCTCGCGGCATACCCGGGTGGTCAGACTATGCCCTCACCGGCTGCAATCGACTTTGTTCCTGGGGAATTACTCGGATCGGTTTCAGGCGGACTAGGACTGCGCAACTTCGTTGAAAGTCGTGGCCACAGCTTGGTTATTACCGCTGATAAAGATGGACCCGATTCGGTCCTTGAGAAAGAGCTCGTGGACGCTGATGTGGTGATCTCTCAGCCGTTCTGGCCCGCCTACATTACTGCGGATCGAATAGCGAAAGCGCCCAACTTGCGGCTGGCTATTACCGCGGGAATCGGGTCTGACCACGTTGACCTACAGGCGGCAATCGATAGGAATATCACCGTTTGTGAAGTCACCTATTGCAATAGCATCAGCGTTGCTGAGCACGCGGTAATGCAGATCCTCGCGCTGGTCCGGGACTACATTCCGCAATACCACTTGGTAGTGAATGGCGGTTGGAATATCGCGGACGCCATATCGAGGTCGTACGACATCGAGGGGATGAGCGTCGGTGTCGTTGGGAGTGGGCGTATCGGGTTGGCGGTGTTGAAGCGCATGAAACCCTTCGATGTAGCCTTACACTACACTGACCGCCACCGGCTGCCCACCCAAGTTGAGGAAGAGCTCGGTCTGACGTTCCATTCCGATGTGGAGTCTCTGGTCAAAGTATGCGATGTCGTGAGCATTCATTGCCCATTGCATCCAGAGACAGAGCATCTCTTTAACGACGAGCTCATCGGCAAAATGAAGCGAGGCTCGTATATCGTCAACACAGCACGGGGGAAGATTTGCGAGCGGAACGCAATCGTGAAGGCGCTCGAGACCGGCCAGTTAGCCGGTTATGCGGGCGATGTCTGGTTCCCGCAGCCGCCGCCAAAGGACCATCCCTGGCGGACCATGCCCAACCATGCGATGACCCCGCACACATCTGGCACTTCACTGTCAGCCCAGGCTCGTTACGCTGCTGGAGTTCGGGAGATCCTGGAGTGTTGGTTTGATGGTAGGCCAATCAGGGACGAATACCTCATCGTCCAAGGTGGCCATCTTGCTGGTGCAGGCGCGCATTCCTACAGTGAAGGAGATACCACCGGCGGTTCAGACGAAGCCACCAGATTCAAGACGTAATGGAATCGTGACGCCCCCTGAAACAGCGCTATCTTGCCGACGCCCTGGTCGTCTTGGCCTTGATGTAGGAATGGGGGTCGAAGCCGAGGCTGGCGACGGGGAAGAGGTCGCGGAACTCGGTGATAGTACGAGCCGGCGTCGATCACGCGAGAACCGTTGTACATCCCTCCACCTCCTGGTTCACCGCCCGGCCTAGATAGCCGAAAGCCCGCCGTCGATCACGAAGTTGGCCGCGGTGACGAAGGCCGAGGAGTCGGATGCGAGGTAGAGGGCCAGCTCGGCGACCTCGCCGGGGTCGGCCCATCGCTCCAGCATCGAGCCCTTGCCCTAGGTTCCCCCCGTGGGGCCGGCCTTGTTGGCGGCCTTGCTCACGTCGCACCTGACGGTCAGAATGTCGCCGCCGGCCTGGCTCATGTCCGCGGTGCACCGCGTATACTGTGGGGCAACCAGATGACGGCCCGGGAGGAGTGCAATGGAGTACCGTGTCATCTCCGCCGATTCGCACGTCAACGAACCGCCCAACCTCTGGCAAGACCGCCTGCCAGCCCATATGAAGGACCAGGGCCCGAAGCTGATACGATGCGAGGATGGGGGCGACGGCTGGTCCATCGAAGGCAAGGCGCCGGTGAGCAGCTATGGCCTCAGTGCTCTTGCCGGACGCCGGTATGAGGACTACAAGTTCAGCGGGATCAAGTTCGACGAGATCATGCCGGGCAACTACGACGGCAAGGCTCACATCGAGGACCAGCTCAAAGACGGCGTGGACGCCAGTGTCATCTTCCCCGGCACGGCTATGTCCTCGTATGTCATGGTCGACCGCGCCCTTGGGGTGGAATGCATGCACGCCTACAACGATTGGCTGCACGAGGAGTTTTGCGCTGTCGACCCTCAACGCCTGGTCGGTCTCCCCCTGATGCCCGTGGACGACGGGCTGGACACCGCCATCGCCGAGCTCCAACGATGCGCCAAGCTTGGCTTTACCGGCGTGTTTCTCCCGGCCAATGCAGGAAAGCCGTTCCACGATAGCTTTTACGACCCGTTCTGGGCGGCGGCCCAGGACGCCCAGATGGTTATCTGTTGGCACCGAAATCATGGGGGGAAGATGGGCAGCCTCGGCAACGCCCCGGACGACTTCGTCGCCGGAATCGTCCACCGGTTCTTCACCGCCATCCAGCCTTTTACCAACCTGATCTTCACCGGGGTCTTCGATCGCTTCCCAGGGTTGAAGGTGCTGAATGCGGAGACCAATTTCGGCTGGATGCCGTTCTGGGTCGAAATGATGGAGGACCAATACACTCGCCAGCGCCACTGGGCCAAGCTGGAGCTACGACACAGCCCCAAGCACTACGTCTGGCGGAACATCCACGCCACGTTCTTGGAAGACCGGGCCGGCATCGCCTTGCTGGACCGGGCGCCTGTGGACAACCTGATGTTCAGCAGCGACTATCCCCACAGTACGACGCTGTGGCCCGACTCCCAGAGATACATCGACAAGCAGCTGGGCGGCCTGCCAGCCGAGCTCAGGCACAAGCTCGTCGCGGGCAATGCGGTGCGTTTGTTCCGGCTGGCGTAGCCCTTGCCTTGGGGTCGCGGCCGGTTGGCTACAAGACCCCCTGGCTTCGGTAGTCGGCGAGCTGCTCCTCCGACATGCCCAGGATAGTCCCGTAGACCTCGCCGTTATGTTCCCCCACCATCGGCGCGCGGGGGCCCCAGCGCCAGGGCGTTTCCGTTTGATGGCGAGGCGCCCGGGGGTAGACAAACGTCTTGCCAAGCTCGGGGTGCTCCACCTCGACGAAGTCTTGGCGTTCGATGCAGTGCGGGTCGGAGATCAGCTCCTCGGGTGGCCGCACCGGCGCACAGGCGACGCCACACGACTGCAGGGCCTGGAAGACCTCCATGACCGGCCTGGTGGCCGCCCAGCGGCCCACGACTTCCGTCACGCGAGGCATCAGCTGGATCCGCTCAGCGAAGCTCGTGCCGCCGTACTTGGGATCGGCCAGGTCCTCTGCCATGTCACATTGGGCCAAGAGGCTGGCTACCTTTCCCACGTCGGCGGGCGGCAGAAACATGAGGTTCAGGTAGTCGCCATCGGCGCACTTCACCAGGTTGGGACTCCGGCGGGGTTGCTCCGTGCGGTTGTAGATGTACCTGGGCACCGTCCCCTCGGTGCACTGGGCGCAGGCGTCGTGAATGGAGACATCGATGAGCTGCCCGTCCCCCGTCGCCTGCCGGTACAAGAGCGTCGCCGCGACCGCCATGGCCGCGTGCTCGCCGCCGATCCACAATTCGTCGGCATTCTGGCCGAATTGGCCAAGGACGATGTGGCCCAGCGATTGGGGCTGAGTGACCTGCAGCGCAGCAAGCTCGACGCGCTGATTGACCAGCGTGAGGAGGAAGTCGAACAGTTGGTTCTGAAGATCATGGACTTGTCGGCGGCGGATCAAGAAAAACAACTCGCCCCGTTTCGCCAGGAATCGGAAAAGCAGGGGCTGGCTCTGTTGGATGACAAGCAGCGGGCCG
>JADFIT010000227.1 GCA_022566515.1 Gemmatimonadota bacterium
GTGGGGCGCCGCGATCGTCGCGTCCGTCGCTGTTCCGCTGATGGCACTGCTCCGGCCGTCGGGCGGCACGGGCGGCGCGATCCCCCTCGACGCACCCTCAACGCTCATCGACCCTGCACTGCTCCTCGGCCTGCTCGGCACACCGGCTAATTCTCCCACGTTCTCCGCCCTCACCGGTGTGGTCATCGGAGCGTGGGTCGGCGCATCGGTGCTGTTGGCCATCGTTCTGGTTGCGAGTCAACTGCGCATCCGGCGCGAAGCCGGCGACTGCCCCGGTGAAGTCGTCGACGGGGTGTTGGTGCGATTCACCCAGCGCCTCGGGCCGGCTGTTGTCGGTAGCTTCCCGAGCATCATCGTGCTGCCGGCATGGGTGCAACGTCTGGCAGCGGATCGCCGGCGGCTCGTCCTGTCCCACGAGCTGGAGCACATACACGCGGGCGACCTGAAGCTGTTGTCCGCCGGCCTACTCATTGCCGTCCTGGTGCCCTGGAACATTCCACTCTGGTGGCAACTGCGCCGCCTGCGGGACGCCGTCGAACTCGACTGCGACGACCGCGTCCTCAAGTCCTGGGCGGACCCCCGGTCCGGGTCGGACCCCCGGTCCAGGGTGGACCCCCGGTCCAGGGTGGACCCCCGGTCCAAGGTGGACCCCCGGTCCAAGGTGGACCCCCGGGTTTACGGCGAGTTGCTCCTCGAGGTCGCCCGGCACCGTTCGGCTCGCATCTTCCCGGCACCGGCGCTGTCCAATCCAAAATCATTACTTGCACGGAGAATTCACAAGATGATGCATCCCAATCCCAAAGCCAGAACCGTACGCGCCGGCGTCGCGGCCGCCGTTGCGACGGTGTTGGTCGCGCTTGCGTGTGACACACCCGCTCCGGTGGCAGTGGAGTTCGACAGCGAGCTGGGAACCGCCACGGGCATGAGTGAGGTGTACCTCGAGGGAGCGGTGGAGGTACGTCCGGAACGCATATCGGGGCCGTTCCCCCGCTACCCCGAGATGCTCCGCCAGGCGGGAATCGAGGGCACGGTGCTGCTGGAGTTCGTGATCAAGCAAGATGGAACGGTCGATTCCAGCTCGCTCAACGTCCTGGAATCAACCAACCGGGCGTTTGAGGGCCCGGCCCGGGCCGTCATCGAAGGAAGCCTGTATACCCCCGGCGAAGTGGACGGCGGGCCGGTGAGGGTGCTGGTGAGCCAGCAGATCGGGTTCAGCCTGGCGCCAAAAGTAGCTCAAAAGGTTGCGTTGCAGAAAATGCGGGTTCTTCAGCTTGGGTCAACGGAACAACCACTCGTGTACATCAACGGCGTGCGCATCGAGGGAGACGCCAAGCCCATAGTGCTTCAGCTGAACCCCGACGACATCAAGAGTATTGAGGTGATCAAGGGCGCGGCGGCGGTGGCGCGCTACGGCGAGGGCGCCGCCGACGGCGTCATCCAGATCTTCACGAAGAACGCCATCAACATCACGGGTCGTAAACCCGCAGGTGAAAGAAACTAGGCGTCTGCCGTAGGCGCCGCGTCCGCGACCGTATCCGTCGGCTCGCCCAGAAACGCCGCTACGATCCCGTCGAGATCCAGCAGGCACCGGGCGATCCGCTCAGCCAGACGAAGGGCTATGCCTTCAACCGCCTTGCCCAGTTCATCGGCCATGGCAAGGAAGGGTTGCCGCTTGGCCGGAATGTCGTGAAACACCATAGCATCGATCCACTTCTCGAACATCTCGCCGTGGGTGATGCGCCGGTCGTTCAATATGGATGCGCTCTCCAACTCGTTCTGAATAGGCGCGTAGCTCCGTTCGAACGCCTCCAGCCGCTGCCGGATCTCTGAGGACCCGGTTGCACGAAGCATTGCAACAATGCGGCTCATGTTGACTGGATCGTTCTCGAGATAGGCCCGGCGGACAGGTATGCACATGTTGCGAACCCGCTCGGTGTCACCCTCAGTCTCTATGTAGCCCCTCACCACCCGTACCGACTCGCCGCCGGGCCGAGCGACACTCAGAGCGACACGTGCTTCGGCGGCTACGTGGCGGAAAATGCGGAGCCGAGAGCGCTCCGCCGAGGTGAGCTGCGGTTCCATCATCCTCGATTGTAACGTCGAATGCCAGTAGATTTCCAGCGACGGGGAGAGGGGGTAGTCATGGCCGACAAGGTGACCAAAACCGAAGCTGAGTGGCGGGAGCGGCTGAGTCCAGACCAGTACAAGGTCACCCGGGAGAAGGGGACGGAGCTGCCGTTCGCGGGCAAGTACCACGACTGCAAGGACAGGGGGGTGTATCGCTGCGTCTGCTGCGGCAGCGACCTGTTCTCATCAGATGCCAAGTTTGATTCCGGGTCCGGCTGGCCCAGCTTTCACTCCCCGGTATCGGCCGACAACGTCGCCACCGACGACGACGGCAGCTTGGGGATGAATCGCACCGAGGTGCTGTGCGCCAGATGCGACGCTCATCTGGGCCACCTCTTCCCCGACGGCCCCAGGCCCACAGGCTTGCGGTACTGCATCAATTCGGCGGCGTTGGACCTTCTCCCCACTCCCCACTCCCCACTCCCTGGGGAGTCGGGAGTGGGGAGTGGGGAGTCGGCGAAACCCGACAACCCAGTAATACGTAGGGGTTTTCAGGCGCCCTGGAAGTCCGGCCCCTGACCATACCCACATGGAGAGGATCTATGACGACGGACATAACCCGCAGGGGAAGCATTCCCGGTGCAATGGCTTGGATGATCGGCCTCTCGATCCTCCTATCCTGGTTACCGCTCTTCGGCGGCCTCATCGCCGGGTATGTAGGTGGCTCGAAGGCAGGCAGCCTCGGGCGGGCTGTCACCGCGGTGTTTCTCCCGGGCCTCATCCTCTGGGTGACGATGATCTTCCTGGGCCCGCTCCTGGCCAGCATCCCGATTCTGGGAGCGATCTTCGCCACGATCGCCGGTCTCGGAACGTTCGCCGTGTCGACGATGCATATGATTCCCCTCTTGATCGGCGCCATCATCGGCGGGAAAATGGCGGAACGTTGAGTTCTGCTCTATTCGGTTGGCCTCCCTGCGACGGCTACGATGCGAATCCCGCCCCGAATGTTCTGATGCACTTCCACACGCACCGCCTTGGGTGCGATGGCATAGACGATGTCGTCCGCTATGCGGGCCGCCAACGTCTCGCAGAAGGCCCCTTCGTTCCGGTAAGCCCATAGGTAGAACTTGAGCGCCTTCGATTCCAGGCAGCGCTCGTCGGGAACGTACTCGATGGACACCTCACCAAAATCCGGCTGACCCGTCCGCGGGCAGAGCGATGTAAACTCTGTGGCGTCCAGCGTGACGACCTGCACGTCGGGCGCGGGGAACGACTCCGCCTTGAGGAGCTCCCTAGCCTGTTCGAGACTCTCAGGCCGGGGTAGCGGGCCGGACGCCGGCAATCTTCCTTCCTGACCTGCCATACACGACTCCTTCGAAGTCAGTATCGCTCGCCTATATTTCGGACTAATGAAACACCAATCTACAGATAAGCTCAATAGACATGCGGTGGTGTTGCTCAGCGGCGGCCTCGACTCAGCTACGGCGCTGGCGGAAGCCAGGGCGCGAGGGTTTGAACTCTACGCACTCACCATCAGGTATGGCCAGCGGCATGAAGTGGAGATCGACGCGGCTCAGCGCGTTGCGGAAGCACTCGGCGTGGCACAGCACGTGATAACCGATTTGGATCTGCGAGTGTTCGGTGGATCGGCACTCACCGACGAAATCGACGTGCCAAAAGACACGGCGCCCGACAACATCGGGAGGGAAATACCGGTCACCTACGTGCCCGCCCGCAATACAATTTTCCTATCCCTCGCCATGGCCTGGGCGGAGACGTTGAGGGCGAGCGACATTTTTATCGGCGTGAATGCGCTCGATTACTCGGGATATCCGGATTGCCGGCCCGAGTTCATTGATGCGTTCGAACGCCTGGCGGCCGTGGCCACCAAGGCCGGTGTTGAAGGCAAGGCACCGCTCGAGATTCACGCACCGCTCATCGAATTGACGAAGAGTGAAATCATCCTACGAGGTATCGAACTCGGTGTGGATCACGGGATGACTCTGAGCTGCTACGACCCGTCAACCGAGGGAGCGGCCTGCGGTCGGTGTGATGCCTGCGTGCTTCGGCGCAAGGGATTCGAAGAAGCCGGTGTGCCGGATCCGACGCGGTATCAGGCTGGGGCGGAGGTGATGTGATGGAACGAGACAAGAGGCGGCACGTCGCTTATGCAGTCAAAGAGATCTAC
>JADFIT010000069.1 GCA_022566515.1 Gemmatimonadota bacterium
CGGGCGGGTGCGGTACGTCGACGCCGACGTCCCTATCGTCCCACCAGCGGCGGCCGGAGCCATGGCGGCGAGCGGGCGCGCTGCATCACCGTTGCGGGCGTTCTCGTTACGACTCAGGGCTGAAGTCTCGCCCCCGACCGTCGATGGCCAAGTCGTTCAGGCCACCGCGATCGCCATGCGAGGTGACCGGGCGACCGTGAGTTACAACATGCGGGGGCCGCAATACCTCGGCGCCATCGACGTCTTCAATATCTCCAACAAGTCGAGACCCAAACTGAGGTCGGAGGCGCTGTTCAACGATACGGACATCAACTCGGTGGCGATCGACGGGGGGAACGTCTACATAGCCGCGGCAACCGGTGATCCCGCGTATGCGTACCCAGCGGTGTTGGAGGTGATCAAGTTGCGCACCGGGAAGCTCGTGCTGGAAGGCAACCAACGCACGCCGCTCACGAGCTTTGCCGCTACAAGCGTGGTGATTCCCACAAGCACCATCTACGCCACCTCCGGGAACACCGGGGCGCTGACCGCGCTCGACCAGGGCACGCTGGCACTCACCGGCTCCATCGATCTGCACGACGCACGCTGGGTGGATGTGGCCGGCGGCAAGGTGGTTGTGCTGCAGGGGACGCCCGGTCAGATCTCCGTCTATGACGAGCAGACCTTGCAGCTGCTGGGTCAGTACGCGTTCACCGGCGCGGACATCCCGGAATCGAAGTCCACGGTGGAAGTGGTCGGAGGAAAGGCCTTTATCGCGGCGGGCACCGGTGGGGTCCAGATCCTGAGCGTGAACACCGGAGCCGTGGTGGGAACCGTACCGCTGCCCGATGCCGCCGCACTCGGCCTCGATCCGTCGGTCGTCGTGACCAATGCGGTGACGGTCGACGATGATCTCCTGTTCATCTCCAACGGCGAAGCCGGCGTGTACGTCGCGCAGGCGAGCCAACCCTTCGACCAAACCGGCAGTGAGCAGCAACAACAGATCACACTCTTAGGCAGGCTCCAGTTTGCCGACCTCCAATCGGTCAATCATGTTGCCTTCAAGAATAATTACCTGATCATCGCTTCCGGATTGGGCGGGCTCAAAACGGTCGAGATCCTGCGGTAGTAGATGCGTTGCAGGACGGGTTGGGAAACTGAAGACTTGAGTTGCTCGTGAAGCAGAACTCGATTTTCACGTGGGAAAGCATGAAGTTGAGGGGCATTAGCACGTCGATCACGATTACTCTAACGGACCTGAAATACCATTAAACGCACCACCGTCAACATTGGTCAGATCGAGCGTCGTGACCGCCACCTCTGGTGGATCGCGATTCTCATCATCCTCGTCCTAACCGCGACGCTGATCCTGTCTGCCTTGCCCGACCTTGTCGGTGCGAGCGACGGTATCGGCACGCAAGTCAAGACCTATCTGTTCGGTCTCTTCGTGCTGGTCTTGCTCTTCTGCCTTTATGTGCTACAGAGCAGCGCCCAGTCGCGCAAGCTACGATCGCAGCTTCTCGAGACGCGGGAAGACCTCATCAGCACGACCGTTTCAAAGTCATACGTCGACAACATCCTCAAATCGATGGCCGAGACGCTGATGGTGATCGATACCGACGGAACCATTCAACGTGTCAACCAGGCGGCCATCAGCCTGCTGGGGTACGAACGCCATGAGCTGATTGGCCGGTCGGCTGGCGACCTGTTTGAGGAGGGCGTCGACGTTCTGTCCTTGCTCAAGCAGTCGGAGCTGAATGACGTCATTCGCAGGGTCGATACCAGCGTAGTCACCAAGGACGGCCGCCACGTGGCCGTGTCGCTCTCGGGCTCGGTTATGCGCGACGAGGATGGCGAGATTCAAGGGATGGTCTGTGTTGCACAGGACATCACGGAACGCAAGCGGACCCAAGAAATACTGGAGCGGCAGACCCAGGAATTGGCGCGTTCGAATAGCGAGCTGGAGCAGTTCGCGTGGGTCGCATCGCATGACCTCCAAGAACCGCTGCGGATGGTAGCGAGTTACACTCAGCTCTTATCCAAGCGGTACAAGGGAAAATTGGATGCTGACGCCGACGAGTTCATCGCGTTCGCGGTTGACGGAGCGACTCGGATGCGGCGCTTGATCAATGCCCTGTTGGAGTTGTCGCGGGTGGGGACGCGCGGGAAGGATTTCGAGGCCACGGATTGCGAGGCCATCTACGACCGCACACTCGTCAATTTGCAAGGGCTCGTGGAGGAGAGCGGCGCGGTCGTGACGCATGACCGGCTCCCAACCGTCATGGGAGACGTGACACAGTTGGGTCAGCTGTTTCAGAATCTGATCGCGAACGCCATCAAGTTTCGGGGCGACGAGCAGCTGACCGTCCACGTCGGGGCCGAGCAGCGAAATGGACATTGGGAGTTCTGCGTGCGCGACAACGGGATCGGTATTGATCCAGAGTACGCCGAGCGGATCTTCGTCGTGTTTCAGCGGCTACACGGCAAGGGAGACCGCCCTGGCACGGGCATCGGGTTGTCGATCTGCAAGAAGATCGTCGAACTCCACGGCGGGCGGATTTGGGTAAAGTCACAACCCGATGAAGGCGCGGCTTTCTATTTCACGCTGCCACTCAACGAGGAGAAAAGCAGCCATGAGTAGTAATTCGAACGGCAGTCTGGTCGAGATCCTGCTAGTGGAAGACAATCCCGGCGACGTACGCCTGACCCAGGAGGCCATGAAGGAGGGGAAGATGCGTAACCGCCTCTCGGTTGCGGTTGACGGGGTCGAGGCCATGGCGTTCCTGCGCCAGGAAGGGAAATATGCGGACGCGCCGCGTCCGGATGTCATCCTGCTCGATCTGAACCTCCCGAAGAAGGACGGGCGCGCGGTGTTGGCGGAGATCAAGGCGGATCCGGACCTCAAAAGGATCCCCGTGGTGATTCTCACCAGCTCGAAAGCTGAAGAGGACATTCTCAACTCGTACGATTCGCACGCGAACTGCTACATCACCAAACCAGGCGACCTGGAGCAGTTCATCGATGTGGTAAAGTCCGTCGAGGGCTTCTGGTTTCAGATCGTCAAGCTGCCGAAGGAATGAGGGTCCAAGGGTGACGGAAAAAGACCATCAGAAACCCATCCGCGTCCTGTTGATCGAGGATAACAAGGGCGATGCGCGTCTGATTCGGGAGATGCTTGCCGAGGTCGGCGGGCCTGCCGCTTTCCAGCTGGACTGGGTGGAGCGCTTGTCGACCGGCATCGAGCGTCTCACGGACGGTGGCATCGACGTAGTACTCCTCGACCTAGCCCTCCCCGATTCCGGTGCCGAGGACACGTTCACGAAGATCAGTGGTGCGGCGGGCAATGTGCCGATTGTCGTGCTGACGCTTCTCGAGGATGACGATAAGGCTGTAAAGGCGATGCAGGGCGGCGCGCAAGACTACCTGGTCAAGGCCGAACTCGACGGGAACTTCCTCAAGCACAGTATCCGGTACGCCATCGAGCGCGGACGCTTGAAAGTGCAGTTGGAATTCCTCAATTCGGCGCTCCAGCAGCGAATGGAAGATCTTCGGACGACCACGGTCTCCAAGGCGTATGTGGACAATATCATCGAATCGATGGCTGAGACCCTCGTGGTGATCAGTCCGGACGGGGTGATTCAGCGGGTGAACCGAGCCGTGCTCAATCTCCTGGGCTATGAGCGGAGCGAACTGATCGGCCAGTCCGGTGGCATCGTGTTCGAAGACGGAGCCGACGTCTTCTTCCTCGAGGCCGACCGGCGCGAGCGGCGCAACTTCTTCAAGCGAATGGGTCTCAACGACATGATTCGGAGCGTTGAGACCAACCTCGTCGCCAAGGATGGCACGCGCGTGCCGGTCATGTTGTCTGGTTCTGTGATGCGCGACGAAAGCGGCGCAATGCAAGGGATTGTCGCGGTCGCGCAGGATATGAGCCAGCAAAGGCTCGCCGAGCAGCAGCTCAAGAAGGTGGATGAATCCCTCGAGGCCGAGATCCACCAACGGCGCAGCGTGGCCACGGAACTGGAGGTCACGAAAGCCAATTTCAGCAGCATCGTCGAGAAGACGAGAGATGGCATTCTGATCGTGGACAAGGAAGGTGTCGTCCTCTATGCCAATCCGGCTGCGGCAGCCCTCTTCGGCCGGGAGGAGGAAGAGCTGGTGGGTCAACTCTTCGGCTTTCCTCTGACGGCCGGGGAGACCACCGAACTCGATATCATCCGCTTGGACGATGAGAAGTGCGTCGCCGAGATGCGCATGGACGACACGGAATGGCGCGGCGAAGATGCGTACCTGGCGACGCTCCGGGATGTCACGGAGCGGAAGCGGCTCTTCGCCGAAGCGAAGCGCACCAATGAGAAGCTGCGCCAGGCAAATCAAATCAAGGACGATTTCATCGCAAACGTCTCCCATGAACTCCGTACGCCACTCGCGACCATCTCCAACGTGCTCGCCAATGCGTTGGCCGGCGTTTGGGGGGTGCTGAGTGACGAGGCGCGTAGCGAGTTGCGCACCGGCCACACCAACGCGAAGCGACTGGCAAGCATGGTCAACAACCTGCTGGACATGTCGACGATCCAAGCCGGACGCGTCTCCCTCGAGAAGTCGCAAGTCGACATGCCAGCACTGATTCGCAGCGTCATCGAATCTGCCAAGGCAAAGGCGAAAGAAAAGGGCGTCGCGCTCGTGACGTCGCACGATCCGGACCTCGGACTGGTGTTTTGCGATCCGATGAAAATCGTGCGCGTCCTCACGAATCTGGTGGGGAACGCGCTCAAGTTCACCGGGGAGGGTGGAACGATCTCCATCGCTATCCAGAACGGACGTGAAGAAGCCCAAATCTCGGTATCCGATACGGGACGTGGCATCGCCAAGGAGAACCAGGAGCGCATCTTCGAGCGGTTTCAGCAGGTCGATCGGACGGACGTCGGAGGAGAGAAGGGCACCGGTCTCGGCCTGGCCATTGCGAAGGACCTGGTGGAACTTCACGGCGGGACGATCTCGGTGCAGAGTGAGCTGGGGAAGGGCAGCACGTTCAGCTTCACGTTACCCGTCTACAGTTTGGGGGCGATGCTGCGGGAGGCCGTGCACGCCGAATTCAAAAGGTGTGGTCAGGGCAATCACCTCTCTCTTATCATCCTTACGTTCAAGCAAGCCGAATTCGAGGCGATGAAAGAGGGGGGTGGCGTCGAGCGGTGGAAGCAGATGCTGGAAGACGTAGAGACGAAAATCCGGCATGTCGTCCGGCGCAACATGCAGGATGCCGTGATTCAGTACGGGAACGGACGCATGATCCTTTTCTTGCGCGACACGCCGAAGACGGGAGCAACCTCGGTGCGCCAGCGGGTCGTGAGCGCGCTCGCGCCGTATGAGGAACGCTGCCCCTTCCTGGTCACCGCAATCTCCTGTCCGGAGGACGCGGAGGACCCGGACGCGTTGGTCGCTGCCGTCGATAACCTGGTTGAGGAGCTGGCTACTAATGGATAGGACGATATTCATTGCGGACGATGAGTTGGACTTCGTATCGACCCTGAGGTCTCGGCTCGAATTCGAAGGATACGGGGTCACCACTGCCGCGGACGGCAAGGATGCCTTGCAGCGGATCATCCACGAAAAGCCGGACTTGATCCTGTTGGACATCATGATGCCGACGATGAACGGCTATCAGGTGTGCCGCGAACTGAAGGGAAACGCCGAAACGAGTTCCATCCCAATCCTGATGCTGACCGCCAAGTCCCAGGAGAGTGACAAGTTCTGGGGAAAAGAGGCCGGGGCAGATGACTATCTCACAAAGCCGTTTGACATGGACGAACTGATGGAAAAAATCGGAGGATTGCTCGACGAGTGATCCTGCTGTGGGTTGTCTACGTTCTTGTCGGGGCGATCGGCCTTATGCTGCTGGGCGTCCTCCTCCGGGAGACATGGCGCGCCCGAGAGCGTCGTCGCTTTAAGCGCCTGAGGACGGCATGTACCGTGCGGGTGCAGGTGATGCAGTACTTGGAGCCCGAAGAACTCGCCGCTCGGCTCCAAGAGTCGTTTCCCCTTCCCGTCATTGAAAAGTGTCTCGAGGAACTCGGCGAGCGAGCGGCAACACCCCTGCGCCAAAAGCTCGTGCAAGTCAACCAGGACCTCGGCATTGTCCAGACACGCATCGACGCCCTGAGAGACGCGGGCTCGTGGCCCGACCGCGCGGCGGCGGCAGAACGGCTGGGACGCATCGGGCATTCGGCGGCCGTGTTGCCACTCATCGCCGTGCTCCAGGACGAGAGCGAAGACAAGCAGGTCAAGAGCATCGCCACTTCGGCGCTGCTAAGAATCCGCGATCTCCGAGCCATCGAACCGCTGGTCGAGGCGCTGGGGCGGGACGATGCGGCCATCAGCCGTCCGATCGCCGATGTGCTCGAGGGACTTCTGCCGCACGCGGTGCCTGTCTTGCTCGATGTGTTGCGAAGCTCCAAGGCGGTTGGCCAGCGGTATTGGGCCGCTCGGATCCTCGGGGCCTCGACCGATTCCCGAACCGCCGTTGCCTTGATCGCCGCGCTGCAGGATCGCAGCGAGAAAGTCCGGGCCGAAGCCGCGCGCTCCCTCGGAAGGCTGAAAGCTCGCCAGGCCACTCACCCCCTCACCGACACTCTGCTGCGGGATCCCCGACCACCGGTGCGGGAAGAAGCGGCGCGCGCCTTGGGCGAAATCGGCGATGTGCGCGCCTTGGAAGCGTTGAAAGAGGCCCTGGGCGAACTGCCGTACGAGGTACGAGCCGGCGCCCTGGCCGCTATGGAGAAGATGGGTGACGAGGCGATCCCCCTCTTTCTCCAGGCCTTGGACGAAGACGACAAGCGGACACGCACACAGGCCGCGACCGCACTCGAGCGCAATGGCTACGTCACCCGGCTCATCGAGCGTCTGGCGGAAGATCCCGGAAAAACCAGTGGGCCATCGTTTCGACTCCTGCTGAAGGTTGCCAGGACCGGCGTCGTCGAGTCGCTCATTCAGGCCCTCTCGTACCCGGACCTGCGGGTGCGCGTGCGGATTTGCCAACTCCTGGGCGAGGCCCGTAGCAAGAGCGCGTTGGACCCCCTCAGCGACGTGGCGCGGAATGACTCCGAATGGGCCGTGCGCGCCCGCGCCATCGCGGCCCTGATCCGGATCGGCGACGACCAGACACGACCGCTGTGGTTGCGTCACCTGCGGGAAGAAGAAGAAGACGTGCGGGAGTGCATCCTGGAGTCGATGCGCGAACTCCCACCGAGCGTGTTGCAACCAATGCTGCCGGATCTGCTGCCCTTTCTCCACGATCCCAATCTCAAGATCCGCACGTTGATGGTCGCGCTCATTGGCTCGGTCCGCTCGGAGCAGGTCTTGGGGGCCCTCATCGAGTCCCTCAAGGACTCGGCGGCTGACGTGCGAGCGCAGGCCGCAAACGTGTTGGGCCGCTTCTCCCAGAAGGACGCCGTGCGAGCCCTGGAACAGTGTCTCGAAGACCCCGAGTCACTCGTGCGGGGGAGCGCGGTTCGCGCCTTGGGCAAGATCAAGGACTCTACTTCCATTCCGGCCCTCGCCCAGGCCTTCGAGAACGCCGACGACAGCTATCGCGACGACATCGCCCGGGCGTTGGCCGCCATGCAGCAAAACGACGTGCTCGCCCTCACGGATCTGCTCATGGGGTTGCGCTCGGCGGAGGCCCGGGCCGGCGTAGCCTGGGCGCTCGGCCTGAAGCGCGACGAGCGGGCCCTGCGCCTGCTGGAAGCGTTCCTCAAGGACGATGAGCCCCTCGTGCGCTCGAGCGCGGCACGCGCGCTGGGCGAATTCGGCTCCCCTGCGACAGGTGCGCTCCTGCTGCCCTTCCTCGAGGATCCCGATGCCCGGGTCCGTGCCGCGACGGTGGCGAGCCTGGGCCGGTGCCAGGACGCCGAGCTGGCAAATCCGCTCGTCCCCCTGTTGGCCGATCCCGACCTCGTAGTTGGTCGCCAGGCCGCCTTGGCCATCGGACAACTGGGCCATCCAACGGGAATCACCCATGTCCAGCGCTTCCACGCCCGGGCCGTCGACCCCATCTCCCAGGCCGCGGCGTTGATCGGTCTGGCACTCTTGGGCGACCAAACCGGTCTGGAGACGATTCTCGAAGGGCTGCAGGATCGCCGGCTCGCCCCACCGTTGCGCGATCTGATTCGGACGTGTACCGAGCAAGCGCAGCAGCGATTCTTCGCCCTCCTGGCACTCGATCCGAGCCTCTTTTGGCTCGAAGACCCGGAAGAGTTTCGCTCCAAGGTGGTGGAGCACTACGTGGATCTGCTGCGCTCCAGCCGGCAGCCTTCCGCCCGCGTCCGCGCCATGCAGGCACTGGCCCTGTTCGCTGAGAGTCGGTGCACGCCGATACTGGAGACCAGCCTCACGAGAGATCCCAACGCGACCGTACGCGCCCAGGCGCTAGCGTCCCTCGGTCAGTTCCTCGAGGTGCCCGAACTCCTCGACCGGCTGGTCGGGGTCATGAAAGATCCCGCCGATGAGGTCTGGCTTCAGGCGGCCAACACCCTCAACGGGTTGAACCCTGACGACGTCAGACCCCACCGCGAGCGACTCATCGAGCTGCTGGAGACAGAGAACGACGAGCTCCAGGAGGCTGCCTGCAAACTCCTCTCCAAATGTTTCCAGCGCGATTGGAGAACGCTCGCCGATCGCCTGATGGGGGCCGAGAAGACCACTAGTCTCAGGGGGCTCATTCGGACACTCAGTCTCATCGGCGACCCACAGATCGGCGTGCTCTTCTTGCCCATCCTCGATCACCAGGATGGCGACGTCCGAGAGCTGGCTGCTGAGCAGTTGTACCACGTCGGCTCCCGGCTGCCCCGGGAAAGCTTGGTGCGATATCTGGAAGACCCCAACGAGCGGGTGCGCACGGCGATCGTCCGGTGCCTGGGGAAGCATATGGGTGCCGAGGTCGTGGCCCCCCTGGTCGAGCGAATGCTGGATCCCTCCGCACTGGTGCGCCAGGAGGTGGCGGCTGCGTTTGGCCGGGCGAGCGATCTCGAAGACGAGCGGCCGGTTCAGGTCCTCACGAAAATGGCCAAGGACGGCAGCGTGCTGGTCCGTGCGCAGGCGCTGGCGTCCCTCATCCGCCTTGGCGTGACGGGGCAGCGCAAGATCTTCGAGGAGGCCTGTCGGGATCTGGATGAAGCGGACCTCATCGCGCTGCGCGCCCGGTTGAACAAGGACGGAACGCTCTACCAGATGGTCGAGATCATGAAGACCGACCGCGGCGCGCAGAAGCGAGCGGATGCCGTGTACTTCCTCGCCCAGGCGGACCTGGAGCGGTACGCCACCGACATCGCTCTTGCGCTGCAGGATCCGGCCAGCGTGGTCCGCATCGAGGCGATCGAAGCGCTGGGCCAGCACGAAGACCCGGGCATTCAGAAGGCAATCGAAGCGCTGGGCCGCGACCCTGTGGACGCGGTGCGTGGCGCCGTTCAGCGCCGACGGCTGCGCCCGGTGTGGCCGCGCAAGCAGGCGTGATCCCATGCTCGCAGTCATTCGGGTCCTCGAAATCATCATCATCAGTTATTTCATCCTGTACAACACCATCAATCTCTTCCTCTTGCTCGTTGCCTGGATCAAGGTGCGTTTCTTTCTCCGCCTCAAGGCCATTGGCAGCTTGGAGACGCTCTACAGCTCGAGTTCGACGCCGGCCGTCTCGATCATAGTCCCCGCCTACAACGAGGAGGAAACCATCGTCGAGAGTGTCCGGGCGCTGATGAACCTGTACTATCCCCGCTACGAGATCGTCGTCATCAACGACGGGTCGACCGACGGCACGCTCGAGGCACTCAAGGCCGCGTTCTCTTTCAGCCGTCGGAAACTGGGGTACGAATCGGTGATCCCCACTCGCCCCATTCGGGATTCCTACGAAGCGGCGCCGATGGGAGATGTGACGCGCCTCATCCTCCTGGACAAAGAGAACGGCGGTAAGGCGGATGCCTTGAACGCCGGTCTCAACGCGGCGCTCGCCCCCTTTGTGTGCTGCATCGATGCCGACTCGATCCTCCAGCGCGACTCTCTCCTCGAGGTCATGCAACCGATGGTAGAAGATCCGGAGGGTGTTGCGGCGTGCGGCGGCCAAGTCGGCGTTGCCAACGGCTGCACCATCGAGGACGGCAGGGTCGTCGACGTTCGCCTGCCGAACAATTCGCTCGCCAGGTTTCAAGTCGTGGAGTACATGCGCTCGTTCACCGCGGGCCGAACCGCGCTGGGCAGCTTGAACTCGCTGCTGATCCTTTCCGGGGTGTCGGCCGTGTTCCGGAAGAGCCTCTTGTTCGAAGTCGGCGGGTTCTTGAGCGGCCGACTCACATCGCGGATTGTGAAGGAATACTGCGGGGGCAGCAAGGAGACCGTCTGCGAGGACATGGAGATCATCGTGCGACTGCAGCGGTATCTGCTGGAAAAGAAGATTCCGGCGAAGATTGAATTCCTTCCCTATCCGATCACGCTTTCTCAGGTTCCGGAACGCATCGCAGACTATGGGCGCCAGCGTGACCGTTGGTTCCGCGGCCTCGCCCAGGTGCTATTCTACCACCGCAAGATGCTGTTCAATCCTCGGTACCGGCAGGTGGGACTCTTCGCCATGCCGTATCAGTTCGTATTCGAGTTTCTAGGGCCGCTCGTGGAAATCTTGGGCTATGTCCTGCTTCCCCTCCTCTACTTGTCCGGGCTCGTGAGCACCGAACACCTTATGCTGTTCTTCGCCGTCTCGATTCTGTACGGCACCCTGCTCTCGATTGCCGCCGTGTTGATGGGCCTCTGGACAGAAGGTCGGCTGGCAGACGGGCGCAACTCCGTTGCCCTGTTTCGTTATGGCGGCGTCCTGAACGCCATCGTATTGGTGAGTTATGCGACCTTGTCTATGCTCGGATATCGACAGATGCAGCTCTACTACCTGGGCAAGGGGTTTGTGGGATTCCTGAAGGGACGTCAAACGTGGGGGAAATTCAAGCGTGGTCGATTCTAAGGCATCGAGACGCCTCGAGGTCTCGCCACAGTTGGATGGGATGGCACGCATGCATCCAAGGTCGTGGCTCGAGCGGCGTCACCGGCCCGCCATCTGCTGGCTCCTGACCCTATGGCTCCTGACCGGGTCGCTCGCGGCGCAACCGGTCACCGACGTCTTTCCGTCCCAGGTGATCGTGCTGGCCGACTGGGGCATGTCGGACGTCTCGGAGATTGGATACCTGCACGTCGGTGTGCTCCACGAGCGCCGAGGAAATACGCTGGCGGTCTATGCCGTTCGACACCGCACGCCGGTGGTCCAATGGCCCAGCGAGCCGCAGCGCCGCACGCCGCCGCACGCCGGGGGCGTGTTTCTGTTGGGGCATTTCGACCGGGGCAACACCAACCGCCTTGGTGGCTACTTCAACGGCTTTGCCAAGGCGCCGTCCACGTCGGCGGTATCAATTGCCCGTGCGCCGGATGACGGCCCGGCCCTGGCCTATTCGTACGACAAAGCGGCTCGGAGCTATGCCGGATTTTGGATTCACCTCTTTGATTTCAAGCTACATCCCACGGAACGGGTGTTCTTCGACGCCAGTCCGTTTACCTACCTCACGTTCGCCATTCGCGGCGAGCGCGGTGGGGAGGACCTGGCGCTGCACATCGCCGATCGCGCGTGGGAGCAGCGAGAAGGATCGCTGCCAATTGGAGACGTTGCGTCGTTCCTCGCCAGTGGACGTGTGGAGGCAACGTGGCAGCGCGCGTGGGTTCCCCGCGACAAGTGGCCTCCCGGATTGAACAGGCGAGAGCTGGCCAGCCTCGTCTTCCTGACGAAGGGGGAAGGACGTGGGCGGGTATTCTTGAAGGACATCGCCTTCACGACGCACCCCGACGCCGAAATACCCACGGCCGCAGGGGCCGAGGAACCGGGCAGATCGTTGAGACAAGCGATGTGGCTCTGGGACACTCCAGCGGTGACGCGTGGTCCGGATGCGCGTCGACGCCTCGTGCAGTTTTGCCGCACCGAGGGCATCACCGATCTGTTCCTGCAACTGCCGTATGAGGCGGAGCGCGTCGACGAACGGTGGACGATCTCGTGGGATCGAGAGCGCCTGCGCCCGCTCATCGCCGAACTCCACGCCGCCGGAGTGACCGTGCACGCTTTGGACGGAGATCCGCGGTTCAGCCTCCCGGAATGGCATGGGCAGGTCCTCGCGACGATCCAAAGCATCACGGAGTACAATCGGGAGAGCCCGCCCGCCGCGCGGTTCGACGGCATTCGATACGACATCGAGCCCTACCTCCTACCCGGATTCGGCGGTGTGCGCCGCACGGAGATACTGCAGCAGTACCTCTCGATCATCGCTGCATCTCGAGCGTTGGCGGCACAGGCCGGTCTCGTATATGGGGTCGACATCCCAGCGTGGTTTGACGAACGAAACGAGTTCTTCGAGCCGGTGGCGGACGTGGATGGGCGCCCCGTGAGCGAGCTGATCATCGACATCGTGGACAACGTGGGCATCATGGATTACCGAACCCGGGCATACGGCGCCGATGGAACGATCGCACATGCACAGAGCGAGCTGCGGTATGCGGCGGGCGTGGGGAAGCAAGTCTTTCTCGGTCTCGAGACCGTCGAGCTACCGGACGAGACGGATTTTGCGTTCAGCTCCCAGGGGTCGGGCGGCTCGCGCGTGGTCATCGAGCAAATCGACGACGAGCGGGCGCGTGTCAGCTGGATCGCGGAAGAGGCGTGGGACCGGCTCGGCAGGCGGCAAAAGACGACGACGGGGACTGTGATCCTGAGGGAATCGCGGGCGACAGACGTGCCATCGGGCAAGTTGTCGTTTGCGCGGCACGGCAGGAGCGAACTCGAGCGCGTGATCGAACAGACAACCTTGGAACTTCAACAATTCGAGAGTCTCTATGGGTTTGCAATTCATTCCTACGAGAGTTACCGACCGTGGCTCGAAGGCCATCGGTGAGCGGCGAATGGCAGCGGCACGATTGAGCGCTCGCGCTGTGGCGTTCAAGATCTTGCACCTGCGGATGCCGCTGGCGGTGGTGGCGCTCACGCTCGCTCCCGCACCCTCTGCTTCCCTCCTGGGACGATCCGTCCAGCAAGGCATCGGTGCCGCTGGAGAATCTCCGCTGCGCTTCACAGTGCGCTCGGGTTTCAGCTATCAGGACTTGAGCTTCGCATCCGATGCCCAGGGCACAACCATGCTGCTGAGCGTGGAGCGGACCAGAGCCTGGAGCGTCTGGGCGGGCTTCGATTACGTCAACAAGTTCGATGACTCGGCTCCCGGTTTTCGGATGGGCGCGAGCTACTGGGCCGACAAGAGCACCGTCGTCATGCTGAACATCGAGGTGGCGCCCGAGCAGATCGTCGTCCCCCGCCAGGCGTACACCGTCCAGATCAGCCGAACCTTGCCCAACGGCCTCGTGCCCGCACTGGGCTACCGGTTTGCCGACTATGCGACCGCGGATACCCACATGATCATGCCAGAGGTCACCTGGTACTTTTCCCGATTGTACTGGCTCGTGCGGTATTATCTGGCCGTCAGCGCGTTCGGGGATCAGAATACGACCACCCACTCGGTCTTGACGCGCGCATACTGGAGCGTGACCGATCCGGTCACAATCTCCGCCGGGTACGTTCGGGCCAATGAGAGTTTCGAATCAGGCAATCCGGCAGACCCGTTTGCCGGCTTCTCGGCGAACCACGTTCTCGCGGGAGTCGATTGGAACATTCGGAGCAACGTGGGAGTCGGCATCACGTTCGATTACGAGAAACGCGACAACGGTTCCACGCTGCGGCGGTACGACATACGAACGTTCTATCGGTGGTAGGAGAACGAATATCGAATATCCAATATTGAATGTCCAATATTCAGTATTCAATATTCAGTATTCGATCGGGCGGCGGCCGCTCCCTTTGAAACTCCACATGGTTCGGTGCCGTCTGGTACTGCACGGGCAACAACGCCCGGCAGCCCCGAGGGACGATCCATGGCCAATCTGAGACTCGCTTTTCGAACGCTCAAGAAGACCCCGTTCGTTACGGCCGTTGCCGTGCTCTCGCTGGCGCTGGGTATCGGGGCCAACGCCGCCATCTTCTCGCTGTTCGACCAGATGCTGCTGCGGGCGCTCCCGGTGCAGGAGCCGGACCGCTTGGTCAACCTAAGTGCGCCCGGGCCAAAGCCGGGCTCACAGTCGTGCAATCAAGCGGGGGACTGCGAACAGGTCTTCAGCTACGCGATGTTTCGCGATCTGGAAGAGCAAGCGACGGATGGCTTCACGGGCATCGCCGCTCACGTCTCGTTCGGCGCGAACCTGGCCCACACCAACCAGACCGTGAACGGCCAGGGGATGCTCGTTTCGGGTTCCTATTTTCCGGTATTGGGCATGCAGCCGGCGCTGGGGCGTCTGTTCGGACCAGCGGACGACGAAACGATCGGCGTGCACTCCGTGGTGGTGCTGAGCTACCGCTATTGGGAGAATCGGCTCGGCGCCGATTTGGGAGTGCTGGGTGGGACGCTCGTCATCAACGGCCATTCTATGACCATCGTCGGCGTGACGGCGCGCGGGTTCGAGGGGACGACGCTCGGCACCATGCCGGACGTGTTCGTGCCGCTAACGATGCGGGCGCAGATGAGCAGTTGGTGGAATCGGTTCGAAGACCGGCGGAGCTACTGGGCCTACCTGTTCGCGCGGCTGAGGCCGGACGTGTCCATCGAGCAGGCCGGATCGGAGATCAATGCGATCTATCGGGGCATCATCAACGAAGTCGAAGCCCCGTTGCAGGCCGGGATGAGCGAGCAGACGATGGAGCGGTTCCGCGCCAAAGAGATCACGCTCGAAAGAGGGTGGCGTGGTCAGAGTTCGCTGCATTCCGAAGTCAACACGCCCCTGACCTTGCTGTTCGTCATCACCGGGCTGGTTCTCCTCATCGCGTGCGCCAACATTGCGAACCTGCTGCTGGCCCGGGGCGCCGGCCGGGCCCAGGAGATGGCGATTCGCGGGGCGCTCGGCGGTACCCGGCGGCAACTGCTGACGCAACTCCTCACGGAGTCGTGCTTGCTGGCGGTCATCGGCGGCATCGCCAGCCTGTTCGTCGCCCGGTGGACGCTGGGCCTCATCGCATCCATGATGCCGGCAGAATCCGCACAACTCATCGCGCTCGAGCTCCATCCATCGGTGATGCTCTTTGCCGGGGCGCTGTCCATCGGCACGGGCTTCCTGTTCGGGATGTATCCGGCGTTCCACAGCACGCGACCCGACCTCGTCACCATGCTCAAAGACGCGGCGGGGCAACCGTCGGGGGCACGCGCCGCGGCGCGGTTCCGCACGTCGCTCGTCACCGCGCAGATCGCGCTGTCGATGGCGCTGCTGGTGTCGGCTGGGCTGTTCATCAAGAGTCTCATGAACGTGAGCCGCATCGATCTCGGGCTGCGCCCCGAGAACATCGTCACGTTCGCCATCTCCCCTGTGCTCAATGGGTATGAGCCCGAGCGGAGCCGAGCCCTGTTCGCGCGCACCGAGCAGGAGTTGGCGGCGTTGCCCGGCGTGACCGCGGTCTCCGCGGCGCGCGTCCCGTTGTTGGTGGGCAATAGCTGGGGCACCAGCGTGTCGGTCGAGGGATTCGAGTACGCCCCCGACGTGGATGCCGACTCGCGGTTCAACCAGGTTGGGGCAGGGTACTTCGGCACGGTCGGCATGACGCTCTTGACGGGGCGCGATTTCACGGAAGCGGACGCCGCCGGCGCGCCAAAGGTGGCGGTCGTCAACGAGGCGTTTACCAGGAAGTTCGGCCTGGACAGCCGGGATGCGGTGGGCAAGTGGATGTCGCGCGACGGAGCCGATAAGACCGAGCTGGACATACAGATCGTAGGTGTCGTGCAGGACGCCAAGTACAGCGAAGTGAAGCAGGAGGTCCCGCCGCTGTTCTTCACACCGTACCGCCAGGACGAGAATGTCGGCGCGATCACGTTCTACGCACGGACCTCGTTGGAGCCCAGCCAGGTGCTCAGGGCGATTCCCGAGTTGATGCGGCTGCTGGACCCGAACCTGCCGGTCGAAAACTTGAAGACTCTGGCGCAGCAGGTGAAGGACAACCTCGTACTGGATCGGTTGATCAGCATGCTCTCGGCCGCGTTCGCGGTGCTGGCCACGCTCCTGGCAGCCGTAGGCCTCTACGGCGTGCTGGCCTACACTGTGGCGCAGCGCACCCGGGAGATCGGCCTCCGCATGGCGCTCGGCGCCGACGGAGCCAAAATACGCGGCATGATTTTGAAGCAGGTAGGGATGATGAGTCTCATAGGCGGCGCCATCGGTATCGTGGCCGCCCTGGGACTCGGCCGCGCCGCGCAGTCGCTGTTGTTCGGTCTCGAGGGAAACGACCCGCTGGTGATCGCGATCGTAACGTTACTGCTGGGCGCTGTTGCGCTTAGTGCGGGCTACATTCCGGCGCTCAAAGCGTCACGGGTGGATCCGATGCGGGCGTTGCGGTATGAGTAAATGAATATTGAATATTGAATATTGGATATTGGATATTGGATATTCAATTTGGATATTCATCTGTTGGACATTCAATATTCAATGGATCTCAGCGCGATGCCGACAAGCCCAGACGGTTCGCCACGGCCCCGAG
>JADFIT010000070.1 GCA_022566515.1 Gemmatimonadota bacterium
CACGAGCGAATCCGCGGCGTTGCGGGCTGCTTCGACAAGAGCTGCACCTGCCTGGATCGCCTTTTCGAGCTACGAGACAGCGGACCGCGACCAGGTCACCTGAGCGTCAACGTCACCAGCGTGATCAGCAAATATAACTGGAATCACGTCGAGGACCTCTACCACTTCGTCCGCAACCGGTTCAGTGGATACTTCCTCGGGTACGACGGCGACGACCTCTTCCTCGTCAATGTTGCAGAGGGTGGCAATCTGCGGGACGGCGTGGCCAAGACCCTGGAGCATCTCGGCACCGCTTTCGGCTCGGCCCGTGTGGTTGAGCTGTCGAGGACCGGTAGGTACCGTCTTTCCGAACACGCCAAGTATTTCAGCTCGTTTCCCTTCGCCCAATGGAACGCCACAGAGCGTCGCATTGCGCCACCGCTGGTCGTAATGGTGGACGGCAAGGATCTCAACGTTGCAGGCCTGGCGGAGTTCTTGGACGGGGCGTTGAAGATCGTTCTCGTTGTGCGTGGATCGTCGTCTCCGGCACCGCTGGTGCGCCTCATTACGCCGAACACCTTTGTGGTCCAAGCAGTGGAGCATTCGGCGCTGGAGCGTCTTGCTCGGTGGCAGGGTCCGGGGATCGCCGCCTTGATGCCGGAAACCGCCGCCCGTTTCGTGCACGATCCCGGAGCGGAGGGGTCCGAGCCGTTCACGGTCGATTTCCTTCCCGAGCCCAAGTTGCTGAAGCCGTTGGGGGGCATCAGCGCGTCACAGCAAGCGGAAGAGCTGGAGCAGTTGAAAGCACTCTGTGAGAGTGCACGAGTCGCGATGGCCGGCGCCGGAACAACCGCTAAGGAGTCCGCGTCTGGCACCGCCGACCCTGCAGATAAGCTGGCCGCGTGGCTCCTCCAACAGGCGGACCTGACTGACGTTGGATAGCGAGCGAACCGATGAGCTTCGCGGCGGTGATTACCTCGGCCCTCATACTTGGCGGTATCGGCCTGACGTTCGGCACGCTCATCGCGCTTGCCAACCGTAGACTCTTTGTTTGGGAAGACCCCAGGATCGACGGGGTCAGCGAGCTACTACCGGGCACAAACTGCGGCGCGTGCGGCTTCGCCGGTTGCCGTGCGTTTGCTGAAGGTCTCATCGCAAGGCGGGCACAACCGGCCGAGTGCACGGTGATGGGTTCGGACGATGTAGCCGATGTGGCCGACTACATGGAAGTGGAAGCTGGAGAGGTAACCAGGAGAGTCGCGCGCCTGCTTTGTGCCGGTGGCTGCGATGTGGCTGTTCAGCAGGCCGACTATCTGGGATTGCAGACCTGTGCCGCTGCAGCAGCGGTCGCCAGCGGTGGCAAGGGATGTACGTGGGGTTGCACGGGACTCGCCGATTGTAGGGACGTCTGCGATCTCGACGCGATCTACATGAATGAATACGACCTCCCGGTCGTGATCCCCGATCGTTGTACGGCCTGCGGCGACTGTGTCGAGGCGTGTCCGGTAGATCTGTTCGTCTTGATGCCGCTGGACCACAAGCTGTTGGTTCAATGCAAGAGCCTGCTCGAGGGAGACGAGGCCGAGGCGCTGTGCAGCGTTGCCTGCAACGCATGCGAAAGGTGCGTTCTGGATGCAGCCCCTGGCGTGATCGAGATGGTGAACGGGCTCGCCGTTGTCGACTACAGCAAGAACGACTTGGCCGCACCCGAGGCGATCGCCCGGTGTCCCACGGGTGCCATAGTCTGGTGCGAGGGAGCACAATTCCAATCTAAGCCCGGCCTGGTGAGGAGTGCAGTGTCATGAAGAGTCGAAAGAAGACATCATCCACTCCACCGAAGTATCCGGGTATTCACACCGCGGATGACGGGAGCGGTGCTACGGTCGCGATGGAGACCGCTGCCAGCGAAGGTGCAGGCGCGTATCCCATTACTCCCTCTACGCAGATGGGCGAGGGGTGGGCGGCGGCCGTGGCGGCTGGAAAACACAACGTCAACGGGCGTAAGCTCATCTTCTTCGAGCCGGAAGGCGAGCATGCCGCTGCCGCGGTAACTGCCGGCCTGAGTATGGTCGGGTTGCGAGCGACCAATTTCTCCAGCGGTCAGGGCATTGCGTACATGCATGAGTCACTGTATGCGGCTGTCGGCAAGCGGCTGACGTACGTGCTCAACGTGGCCTGTCGCGCCATGACCAAGCACGCACTCAACGTACATGCCGGGCACGACGACTATCACTGCGTTGACGACACCGGCATGTTCCAGCTCTTTGCGAAGGACGTTCAAGAAGTTGCTGATTTGACTCTCGTGGCGCATCGCATCGCCGAGCTTTCACTCAATCCCGGTATCTGCGCTCAAGACGGATTTCTCACGAGCCACGTCATTGAGACGTTCAAACTGCCGGAGCGTGAGCTGGTGGCGGAATACCTCGGCGATCCTGCGGATATCATCGAGTCGCCGACGCCTGCACAACGTCTTGTGTTTGGAGAGCGCCGTCGGCGCATTCCCGAATTGTTCGACTACGACTATCCGACGATGCTCGGTGTCGTACAGAACCAAGACAGTTACGCGCAAGGTGTGGCGGCGCAGAGACCCTTTTACTTTGATCACCTTGCGGATCTAACGGATCAGGCGTTTGCGGAATACGAGGCTCTCACGGGCCGACACTATGCTCGCGCCTCCGGATATCGGCTCGATGATGCCGAGTACGTCATCGTAGGCCAGGGCTCGGTCGTTGCCAATGCAGAAGCGGTGTGTGATTACCTGCGGGACAAGCCGAAGCTCAAAGTGGGTATCCTGAACATCACGATGTTCCGGCCGTTCCCCAGCGACATTGTGACCCGCTTGCTCAAGGCCAAGAAGAAGGTCGTGGTGTTGGAGCGCACCGACCAGCCCCTTTCCGTAGATGCGCCTCTGCTGCGCGAGATCCGGGCCGCAGTGGGGCAAGCCATTGAGAACGGACGCGCGGGTGATTCGGCGCACCGGCCCTATCCCGGTGTGGCATCATATTCGGCGTCAGATCAGCCCGACTTCTACAGCGGTTGCTTTGGACTCGGCAGCCGGGATCTCCAGCCGGGCGATATCGTCGCGGCGGTTGACAACATGTTGAGGGGCGGGCGCAACCGGAGGCAGTTCTACCTAGGCGTTGATTTCATCCGGCCCGACACGAATCTCCCCAAGCTCCAAATCTGGCAGGAGGAGCTGCTGCGCAACTATCCCAACCTGAAGGATCTGGCGCTCCCGTCTGCGGGTGACATCAACCTGATGCCCGAGGGGTCGCTCTCCATCCGAGTTCACTCCATTGGGGGGTGGGGAGCCATCACCATGGGCAAGAACTTGGCCATGACGATATCGGAGCTCATGTCGCTCCACGTCAAGGCCAATCCCAAGTACGGCTCCGAGAAGAAGGGTCAACCGACGACGTTCTACGCCACGTTGGCGCGTGCACCCATTCGCATCAACTGCGAACTGCGCCACGTGGACGTCGTACTATCGCCCGATCCCAACGTATTCCGTCATTCGAATCCATTGGCCGGAATGGCGAAGGATGGAGTCTTCATAATCCAGAGCGATCTATCCGTGGAGGAATTCTGGGATACTCTCCCGGAGACCGCGAAACGTGATATTCGCGACAAGAACGTCAAGGTGTTCAAGGTGGACGCGTTCAAGATCGCGTCTGACGAGGCGTCCGATCCCGAGCTGCGGTACCGAATGCAAGGCGCGGCGTTCATGGGAGCCTTTTTCAAGGCCGTACCCTTTATGCAGCGCGACGACCTCGACGAAAAGACACTATTCGATGGCGTGCGGTCGCAACTCACGACAAAGTTCGGTTATCTCGGCGAGCGGGTGGTGGAGGACAACATCCGCGTGATCCGGCGCGGGTACGATGATCTGCAACCTGTAGACGTTGCGGCGTTGCCGGTTGGCGGGGATGAAGTGTCTTCGGTACCCGCGATTCCCGACCATCTCAACCGGCCGAACGTCCAACCCGGCATAGGCAACCCGGGGCGTTTCTGGGAACAGGTATGCCATCTCTGCAAGAGCGGCCAGGACGGCATCGCAGATCCGTTCGCCGCCATGAGCGCCATCCCTGCGGCGACCAGCTCCATTCGGGACATGACCGACGTACGGTTCGAGATACCGGAATTCATTCCCGCCAACTGCACGGGGTGCGCACAGTGCTGGACGCAATGTCCGGACTCCGCCATACCGGGCCTGGTAAACACGATCGACGAAGTGATCGACACGGCGATCGCGACCGCATCGACCAATGGGCAAACGTTCGATCGCCTGCGCCAGATTTCCCAGCATCTCTCGAAGGAAGCTCGTCGCATCATGAAAGGCGTGCCGTTCACCACCTTTGCCGACGTGCTGTCCCAGTCGTACAAGACCGTGGTCGACAAGCTGGGGATGGACGCCGAGCGCCGAGCCACTCTCGATGCGGAGTTCGCACCGGTTTATTCGGCACTCGCAGACTTCCCGCTGGCGAAGACGGCACCGTTCTTCGACCTGCCCGAAAGCAAGGAGCAGGGAACGGGAGGATTGCTGTCCATCACGGTCAACCCCGAGACATGCAAGGGCTGCAACCTCTGTGTCGATGTTTGCCCCGACGAAGCGCTCGTCACCATCAAGCAAGACGATGACGCGGTGGAGAAGCTCCGGCGCAACTGGGACATGTGGAAGCGGCTCCCGGATACCGATGACAGGTACATCAACATCCGGAATCTCGAGGACGGAATCGGCGTGCTGCCGTCGCTCCTTCTCAAGAAGGAAAACTACATGTCGATGGTGGGCGGAGATGGCGCCTGCATGGGCTGCGGCGAAAAGACGGCAATCCACCTGGTCATATCCGCCGTCAACGCCCTCATGTCAGCACGCGTCGAGAAGCATGTGGGGCGGCTGGATGAGCTGATCACCAGACTCGACGCTCGGGCCAGAGAGATTCTGGCGTCCGATGCAGACCTCGATGCAGTCGGTGATGCCGGGGCCGGAGTGGAAGTTCCGCTGGATGAGAAGAAAAAGGCGGCGGTGGATCGGATATCCAAGACGCTCCACGCTCTCAAGGATCTGCGTTGGCGGTATGTGGAAGGGCCCAGTGGAAAGGGCAGGTCAGCGCTGGCATTCACGAACGCAACGGGATGCTCGTCCGTTTGGGGAAGCACCTATCCCTACAACCCGTATCCGTTCCCGTGGACGAACCATCTGTTCCAGGACGCTACATCAATCGCGATCGGCATCTTCGAGGGCCACATGCGGAAGATGAGCGACGGCTTCATTGCGATCCGTCGCGCGGAGCTGCAGCTCGAGGGCGCGTACGATCCCCAAGTTCACGAACCGATCTTTGCGAAGTTCGACTGGCGACAGTTCAGCGACGAAGAGTTCGCGATGTGTCCCCCACTGTTCGCAGTGGGTGGTGACGGCGCCATGCTCGACATAGGGTTCCAGAACCTCTCGAGGCTCATGGCGTCGGGCAAGCCGATCCGGGTGATCGTTCTGGACACGCAGGTCTACTCCAACACCGGCGGGCAGGCGTGCACCAGCGGCTTCATCGGCCAGGTGTCGGACATGGCCGCGTACGGCCGCGATCAACACGGGAAGGAAGAGACCCGCAAGGAGCTGGCGCTCATTGCCATGGCGCACCGGGGGGTATTTGTGTTGCAGTCTTCTCAAGCGTCGGCGTCGCATTTGTTGAGCGGTGTCTTGAGAGGGTTGCAGGTGAGGCGGCCGGCGATCTTCCTGTTGCACTGTCCGTGCCCTCCGGAGCACGGGATCGCCGATCAATCCGCCATGCGGGCCGCGAAGGCCGCATTGGAGAGTCGCAGTTTCCCGCTGTTGGTGTTCGATCCCGACGCCGGGTCGACGCTTGCGGAGTGTCTCGATCTCGAGGGCAACCCGTCGCTGGAAGACACGTGGCCGGAGTACGAGTTGAAGTACGTTGACGAAAACGGCGAGGAACAGACGATGTCCTTGCCGTATACCACGGCGGATTGGACGGCCACCGAGGGTCGTTTCAAGAAGCACTTCAAGACGGTGCCGGCGGACATGGAAGACGACGAGCTGACGCCGTTCCACGAATACGTGATGCTGTCTTCGGAGGATCGGGAAGGGCGAACACCGTTCATATATACGTACCAAGACGACCGGCGTCTCGGACGTCTCTTGGTGTCCGACGAGATCGTTACTCTCGCCGAGGAGCGGCTCGCGTTCTGGTCACTGCTCAAGCAAATGGCGGGCCTCGAGGTCGCGCCGGCCGTTCGCGATCTGGTGGGCGCCGACCTGGAAGAGGAGTTTACGCGGAGGGTGGACGCGTTGCGTGCGGAATACGAAACGAAGCTTGGCGAGTTGAAGGCCAGCTATCCGCCGCTGATCGCCCGTCGCTTGGCGGAAGGCTTGATCCGTTCGGGCAATGGTGCGCGTACCATCGATCAGCTGTTGGCAGAGGTGGACGCGATGCCGGGGTTGGCGGTCCGGCCGATCGGCCCGGCGGAGGCGGGGCCCGCCGGCATGCCGGCTGCACCCGCCGCAACTGCTGTGGCGGAGGCACCCGCCGCCGCGGCGGTCGAGGTGGTGGTGGAAGAGGAAGAGAAGGACGAAGAACTCTCAATGGAGCCGTACATCGAGTCGGCTCGATGCACGTCTTGCGATGAATGCATCAATATCAACAGGAAGTTGTTTGCATATGATGACAAGAAGCTGGCGTATATCAAGGACCCCAAGGCGGGAACGTTTCGCCAACTCGTGATGGCTGCGGAGAAGTGTCCCGTGGCAGTCATTCACGTGGGTACACCGCTCAATCCCAAAGAGAAGAATCTCGACAAGTGGCTCGAGCGAGCGGAGCCGTTCAGTTAGCGGGCGGCGTGCATCCGCCGGAGTTGAAGGCTCTCACAGAGGCGGTGCAGATTCGGCGCATGCCTTTCCCCGATGAGATTGTCTTGCCGCTGCGACAGCATGCGGGCAAACCGGCCATGGTCATCGTTAGGAAGGGCAATCGTGTGGAGCGAGGCGACAAAATTGCCGAGGCCGACGGCTTCGTTTCGTCTCCGATTCACGCGTCCGCCTCGGGCACCATCACGGACATCTCGCTGTGGCCCCACCCCGACGGAAGTTACGCCGAGGCCGTGCGCATCGCGGTGGAGCCGTTCTCGGCGCAAGCGGCCCGGCCGCGGCTGGTGCCCGATTGGAGAGGCCTATCACCCGAGCAGATCATTCAGGCGATTCAAGATGCCGGCGTGGTCGGGTTGGGAGGAGCCGCGTTTCCCACGCACGTAAAGCTCTCTCCGCCCAAGGAGAAGCCGATAGATACGATCGTCCTGAACGGATGCGAGTGCGAGCCGTACCTGACGACCGATCATCGTACGATGGTGGAGTATCCCGAGAGAGTTCACCTCGGACTCCGGATCATGATGCGCTGTATCGGTGTCACTCGCGCGATCGTCGGCATCGAGAGGAACAAGCCGGACGCCATCGCAGCGATCACTGCTACGGTGCCCGGCGATCTCGATGTCACGGTCCAGCCGGTTACGGTGAAGTATCCCCAGGGCGCGGAAAAAATGCTCATCGACACCCTCTTGGGGAGACGGGTGCCGTCGGGAAAGCTGCCGATGGATGTAGGTGTAATCGTGCAAAACGTCGCATCGGTCGCCACGATCGCAGAGGTGTTTGAAAGCGGCCTTCCGCTGATCGAGCGCATCGTGACGGTGACGGGCCGCGGCGTGAAGAATCCGGCAAACCTGATCGTACCAGTCGGAACGAAACTCCGGGATCTGTTGAACGCATGCGGGGGCGTCACGGAAGACGCATATGAGATCGTGTTCGGTGGCCCGATGATGGGCACCGCGCAGGCGAACCTGGACGTCCCGCTCCTGAAGGGAACAACCGGGGTCGTGGTGCTCACCGAAGCCGACTGCAAATCCAAGGACACGCATCCGTGCATTCGCTGCGGACACTGCCTGGATGCATGTCCCGTCTTCCTCAATCCACAGCTTCTCGGACGGCTGGCCATGGTTGCGCGCTATGAAGAAATGGAAGCGAACCATCTGATGGACTGCATGCTTTGCGGCTGTTGTTCATTCGCATGCCCCTCCAACATACCGCTCAGTCAACTGTTCGCGCTCGCCAAGAACGCGCTTCGCACGCGTCAGGCCGCATGACGCCCGCGCGTCTCCTGGTAACCGCATCGCCGCACCTCGGCGGAGCGGACAGCACGCCGACGATCATGTGGTCGGTGGTGGGGAGTTTGGTGCCGGTCGTTGCGGTGGCGACATACTACTTCGGCCCCAGCGCCTTGCTCGTGATCGCCGCCGCGAGCGCGGGAGGGGTTCTCACCGAAACTTGGTTTGGGCCAAAGGGCGCCCTGCGGGATGGATCTGCGGCGATTACGGGAATACTGCTGGGGCTCACACTCCCGGCCGGCCTGCCGCTGTGGATGGCGTTCGTAGGTGGTGTGTTCGGAATCGGATTCGGCAAGCTGGTCTTCGGAGGATTGGGGCAGAACATCTTCAACCCGGCCCTGTTGGGGCGCGCGTTTCTCCAGTCCGCCTTTCCCGTTGCCATGACAACGTGGCCTACCGCCGCGCCGCACTGGTCCGATCTCCGGGGCGACAACCTTGCCATCCCCCTCATGAGTCCGGAGGTGGTGGACGCAATGACCGGCGCCACTCCTCTCGGCCTCATGAAATTCGAGCAGATCGGTACACAGGTGTCGGCTCTCATCATGGGGTCGGTCGGCGGCTCGCTGGGGGAGACATCGGCTTTGGTTGTGCTGGGTTGCGGTGCCTATCTGGCGGCGCGAAAGCACCTGAACTGGCGCATCCCAGCCAGCATCTTCGCCACGGTTGCGGTCTTGTCCGGATCGCTTCACCTGCTCGACGCGGCCCGGTATCCCGGCGCCATGTTCATGCTGTTTTCCGGCGGCCTCATGCTCGGTGCGATATACATGGCCACCGATATGGTCACCTCGCCCGTTACCAACAAGGGCTGCTGGGTGTTCGGGTTCGGGATCGGCTTCCTCGTCGTGGTGATTCGCCTCTGGGGTGGCTTGGCGGAAGGCGTCATGTACGGCATCCTGCTCATGAACGCCCTCGTTCCCTTCATCAACCGAGCCACGCAGCCTCGGGTGTTCGGCACCGACACGAAACAGGTGGTGACATGAGTGACGCCCACGCCGGGTCCGGCAAGGGCTCGCCACCGCCACCCGCCCGAGCCGAAGCTCGGTCGCTTCGCCTGCTCGGAACACTGGCAGGAGGCGGCCTCGTCGCCGGCCTCATTCTCGTCTTCGTTTACGAAGCGACCCAGCCTACGATTCGGGCCTACAAGGCAGAGGTGTTGCGCCAGGCGATCTACGAAGTGCTCAAGGCGCCCGATCGCTACGACACGCTCTTCGTTTATGACGGCCGGCTCACACTCGAACTTCCGGACGGCGTTGACTCCGATGACGTGGAACGGGTGTATCTCGGTTACGTGGAGCGAGAACCGGTCGGCTTCGCCATCGCCGCCGGAAAGCCGGGTTTTCAGGACATCATACGGATCATCTTCGGTTACGATGCCGCTACGAACACGATCCTTGGCATGAAGGTGCTCGAGAGCAAGGAAACCCCCGGCTTGGGTGACAAGATCGAGAAGGACATGGCATTCGTCACGCAGTTCGATGGGGCGCAGCCCGAGCTGATCGGGGTGAAGCGGGGAAAAGGCACCGGCGACTCGGACGAGATCGACATGATTACCGGCGCGACGATTTCCTCACGCACAGTCATACAGATAATCAACGAAGCCCTCGAGCGTTTGGGCCCGATGCTCGAGACCTATGGCGAGGTGGCGAAGCGATGAGAGAAACAACGCCCCAACAAGATCTCTTGCGCGGTATCTGGCGGGAGAATCCCGTTCTCATTCAGATGCTGGGATTGTGTCCGGCGCTCGCCGTGACAAACACCGTCGCCAACAGCATCGCGATGGGCCTGGCCACATTCTTCGTCCTCTGCGGATCGAGCGTCCTCGTCTCGCTACTCAAGCGGTTCATACCGCACGAGGTGAGAATATCCACGTACATCCTGATCATAGCGAGCTTCGTGACGGTGGCCGACATGACACTGGAAGCCCTCGTGCCGGTGATTCACAAAGCCTTGGGCGCGTTCATCCCCCTCATCGTCGTCAACTGCATGATCCTCGGCCGGCAGGAGGCGTTTGCCGCCAAGCGCTCGGTGGGTCGTTCGCTACTCGATGCCGCGGGCACCGGTGTCGGTTTCATCATCGCCCTCCTGATGCTGGGTGCGGTTCGAGAGGTGATCGGATACGGAACTTTCTTGGGTATCAGTCTCTTTGGCCCCTCCTATGAGCCTTGGGTGGTGATGATTCTCCCGCCCGGCGGGTTTCTCACTTTGGGCTTCCTGCTTCTCGGACTCAACTGGGTGCGGCGCCACCGAGAGAAGAGAGCAACACTGGGCGAGTGGCCCGAAGGAGTGCGTAAGGAGGAGGCTGCGTGATGGGCGACCTACTGTGGATTCTCGTCTCGGCGATGGTGGTGAACAACTTCACCCTGTTCTACTTTCTGGGGCTCTGTCCGTTCATGGGTGTGTCGGCCCGGGTGGACACCGCTCTCCGCATGGGTGCGGCGAACATATTCGTGCTGATCCTCACGTCACTCTGCGCTTGGTTCCTCAACACCTTCATCCTGCCTTACGCCCCGTTCCTGAGGTTGATCTCGTTTATCGTCGTCATCGCCTCGTTGGTGCAGATCGTAGAAATGGTCATCAAGAAGGTTAGCCCCGCGCTGTTCCGCCAGATGGGGATCTATCTACCGCTCATTACCACGAATTGCGCGATACTCGGGTTGGCCATTTTCCAGACCAACAGGGGATACGGGTTCCTGCAAGGAATGGCGTTCGCCGTTGGAGCAGGGTTGGGACTGACCTTGGCGTTGGTGCTCATGGCGTCCATTCGCGAGAACACCGAGTTGGCCGATATTCCCGAAGTGGCCAAGGGCACGGCGCTGATATTCATAATAGCCGGCAGCTTGTCTCTGGCATTCATGGGCTTCGCCGGGATGTTGAGCGCGACATGAGTGAAATCCTCGCTGTAGTCGGCCTGGCCGTCATGTTCGTCGGCTTCGGCATGTTCCACCGGTATGGAATCGAGCACCGCGGCTGTGGCGCCTGCCACGACAATGAATCTGTGGACCGTTGCGGAGAGTGTCCCCTCGTCGGCGACATCTCGGAGTCGAGTCATGAATAGACCTGAAGCATCAGACCCAACACACCCATCCCGACGCAATGTCATCTTGTTGGGCATCGGAGCGTTCGCGGTGACCGCGACGCCCGTGTCGTTGCGCAGCAGACGGGTGCTCACGCGCCGCCGCGTTGCCGTAATGGGCACGATCGGCGAGATCGCCGTGGTGCACCGCGATCCGCGCTACGCCCACCAGGCAATCGACGCGGCGATCGAGCAGCTGCGCTTGGTGGATCGCACCATGACGCGCTTCGCCGCGTCTTCGGATGTGGGCCGTGCGAATCTCCACGCTGCGACGGAGCGGACGTCGATTTCCGACATGACGGCCACCGTAATCGAGGAGGGACTCCGGTGGGCCGAGTCGAGCGACGGTGCGTTCGATCCGTGTATCGGCCGGGCGGTGAACCTGTGGGACGTGACACACCGGCGCGAGCCTCCGCCGGCAGAGGATGTGCAGAGGTTTGCGCAAAGAGGTCTGTATCGCCGCTTGGACCTGGACGCCAAACCGGGAAGAGCCGTCGTGCGTTTCACGGATGAGGACGTTCAGTTGGATCTCGGCGGCGTCGCCAAGGGCTACGGAGTCGACCGAGCCGTAGAGGCGCTCAGGGAGTGGGGAATCGAGCGGGCGTTGGTGAATGTCGGTGGTGACTTGTATGCGATGGGCGAGTCCGAGGATGGCGATCCCTGGAAGGTGGGGATTCGTTCGGCCGCCGACCCGTCAAGGATTGCGCGGACGCTGGAGATTGCCGATGAGGCGGTGGCCACGTCGGGAGACTACCTGCAGTTCTTCCGCTATCGTGACCACCGCTACCATCACCTGCTCGATCCGGTAACGGGGGCGCCACGGGTGAGCAGCGCGCACAGCGTGACGGTCACCGGCCACTCCTGTATGACGGCCGATGCCGCCGCCACGGCGGTGTTCGGAATGGCGAGGTCTCAGGCGGAAGGTCTGGTTCGGGTCCGGGCACCGGAGGCTCGCGTCGTTCACTCGGTGTAGCTTGTCCACTCGCTGGGCACCTCCTCCTCGGCGCAGATCGCGGTCATAGGGCACTGTGTCGAATATGGTAGCGTAACTAAGCTGTTTCGCCATGCCAGACTTGTCAGGTTAGTTTGGAAACGCTACTATTTTGCCATGACCAGACCCATGGAAGCGAGCCCACGGTCGATCGCCGAACTGGTGGTTCAGCTCGGGCGAATCACTCACGGCTGTGGTTATTCCGAAGGGCTCAGCCCCGCCCAGTGGAGCGCGCTGCGCTACCTGTCGCGGGCCAACCGGTTCTCGCGCACGGTGTCGGCGTTCGCGGAGTTCCATGCCACGACCCGTGGCACGGCGTCGCAGACGGTAAAGGGCCTGGTCGCCCGGGGCTATCTCAACCGAACACGGGCGCCACACGACGGACGCAGCGCGCGCCTGGAGGTGACGGACAACGCCAGGGCTATTCTCGCTCGCGACCCCGGCGAGGCTCTCGTGCGTGCCGCAAGCGCGTTGCCCCCAAGCGCCCGCAACCGTTTGGCCACCGGCCTTGAACGGCTACTTGGTCACCTGGTGCAAGGATGCCACAAGCGGCCGTTCGGCGTGTGCACATCCTGTGCCCACCTGGAAGTAACAGGCTGGGGGCGGGAGGGAAAACCACGTTTTGAATGCGCCTTTTTCGGCGAGCTGCTCGAAGAGAGCGAGCTAGCGCAGGTCTGTATCAACTTTGAGCCGGGCAAGGACTCGGCCATGAAGCGCGCCTTCAGCTGAAAGATTGAAAATGAAAACGTTGCGATACGATCCAGTCCTGCGCGCCGGCGCGCAGCCGTCGGTCGTGATGGTCGGCAGAGTTCTGGCAACATGCGCGCTCCTCGCAGCAACGGCGTGCACCGAAGCTGCAGGCCCGGCTCGGGTGGACATCGTCGAGCCGGTCGATGAGGCAGTCGTGAACGGCCCCGACGTTCGCATAGTGCTCTCCGCCGCCGGGGTCGAGATTGCGCCTGCCAGCGAGGAGCGATCGGGCACCGCACACCACCACTTATTCATCGACCGGCCCGTGACGCCACCCAGCGACACGATTCCCGCAGGAGTCACGGGCATCATCCATCTGGGCCGCGGGCAGACCGAGTTTGTCTTCCAGGGACTGGCGCCGGGCACGCACAGTGTGATAGCGGTTCTCGCAGACTGGGGCCATGTGCCGCTCGATCCACTCGCCACCGACACAGTTCGGTTTACCGTACAGCAGTAGGCGGGCTGCCTGTGAGCATGTCGGGAAGGTGGTCCTGTTATGCCGGCCGGACCAGAGCGAGGTAGGGCACGATGTTGCTTTGCAGGTGGTGTCACGGCAGAAGCGGCTGCATCAACGCTCGGTCGTGTGAGATGAAGTTCACGTTCGGTCCTGTTTCATATGGGCTATGTGAAGTCTGTCATAGCCGGGATTTCACGGGGGCGAACGCTGACGCCCGGCAGGAGCGCGTTGATTGCACGACAGGCCTTCCCTTCGCGCCATCAGCCCCGCCCAAGCGCCAGCCCCAATAGGGTGGTATGATGGATTCTGGTGTCCCTCTCGCGGCCACGACTGAGCCCAATGGCGATCGATGCCCAATCATGACGTACTGCGCCAGCCATTCGAAAGCGGAGGACGTCTCGATTGCGCTGGACGCGATTTGTGACGAGTTGGCCACGGGGCTCAAGGGGGTCCCACCCGACATCTCCTTCCTCTTCGTTTCGCACTATCATGCTGACCATTTCGAACAATTGGCGAGTCTGGTCTACCGCAAGAGCGAAACGAGACTGTTGTTGGGATGCACGGGCGAAGCGATCGCAGGGGGCCGTGAAGAGATGGAATCCGGCCCGGCAATCAGTTTGTGGGCGGCCGTGTTGCCGGAGGCGGAGATAGAGCTTTTTCACGTCGAATTCTCTGAGACGCCCGATGGCATCGTGTGCGACGGACTTCCATCGGGCAGGGAAGCAAGACGAGCCGATGTTCGCGCTGTGTTCGTCTTCGGCGAACCATTCTCGGCAGTCCCGAACTCCCTGATCGATCATTTTGCTGAGGAACTTCCGGGCATTCCACTCATCGGCGGAATGGCAAGCGGCGGTGCCGGTCCTGACATGAATCGGTTATTCCTCAATTCAACTACCATTCCGAATGGTGCCGTCGGGGCGGTCGTCCGAGGCGGCCCGCGTATCCGGTCGATCGTCTCGCAAGGATGCCGACCGATTGGCAAGCACTACGTGGTCACCAGAGCCGAAGAAAATGTCCTTCACGAATTGGGCGGCGTCTCACCCATGCAGCGGTTGCGCGAGTTGCTGCCGACATTATCCGATCAGGATCGACAATTGGTGCAGACCGGGCTGCACGTCGGCATCGTGATGAACGAATATCAGGAGACCTTTGCGCGGGGCGACTTTCTGATCTCAAACGTGATCGGGGCCCGAGAGGATGACGGATCGCTTGCAATTGGGAACAGTGTGCGTGTTGGTCAGACGGTGCAGTTCCACGTCCGCGACGCGGTAACGGCCGACGAGGATTTGGTTCGGCTGCTCGAGCAGGATCGGACTACCAACTCGAATCCTCCGCGGGCGGCTTTGCTCTTCAGTTGCAATGGTCGTGGAACCCGGTTGTTTCCCGAGCCGAATCACGATGCCGGGACGATCCAGGAAAAAATTGGGCCGATCCCGTTGGCCGGCTTCTTCGCCCAAGGGGAACTCGGGCCGATCGGCGGCAAGAACTACATCCATGGGTTCACCGCTAGCGTAGCCCTGTTTGAATAGCAGGCCCCTAGCTGGTGAAAGCAGTGAGATTTGACACCCTGCGCGACCAGCGTTAGCCTTGCTGATGGTCTTTTCGGTACCTTGGAAGACCACTGCAGGACCCCGGCGCGGGGGGGATGCCGCGAACACCATGATGCACGCTCGGTAGCTGCGGGACGCCCGGACTCCGAGGAACATCAGTCACCAATTTCAGGAGTACGGCAATGCGTATCGCAGGAACCGTCAAGTGGTTCAACGACAGCAAGGGCTTTGGATTCATCCAGCGTGAGGATGGCGAGAAGGACTGTTTCGTCCACCACTCTGCCATTCAGGGCGAGGGCTTCAAGTCGCTCAAAGAGGGTGAGCGCGTGGAGTTCGACATCGTCGAGGGCGAGAAGGGACCGGCGGCCGAGAACGTGACTTCGCTCGGAAGCTGAACACACGTTTCAAGATGTGTAGGGCTGCCCCATCCCGGGGCGGCCCCTTTGCTACATCATGCTGCATGGGCTCGCCCAGCACGACGCGTATCATGCGGGGCAGATTGCGATGCTGAAGAAGGCCGTCGCAGGGAATCGCGTCGAGGAGGGCCAGAAACAGCGTCTCCCGACCTAACCTCCCTGCCTCACCACGGCCAGAGAGTATCCACTCGTGGATTCCAGACTGTTGTCGAGACCGGCCACTTCGAGAACGGTCGCGGAATAATCGGACGCCTGGGCACCTTCCGTAGGACGGAAGCTCAGGAGACCTCCCGCCGCGATGGTGCTCACGAAGGCCACTCGCACTGTCGAACCACCGACGTCTCGGAAAAAGATCTGCCCCCCCGAAGTCGAGAGCGGTCGCAGATCGCTGACGGCACCGCCAGCGACCTCGAACAAGAGTGCGCCGCTGGCGCCACTCGGCGCGGTGAGTTCCAACACGAATCTGACGTCCTGGGTCGTGGTCGTCGGTTCGTCACCACCACATCCGATCGAAATGCTGAGAGCGAGAACCATGCTCACTCGTGCTATGTGCGTCATTACTCGTTCCCTCCTAGCAAGAACGCTCGGAAGTCACCGATATCCAAACGATCGTTTTGGTTGCCGAGTAGATCCAGGTACCGGATCTCGTCGTCTGATAGCAGACCGGTCACTCCGAGGATTGCATCGGCGACGTCCGCGAGAGCCAACGACGGCGCGGTGATGGTGAACGCATAACGTCGCTGGCCCTGTTGGTTTCCGTCATCGACGTGCGCAACGATTTCGAAGTTGCCGGTCTGTTCCGGAATTCCGCTGATGATGCCGGTCGCCGCGTCGAGGCTGAGGCCGGCCGGGAGCGACCCTGAACTCAGGGACCACGTCGGGGTGCCCGTGGCGTTTGTCACCACCAGCGTGTCGCTGTAGGCCGCGCCCATCACCCCGTTGCGCAGCGTGGTCTTGGGGAGACCCAGGAGGACAGGCGGGTCGACGAGAAAGCCGTCGGCGAGGATACCAGCGGTGTTGAGCTGGACCACGCTTCCCACATACGGCGGGGACAGATTGAACCCCATATTGGCCGCATAGAGACGGCGCGTTGGCGATCCGTCCGCGGCCCGCGCGAAACTGGAGGCGATGGGTCCGCCTAGGTTCGTGAATGCCAGGGGCTCCTCCAGCGCGGAACCGCTGGCATTGAACAGGACCACCCCT
>JADFIT010000228.1 GCA_022566515.1 Gemmatimonadota bacterium
CAGGCGATCTATCCCTCGGGTGCCCTCGACGCGCCCGTTCTGACGGCCGACACGCTGGAGCTGCTCGGCTCGAGCATCCTCGCCGCCTGCGACGACGACGACGGTGTCGTCGACGGTGCGATGACCGATCCACGCCGGTGCGAGTTCACGCCCGCCAACCTGCCCCGCTGTTCCGAGGAGGTGGCGGCGGCCGGCTGCGTGACGGCGGCACAGCTCGCGGCGATCGAGCGTGTGTACGAGGGTCCGACCTCGAAGGGTGTCTCGATCTACAGCGGCTTCAACTACGGCGGCGAGAACGACCCTGGCGGGTGGGACGCATGGGTCGTGGCCAGCGAGGCGCGTCGCGCCACCGGTGTACCGAACGCCCAGTACGGGTTCGGGACGGAGCTGTTCAAGTACTTCGTCTTCGGCGACCCGGAGTGGGACTACACGGCGTACGACTTCTCGACCTGGGCCGAGGACACCGGCCCCACGGCCGCCATCCTGAACGCGACCAGCGCCGATCTGAGCGCCTTCCGCGACCGCGACGGAAAGATCATCTACTGGACCGGCTGGTCGGATCTGGCGCTGACGCCCGAGGGGACCATCGACTACTACGAGCAGCTGCAGGCCGCGGATAGCTCCGCGAGCGATTACGCCCGGCTCTACATGCTGCCGGGGGTGCTGCACTGCGCCGGCGGCCCGGGGCCCGATCGCGTCGACTGGGTGGAGGCGATCCGCGCCTGGGTGGAGGAGGGCCGTGCGCCCGAGCGCCTCGTGGCGTCCAAGCTCGATGCGGAAGGTAAGGCGATGCTGACGCGTCCGGTCTGTCCTTACCCGCAGGTGGCGGAATACGACGGCAACGGTGACGTGAACGACGAGCAGAGCTTTCGCTGTGCACCTGTCGAGTGGATAGATATGCCGCTGGCGGATCATGTCTACTTTGAAACCCGTCCTGCTTACCGGGCGGACCAGGTAGAAATTCCAGTTCCTGCCAACTCGGACCTGGAATACATGCTGGACATGAAACAAGGTCATTCAGTGTCGTATGAGTGGAGATCTACAGATATCTCGAATCCTGAACTTCTCCTTGCGGAGTTTCATGGTCACACGGTAAGAGATTCTGAAGAGCCTGGAAATGTCATGTTCTTCAAGCAAGGCCGTGGCGAGACATCATATGGCTATCTGGTCGCACCTTTTGATGGTCTACATGGGTGGTATTTTGCGAACGAATCGGATGGTGATATCAATATCACTCTTTCACTTTCCGGTTTCTACACAATCCCATGACATCGGAGGCCCCTTATCTCAACTCCCTGAAGAACGGTACTTCCGTTAACGTGGGGGGCGTCCCAGGGCTGAGGTATCCCCTCATATCAGGGCGTAGGTAGCAGTCTCGATGGGGTGAGCATGAAGCAACGCCACGAAGGCTGCCTTGAGTGCCTCCCGGTATCTTCGAGCACAGCCTTCCACGTACTCTCTGCCTTGACGGAAGAGGGAGTGCGTTCGACGCGTGCTGGTGTTCGCTTTCAGGATGCGGTCGCATCCGACTTGCTCGCCAGCTCCGCCGAGTAGCGTGAGCAAGATGGTCGCGAGCATAGTGATGACGAGGAAGCGATCGCGCCGCTCGGGCGTGCTCGCCGCTGTTTCACGGAAGCCCAAGCCGTAGCGGGGGTCCTTCTCGTCGCGGAAGTTCTCCTCGCACGTGAAGCGTCTCCCGTAGAGCTCCACGACGCGGTGCGTGTCGCCGCGGAGCGTGGTCGCTAGGCACCACGCCTCCTTCATGGCGCGTTGCTTGACGCACACCACGTTGACCGGATAGTGCTGCGCTGTCACGCGGGCGTCCGGCAGTTCCCTGACTTGCCCACGGGCAGGGACCCACTCGCCCGCCGTGCGTACCTGGCCAGCGGCGTTTTCCACGCGGATTCCCGCGCGAAAGCGGATGACGAAGTCCCACCCCAGCTCCTCCAGGTAGGCGTAGAGTTTCACGTCGCCAAAGCCACGATCGGCCAAGAGGGTCACCCTGACGCCGTGCGGCAGGACGGACGCCAAAAGCCGGAGCACCTCATCCTCGACACGGTTGCGTCGTCGCTTCAGCCGCTTCGTCTCCACCGTCTTCCACACCAGCGGCGTGGCGCGACCGTGGGTCGTCACGAGGTTGATCGCAATGCGCGAGTGGCCGTGCGCGCCATACTCCGTCCAATCCAGGGAGACGACGATTTTTGCTCGATGCGCCACCAGCCACGGCACGCTTTGCTGGAAGACCGCCGCCACGTCGAACTGCTGGTTCCCGAGCAGCCGGTCTACCTGCTTAATGCCGCTCTTCGGCGTGATGTCGAACACGCGCGCCAGCGCGCGTCCAACCGCCGCACTGCCGAGCCGACCCGCGTGCATGGTCCCGACCACCGCCTGGCCAATCGACAGCGCGCGCTTATAGTGCATGACTGGGTTTAGTCCAAAGTTTTTCTTGATGAAGGCGGCAACCCTCTGATTCGATGGAGTTTCGATGAGGTCGTGATGTCACGGTTCTGGCTACAGAGTCAGCCGGACCTCCAAGAGTTCGAACGCGCGGCGCTGAAGATTCGTCGGCGTGGTCAGCAGGTCAAACTCCACTGGTTGGGTCGAGCCAGCCACCATCTGAGGACGCATGCGGTTCGTGGCCAGCGTGGCCAGATCGTGGAGTAGCGTTTGAAAACTGTGGACCGGCTCGTTGGCCGCGGTGCGTTTGGTGCGCGCCTTGCGCGCAGCCCCTGGTGAACGCACCGCCGGGGCCACCACGGATCGGCGCAGCGTACGAGCCAGATCTCGGTCCTCATCATCAAACAGCATCGGCGACAGGGACCGGCGCATGTGCCACTCGACGTAGTAGGCCAACATGCACAAGAACACGTGGGCCCGCACCCGGTCTTCCAGCCGATGATGGATCGGACGGACCTTCAAGTCGACGGTTTTGAGGCTGCGAAAGGCGTGCTCGACCACCGCCAGGTCCGTGTACGCCTGCACGGCGGCCTCTGCATCGAAGTGGTGCTCGGAGACGGAGGTGCGAATGATATAGATCCCGTCCAACGCCGCCTCGGCGGCGATCTGCTCCGCGTGACGCTGGTAGGCAAAACTCGTGTCGGTGATGGCCAGGTGGAAGTGCTTGGCCATCTTGTGACGATTGATCAGCTTGCCCACACGTAGCGCGATCCTGTCTTGGCCGGTGAGGGCTCGTTGTCTGCGCCGCGTGGCCGCCACGATTGTGTCCAACTCCTTCTCGGTGGCCTGCAAAAGCACCTCGCGCTTGCGCGTGCGCTCCGCGGCCAACAACGGATTGCGGCAGGCAATCAGTCGTTCCCCCGGATACTCCGGTGCGTGAATCTCCGCCAGGTCCCGATCGTCGAAGAGTGAGGGCTGTACGATCCCGGCTTCGGCCAGCTTGCGGATCGCCGGGGCTCGGAGGGCCGTAATCCAGTCCAACCCCTCGACGGGCTTGAGCTCGTCACGAATCCGCGCCGACGTGATCATCCCCCGATCCCCGACCACCACGACGTGACGGATCCGGAACCGCGCACGGATCTTCTGGAGCTGCGGCCCCAAGGTCGTGGGATCGCCGACGTTCCCCGCAAAGACCTCCACGGCCACCGGGCACCCGTCCCGGTTGCACAACAGGCCATACTCGATCTGAGGAAACCCGGTCTTGCGGTCCCGGCTGTGCCCAAATTGAGCCAACGGACAGTGCGTGCCGGTGTAGTAACTCGAGCTCAGGTCGTACAGCACAAGGCACCCCTCGTCCAAGTGCCGGTGAGCCAGCTTGGTTTCGATCCGGGCCTGGCGCTGCACCAGCCAGTCCATGGCAGCGTAGAGATCCGCTTCGTCCACCGCCTCGACGCCCAGCTGCTGCCCCAGCGACGAACTGGCGGTGTCGGCGTGCAGAGCGAGCGAGCCGTGGCCAGCTTGGACGCCGGTTCCAGGATACGACTCGCGATCATCGCCACGGCCAGGTCGCGCTCGACACACCGGCGGGACGCGATCAGACGGTCCAGGCCGACCTTCCGGAGCGTGCCGAGCACAGCCGCCACGTGCCCATGGGGCAGGCTGCGACGAATCTCCAGGGCGTGGTCCGCGACCACGTAGTGCTCGCCGCGCAGGGCGCCGCGGATCATGGCAATCACGTCGGGCGGCAGGTGCGAGATGTTGCTAAAGCGCCCCCAGTTTTCTTGGACACTGATTAGGGGAGAATCCAATGTCCAAGGGGGTGGGGGAAATGGTTCGATCGA
>JADFIT010000071.1 GCA_022566515.1 Gemmatimonadota bacterium
ACTATCTCCGTCCGATGGTGGACACCATTCCTTTTGCCGGACGTGTGTGGGGCGATCTCGTGGCGGCGGGACCGAGTGACTCGCTGGACACCCGATTACAGCTGTGGTTTCGAGACAGCCTCGTTGTGGGCATGCCGCAGACATATGTGCGCGGTCGTGGCGTCCTCGGCCTCGGTGGCGGCATTCGATTCGCCGGGTTCCAAATCGATTCATCTGACATTGATCTATCCACCGTGCACCGGCTCCTTCCCGCAGTTGGTCTCAAGGGCCAGTTGATGCTCCGGGGGTCGTTAAACGGTCCGTGGCGCGACGTCACCTTCGACGGAGTGATCCGGCACCGGGACGGCGGTCTTCCCGAGAGCGTCGCCCTGGGTTCTGTACGCCTCGATAGCAGGACCGACACGGTTGGAGTGTGGGCGGATTTGGTGCTCGATTCGCTGAACTTCGCCGGCATCCACCGGTCATATCCTGGTGTGCCGCACCGCGGCGTGTTCGGTGGCGAGCTGCGGTTGAACGGATACGCTGACTCGTTGGAGTTCCGGGCCGATGTGAGCGGCCCACCTGGGCGCGTCATTTCCGAGGGTGTCCTCACCCTCGTGTCCGGCACCATGGCGGTACACGATCTCACCGCCGACTTCCGCAGGCTGAATGTCCAGGCACTCGAATTTGCCTCGCCACCAACGGAGTTGTACGGCAGCCTATCCGGTGAGGTCGTTTCCCACGGTTACACGGGGCTCCTGGGCGGATTGTCTTTTGCGCTCGATACGTCGTTTGTGGCAGAAACGCCGTTGGACAGGGTGACCGGCGTCGTGCGATTCGCCGATAGCATGATTCACGTCGACAGCCTGGAGGTGTGGGGTCCGTCGCTGTATGCCGTGGCCGACGGCAGCCTAGGGCTGACAGCTTCACGTTCCGGGACGCTGTGGCTGCGTGTGGCGATCGACTCTCTTGGCACTATCGAGACACTGTTACGCGACCGGGTCCCGTGGATGGATCGTGACAGCCTGCTGGTACGCATGTCCGGAGCAGTTCACGCCGATTTGGCGGTCACGGGTTCTGTGGGAGCATACCAGACGTCGGCGGTGCTCGATGTGCCGCTTGCGGCGTCGAGTGGTGCCAGGGTCGAAGGATTGAATCTTCGGGTCCAATGGTCGTCGGCGTTCGATGGACCGGTTGCGATTGATGGAACCTTGGATTCGGTGGATTTGGGCCGGTTTAGTTACTCGGATCTCGAGCTGAATGTCGTCGGCCGTCGCAATGCTGCAACTTGGTCGGCTCGCGCGCGCATCGGCACTGATGGATTGTGGGTCGCCAGGGGCGAAGTGCACGTCGATTCGGGGGTCACGACCGTTCCGATAGAATTCATGGACTTGCTTCTTCCGACGCACCGCTGGTTTCTCGAGCCGGGGGCCGTCGTGACCTTGCGCGAGACGGGCTACGACCTCGACAGCGTTGCGTTGAACAGCGAGGACGGCAGTGCCAAGCTGGCCCTCCAAGGCAAGATCCCACGGGGTGGTGCGCCGCGGGGGAGGGGGGAGGGGCTCACCGCCGAATTGGTGAGCGTGCCGCTCGCGGATGTCTGGGGATTCGCTCAGTTGGACCCAGCCGGCGTCGGTGGCCGGGTGGGAGGGACGCTGTTCCTGTCCGGATCCGCGACCGATCCGATATGGAATGCGGCGTTCCAGTGGAGCGACGGTCGCTTCGGGAGCGTTCGGATCCCAATGATGTTGGAAGCCCGTGCCAACTACGCCGATCAACGGCTGACGGGGAATGGAGCTGGCTGGCGCTTCGGGGAGCGAGTCCTATCTCTCGACTTCGATCTTCCGGTGGATCTTGCGTTGGAGGGGGCGGATGCTCGTCAGTTGCCCGGCGCGCTCGCAATCAACGTGGTAGGGGGAGGAATAGATCTGTCAATGGTCGAGCTGTTGACGCGGTCGGTCACCGACGTCGTCGGGCAGCTGGACCTGGACGTTGGCATCACCGGCTCGTGGCGTGAGCCCCAGCTGCGCGGCACGGCAGCGATCGCTAGGGGGGGCGGGAGTTTTCCCGGGTTGGGCGTGACCTATAGCGATGTCGAAGCCCGACTGGTGCTGTCCGGCGACACGGTCAGGATCGACAGACTGGGCATTCACAGCGGAGAGGGGCAGGCCGAGCTCAGCGGATTTGTGCGCCTCGAGGAGCTCGCACGGCCGCTTTTCGATCTGGAAATCGATGCGAACGAATTCCGACTGATCGATGTGCCCCAGCTACTAGCTGTGACGACGTCGGGCACCTATGCCGTACGGGGCCCGTTGTACGGCGCTACGCTCACCGGTCAAGGAACGGTGACGCAAGGTGACTTATATTTTGCCGATCTGATCGAAAAACAGATCATCAATCTCGAGGACACGCTGTACGCCTCGCTGGTCGACATCGAATTCATTCGGGAGGAAGGGCTCGCCACGGCCTTTGAGAATCGGTTGCTCGACAGCCTCAGAATCGACAGCCTGTCGTTGGAGATGGGATCGAATGTGCGATTGCTCTCCAACGAAGCCGATATCCAACTCACCGGGCAAGTGTTGGTTGGGAAGGTTGGGGACCAATACCGCGTTGACGGGACACTTGCCACGCCTCGCGGAACGTATCGGCTGCCGTTTGGTCGGGGCGTTGGGGTAGCCGAACTCGTGGTACGCGAGTTCGACGTAACTGGTGGCCAGGTGCAATACTTCGGCACGCCGGACCTCAATGCGGACATCGATATCGATGGGCGGTACGTTGTTCGCACGACCAGGGGCCAGGACATCGAGGTGTTTGTCAATGTTGGTGGAACGCTGTACTCGCCGGTGATTACCCTGACCAGCGATGTGCGGCCCGAGCTCCCACAGGACGAGATCATTTCCTACCTTCTCTTCAATGCGCCAAGCGTGGAAATCAGTGGGGGTGCTGTCCCCCTGGAGATTCTGGGAGCCTTGTCCAGCCAGCTGGTGAGTCCGTTGATTTCCGGCCTCGGCTTGCCGCTAGATTACTTCCGTATCCGTCCTCCGACACAAGGCCTTTCGGGCACCGAGATTGCCTTGGGGTGGCGATGGAGTGAAAAGACATTCGTCACACTGAGTCCACGCATTTGCCAGCAGCAGCAGCGGGGGCTCACGAGCAACTTTGGCGCGAGCCTGGAGTACAGGTTCAGCCCCAACTGGCACTTTGCAGCCAGCAGGGATCCCGTGAATGCGTGTACGCTCACCGGAGGTGCTTTCTATTCTAGCAGGTCGCAGTTCGGCTTGGATCTGTTCTGGGAAAAGCGATACTAGTGCGCCGTATTCTTCTCATCATTAATCCCGCCGCCGCGCGCACTCGAAGAGGTGTGACGAGAAGGGTTGTTTCCGTGCTGGAGCGGGAGGGCTGTAGCGTCGACGTCGTCGAGACGACGGGCCACGGTGACGCAGCCCGGGTCGCGCGTGCCGGCGCGCGAGACGGAGTGGACGCGGTGGCGGTTTATGGGGGTGATGGCACGGTTATGCAAGCCGTGGCTGGGATCGTCGGCCACGACATTCCTGTCGGACTGATCCCTGGCGGCACGGGCAACCTTCTGGCGGGGAACCTCAGATTGCCTCGGGATCCGGCGGCAGCGGCCCGGGTGATTGCTCGGGGCCGGTCGCGGGCCATCGATTTGGGGCGGTTCGACAACGGCAGTGGCCCCCGGTATTTTGCCGTTGCATGCGGGTCGGGGTTTGACGCAGAATTGATGGCGCGCACGTCCGGCGCAGCAAAGCGGCGCTGGGGCTTCGCAGCGTATGTGGTACGCGCATATGCCCTCGTCCACAGCACCGCCCCGGTGCCCTACCGCCTGACGGTGGATGGTGACACCTTCGATGTGGAGGCGACGTCCGTAGTGGTTGCCAACTGCCCGCAGTTCATCCCCCCGTTCCTGAGCCTGGCCCCCGGCATCGCGTTGGACGACGGCCAGCTTGATGTGGTAGTGCTCAAGGCAACTGGGGCATTGCAGGCGGCGGGCGTCGTGTGGAAGATGTTCCGCCAGCGAGTCGATGGTGACGCCATCCGCCGATTTCGGGGGCGGGAGGTGAAGGTGGAAGCCCAACCCAAGCGTCTGGTTCAGCTCGATGGCGAGGTTGGCGGCGAAACCCCGTTTACCGTCACCGTTGTGGATAGAGGGCTATCGGTGTTGGTCCCAGGCGAATGACGCTAACTTAGATCTCCTTTCGTTCGGCAGGGTCTATGGACCAATCCATTCTATTGATCGACGACGACCCGGCGATCCTTCGGGCGGTTGGCACGTACCTCGAGCGCTCCGGGTACGAGGTCCTGCTTGAGGCGTCCGGCGAAGCGGCCCTCGATCGGTACCAACAGTACACGCCGGAGGTCGTGCTTCTAGACCTGGGACTCCCGGGAATCTCCGGGTTCAGTGTTCTGGAAACTCTCAAAGAGCACGATGCGGCCGTGATCGTGTTGACGGGTCAGAACGACGTACAGATCGCAGTGCAGGCAATGCAACTCGGCGCGGAGAATTTCCTCACGAAGCCGGTGGATATGCCGCATTTGTTGCTCGCCGTAGATCGTGTGCGTGATAAGGTGCGGATGCGACGTGGCGTAGGGATGCTGCTGGCCCGGACTAATCCCGACGTCGACCTTTCCTCGCTGGGATCATCTCCCCAGATGCGTGAAATCGCCCGCCAGATAGAACTCCTTGCCTCCAGCGACGACACCACCGCACTGATTACCGGCGATAGCGGAACCGGCAAAGGGTACATCGCGCACATGGTACACGCCATGTCGAACCGGGCGAAAGAGCCTTTTGTGGATGTAAACTGCGGCAGCTTGACCGCAGCCTTCTTGGACACCGAGTTGTTCGGGATGGAGAAGGACGTCGTTTCAGGAGGTGGTGACCAGAGACCCGGCTTGTTCGAGCTCGCTGACCGTGGGACGGTATTCTTGGATTCCATAGGCGATCTGGCACCAGAGCTTCAACCGAAACTGCTGCGTGTTCTCGAATCAAAGTCATTCCGCCGCGTCGGGGGAACGCGTGAGATTTCCGTGAACGTTCGCTTGGTTGCCGCCACCGCCACCAATCTGGCGGAGGCGGTGGAGGCCGGGACGTTCCGCGATGATTTGTATTACCGCCTCAATGTGCTCACTATCCACCTTCCCCCGGTGCGCGAACGCACGCAAGAGGACCGCCTCGCCCTGCTCGAACGACTGCTTGCAAAGTTGTGGAAAGGCGCGGCAGGATCGCAGCCGGTCATAGAGACGATGGCGGTGGAACGTCTCGTAGCTTACGGATGGCCCGGTAACGTTCGAGAGATGCGCAACGTGTTGGAGCGCGCACTCATTCTCGCACAGGGGCGCTCGCGGATCGGCTTGGAGCATCTGCCGGTGGAGATCCGCCGCAATGTCTCTCCGATAGAAACGCGGTACGAGGTGTTGACGCTCAAGGACGTTGAGCAGCGGCAGATTGCACTGGCGTTGCGACACAACAATAGCAACCGCACGCACACTGCGCGGGACCTCGGTATCTCGCGTGCCACCCTCATCAAGAAGATCAAGGTGTACGGCCTGGACATGTGACCATGGCAAGAGAGACCGATGGCATGGTATGCCGCGCGTGTGGCAATGAAGAGCGCGCCTCGGAGGGCTACCCGTGTGAGGAGTGCGGGACGTTTGTATGTCTCATATGTTCTCTACGGGGAGTGACTCGATGCAAATCCTGCGCGGAGAAGGCGGACGTCCAAATGGGGTCGGCCGATCTTAGCAGCGAGTAAGAGGGCCGGAATATGATACCCATCAATTGATGAAGCTGATCCTTTTTGACATAGATGGAACGCTGCTGTGGTCCGACGGTGCCGGGCGGAGCGCCATTCGCAGTGCGCTGATGGCCGAGATGGGTACCACCGGGCCAATCGACGGATATCGGTTCGATGGCAAGACCGATCCCCAGATCGTTCACGAACTCATGCGCGCCGCCGGGCACCCTCACGCGGAAAGCCAACCGCACATTCAAGCGGTGTGCGATAGGTACGTCGAAATACTCGCGGGCGAGTTGGCAGGCGGCCAGCGAGCGCCGCACATTTTTCCCGGTGTTAGGAAATTGCTCGACGCGATCGAGATTCGGTCGGATGCCGTGTTGGGGTTGTTGACCGGTAACGTCGTCGCCGGTGCCCGGCTCAAACTCGGCTCCGTGGGGATCGATTTTGATCGTTTCAGAGTTGGGGCGTTTGGTTCGGACGCGGCGGAGCGAAGTGAATTGCCCGGAGTCGCTGTGGCACGTGCCGCACGCGTGATAGGCGAGCCTCCCGAAGGTGAGCAAATTGTGATCATCGGTGACACGCCGGCAGACGTGACCTGCGGAGAATCGGTGGGCGCCCGCGCGATTGCCGTGGCGACCGGCTTCTATACTGCCGACGAGCTAAGCGCGGCCGGGCCGTTTGCCGTGTTCGAGGATCTGTCTGATACGGATCGCGTGCTAGCGAAAATCTTTGCATGAGCAATCCGAAGCTCGGCATCCCTCTCCGCATTCCCGAACTCGGGCCATCACTAGGGAAATTGATCACCGGCACCGGCCGCAACATGGAGGGCCTCTCGCTCGATTCGCAGCGGTATCGCCTGGCCACCAAGATCATCGAGATGGGAGGAGAGGCCCGCCGCCTCGCCGTAAACGGCGAGCGCTCCCCAGCGTTGGCTTCACTGGGACGCGACGCGTGGCTTGCGGTGTGGGAGGAGGCCGTGGGCCCGATCGCCGAGGAGCTGGTAGACCGCTTGACGGCTCACCTCGAAGCCGAAGCGGCGGCCGTTCGCATGCCGCGACGGCTGCGGAGCAGGGTAGCGATAGACGAAGTCGAGCGCCGCGCCATGGGGGCGCGCCTCGGATCCGCGGGAGCAGCGCTCATTCCCGCGCTCGACGAGATCGAACGCCAGGGAGCGATGTTGCTTGACGGGGCCGTCTCTGACCGCGGGAATCTAGCAGCGTGGCAACAGGCACAACTCACCGCGGCGCGGCGTATGGAGGAGGCGTGGATGGCGCTGGAGGGGGCCGCGGACCATGAGATCGGTGTGTGGCGCAAGGTCGGCGACGAGATTTCCCGGTGGCGCAAGCCGCTTTGGCCGGTGTATCTGGTAGGCGTTCTGGGTTCGGCTGTTGCCGCATGGGGTGGGTTGGTGTGGGGAGGTGTCATCCCGCTTCCGACCTGGGCGACGGTAGTGTGGCGTGCCGTGGTGTCTAGGTAGCGTGGTGGAACCCAACCTCCCAAGCAGCGGCATGATGAACGCGTTGGGGGTCGGAGTGGACCTCGTGGACATCGAACGGGTGGAGCAGCTGTTGCGTCGTCACGGCGAGCGTGCGATCCGCCGCTTGTTGACCGAGAGGGAACGCACGTATTGCATGAGCATGCCACGACCAGCTCAACACATCGCGGCGCGGCTGGCGGCGAAGGAAGCGGCGTACAAGGCGCTCCAGCGGGCGGGAAACGCCAGAGCCGTGGGGTGGCGCGACAGCGAAATCGTCCTCAACGGCGACGGGAGTCCGACCTTGCAGTTCCACGGTCGCGCGAAGGCCGCAGCAGCCAGGCTCAATGCCACCGACGCGCTGGTGTCACTCACGCATTCGACCCGATCGGCTGCAGCAGTGGTAATTCTCGTGGGCGGGGCCGATGCGGGAGAGAAGAGTGCAGGGCGCTGATCGTGATCGGGCCGTTCACGTACGCTCCGGCACCCGAAGGAACGAGTTCGCCGGAATTGTGAGCTGGTCTCGCTTGGCCCACCGTGCCATCAACAGCACGCCGACAGCTGCGATGATGACGCTGGCCACCTGGGCGACGGTGAATCCTGCGAGGAACCTGTCATCCTTTGCCCTGATGAACTCTATCAAGAACCGCTCAGTGCCGGAGAACAGAAGATAAGCGCCGAATAGCCAGCCGGCCCCTCTCACGTGCGTGCGAAGGCGCCACAGCGCCCAAAACACCACCAGCATCGCCGCCGCCTCATACAGCTGCGTAGGATGGACGGCCAACACTTCCAGCGGGTTGACGCCGTCCGGAATCGGGATACCGTAGTCCGAGTTCAACCGCAACGCGGTGGATGGTGGCAGGCCTTCTGGGAACTTCATTCCCCACGGGAGGCTCGTAGGAATTCCGTAGTCGTCTTGCACGAGGAAGCACCCGACGCGCCCCAACGCGTATCCTACCGCGAGAGCCGGTGCACCCAGATCACACGTGATTCGTGTCGGGACGCGCTTGCGCAATCCATTCAGGTAAATCGCCGCCGCACCGCCGATGAACCCGCCGTACCACACGAGCCCGCTCCGCGAAATCAGCGCTCCCGGGTCTTGGGTGAGGACGACGTACCAGAGTTTCGCACCGATGATCCCGCCGATCACTGCGGCAACCACGATGTCCGATGCGTAGTCCTCGTTCAGGCCTCGACGTCGGAGTTCGCGTTGGATGGCCCAGCCGCCCGTGAGAAACCCAACCATCATCATGAGGCCGTATCCTGTGATCTCGATGGGGCCGATGTTGAATACCAGTGGGTAAGTGGTCATGGCTCCGTAGTAGTGGGAAAAGGTTCGCGGTCTCGCTCGAGGCCCGGCCACGGCATGCGGGGATCGGCGTCGAGATAGGAATCACTGTGACGGCCGTTATCGAGGTGAAACCACCCTGCGCGGGCGATCATGGCCGCATTGTCAGCGTTCAAGCGGGGCTGGGCGACGGCTACACGGGCGCGTCCCTCTACTGCCGCGGCCATTCGGGCGGTGAGAGTCCGACTACAGGCAACACCGCCCCCCAGCACCACCGTGCGGTAACCGGTTCGCTCGAGGGCTAGCATCACCTTGTTGATCAACACGTCGAACACCGCCGCTTGAAACGATGCCGCAATGTCCGGACGCTCGCTGTCGAGATCTTCGAGCTCTCTCGTCTTGTAGAGCACCGCCGTCTTCAACCCGCTGAAGGAGAAGTCCAAGCCGTTGTTCATCAAGGGGCGCGGAAACGCAAATCGGTCGGTGCCGGTTTTCGCCAGCTTCTCGATCACCGGGCCACCTGGGTAGCCGAGTCCAAGGAGTTTGGCGACTTTGTCGAAAGCCTCACCTGCAGCATCGTCTCTCGTTTGACCCAGCAGGCGGTACCGTCCCCACGCGGGAACGTCGAGCAACACGGTGTGTCCCCCCGATACGATCAATGCGACGAACGGGGGAGCAAGGTCGGGATCCTCCAGCGTCGCAGCGAACAAGTGGCCTTCGAGATGATGCACTCCGATGAGGCGGCGGTTTCCCGCTGACGCCAAACCTTTGGCATAACATACGCCCACGAGCAAGGCGCCTACGAGTCCCGGACCAGCGGTTACCGCAATCGAATCCACGGCGCTCAACGGCACACCGGCCTCTGCCAACGCGCGGTCCACCACTGGTCCCATGGCACGCAGATGAGCCCGGCTCGCCAATTCGGGCACGACGCCGCCGAAGATCTCATGAACGTCTTGGGAGAGGATGACGACACTCGCCAACTCCGCTCTCGCACCGTCGGCAACCAGGATAGCGGCTGACGTTTCGTCGCACGACGTCTCGATGCCGAGAACTACTTCGCTCACTGGATGATCCGCTGAGCCTTTACCGAATCCGGCGAGACGGTGGCTGTCAGGCCTGTGGGAGGGCGTACACTGAGCGCCAACATCTCGCCTTCGACCGTCGCCGCAGTGGCCGTTACGAGGAGGCTGTCTCGGTTGAGCGTGGCGAGCCTCGAAGCCGGGCCGCGGACCGCGACCTGGACGGTGGCCGGCTCGCTTCCCCACACGCCGCCGCCGATTACGACGGGTACGCCACCTATCGTACGTTGTGTGATCCTATCTATGCGAGCCTCTATTTCGACTTCCGGTTGCGAGAGCCGAACCACGCCAAACGCCGTCGTATCTATGGCAACCGCCCTCCGCACCGTGCTTCGCACGTCCTCCAGATCGAGCGCCACCGTGTACACAGTGCCGATCCGGTCAACCTGCGCCTCGGGCCCAATGACAGAAACGCTCTCCGGCAGCACACGCAATCCCAGAAATACAAACCCCGAAGCGGGCTCGATATTGACGCGAGACACGATTGGAACCGAGCGACGATGCAGGTCGTCCAAAATCACGACGAGACGCCGCGGTGTAATGCGCTGCAAAGTTACGTCCGCGTTCGGGGGCAATATCACGTCTTCCAGCGAGAGATCTATCGTGAGGGTGGATTCGGTTACGGAATCCGGTACTGTCTTTCTGATAACGGGCGGGTCGGCGTACAGCTTGAGGAGTTCACGTGCAGCACCTCCGACGAGGACCTGCACCTGCGGGATCTCCTTCGCGAGAACGCGGTCGGCGGGTGTCTGAACGTCCAGCCGAACCGGAATTAGATGGGTGGCGGGCTGCTCGGCCGAAAGGGCCGCCCAAAGCACGGTGGCCAACGCCAGCGCGGTCAGCTTGATCGGCCAATTCGTGACGACGGCCTGCCTGATATCGAACCGCATCACCCCCCCGATGCATCTCCCTGGGCCGGCGTCGCGTCGGTGGTCTCCTCGGCCGTGGCATCGGGCGCTTCTGCTATTCCCAGTAGACGGCGCAATCGGGCCTGCTGCACCGGTTCATCCCACTCCACCGGCCCGATCGCCTTGTGGACGATTACTCCTTGCCGGTCGATGATCACGGTTTCCGGAAGACCGGTGGCCTGATAATCGATTTCGATTTGCCCGCTGCGATCGTGCAGAATGTCGAAGGTGAGCTCGAGCTCGTTGGCGAATTCCATGACCTCGTCGCCACTCACCTGGTCCACGCTCACTGCTACGATCTTGAGGCCGGCTGGGCCCAATTCCTGGTATAGGCGCTCCATCGAAGGCATCTCCCACCGGCACGGGCCGCACCATGTGGCCCACAGGTTGAGCAGCACGACCTCCCCTCGGTAATCGGCGAGAGTGACGCTGTCGCCGGTTACGAGGTTCACGGCGTTGAAATCGGGGGCCTCCACGCCGGTCGTCACCTGCTTGATGTCTTCCATCAACAGCACGCCAACCCCCAGCGCGCCGGCCAGCAGAGTGAGAATGACGCCTACCGCAATCCACTGTCCCTTCGAGGTACTGCTGGTCATACGGACACTCCTTCTTTGCATCGATCGCGCAGCTCACCGATCATCGCCGCCGGATCGGACGCGGAAAAGATCGCCGAACCTGCGACGAACGTATCCGCACCGGCTCCCTTTGCCGCACCGATTGTCTCGGGCGAAATGCCGCCGTCAACTTGTAAAAACGCCCCGCTCCCATGGTGGTCCAGCAGTGTACGCGCCCGGCGGATCTTGGCGGTCACATTCGTGATGTACGACTGTCCGGAAAAGCCCGGATTCACGCTCATGATAAGCAGCAGGTCGATGTCGTCCACTACCTCTTCGGCGAAGGACAGAGGAGTGCTCGGATTGAGCGCCAAACCCGCCCGCATGCCGCACTCTCGGACCGCGGCCAGGTGACGCTGCACATGGACCGTCGCCTCGGGATGAAACGTGAACAAGGAGGCTCCCGCTTCAACAAACGGCTCGATGTACCGCTCTGGTTCCAGAACCATCAAGTGTACATCGAGCGGAAGGTCCGTAATCCGCCCAAGCGCCTTGATGAGGGGGGCTCCGAACGTCAGGTTCGGGACGAACTGCCCGTCCATGACGTCCACGTGGATCCAATCGGCTCCTCCAGCCTCCAGCATGCGGACCTGCTCGGCCAGTCGGCCGAGATCGGCGCTGAGGACGCTCGGAGCGATGCGGATGGTGTTGGCCATTTACTGGTTCTCTCTCACGTACCAGCCGGTGACGCGGCTGCCCGGTGCCGTGAGAGTGCCTGCGGGCGGCTGCTGTCGAAAGATCGTTCCTGTTGCCTGTGCGCGTGAGGTGGCGGGAAAAAACTCGCCCCATACCAGCCCCAGCGCTTCCAAGGTATCTCGTGCCTGCTCCAAAGTCATGCCTGCGAGATTCGGCACCACGACAGTCGCCGGCCCGATGCTCACCAGTATCCGGACCACGTCGCCTGGTCTTAGGGAAGCCCCTGCCCGGGGGCGCGTGTTCTCAACCTCCCCTCTCGGCAAAGGGGTTTGGACGGAATCTATGATTGGAGTGAGCCCGGCCGACTCGATCAACAAGCGAGCCAGCTCCCCGGTGTAGTTCGCCACATCCGGGACGGGGATCTGCTGGGGACCTTGGCTCACCGACAGTTGGATGGACGTGCCTTCCGGAACGACCACGCCGGCAGGCGGGTCCTGCCACACGATACTCCCGGCCGGCACCGTCGGATGTTTGACTGATTCGAGGTCTCCCGCAACGAGCGCCCGGGCCTGGAGAGCTTCCTCGGCTTGGCTTCGCGACATCCCGGTCAAGTCCGGCACCGCCATGGTCTCGGCGAAAAAGGGTGCGGGGAACAGGAGCAGCGCCGCCAGGAAATAGCCCGCCAGCAGGAATACGGTGAAGCTCCCCAGGAACAACCTCCGCTCGTGCCCGTGAGACAGAGCCGCCAACCACGCTCCCGGTTTGAGCCAATCCAAGATCATCCCCACCCTGGGGCCCGAGGACGTTCGTCTGCGTACCTTCATGCCGCCCGTCGCATCCGGGCGGCGAAGCCGCCATCTGCCCCGTCTGTCGAGGGGAAGACAAATAGGTCTCCGCCGTCTCGCTCGAAGTCAGGGTGTTGCTCTAGGAATCGGTCGACTTGCAGTTCGTTTTCCTCCGGCTCCATCGAGCAGGTGAGGTAGGCGAGCAGTCCTCGGGCCTTCACCGCCGCCGCGACCCCGGCAAGGATATCGGCCTGCTGGCGCACCATGGCGTCGATGCGGGAAAGTGACAGTCGCCAGCGGGCGTCTGGATGGCGTGCCATCGTTCCCGTCGCGCTGCATGGAGCGTCAACCAGCACGAGGTCCATCGTTTCGGCCAAGACCGGCGCGAAACGGGCGTCGGCCGCCGCTTTCCATACATACGGTGCGGTGCGTTTCAGGTTTTGCCGCAGCCGCTCCATGCGACCGAGTGAGACATCCGACGCGAGGACCGTACCGTACGCGGCCAGCAGGGCCGCTTTGCCGCCTGGCGCAGCGCACGCGTCCCACACTCGAGCCCCCGACAAGGGCGCGGCGACGAAGTCCAACAGTTGGCGCTGTGTCGAGTCCTGCACAATGAACCCACCCTCCGCATAGCCCGGCAAGGCTTGAACCCGGGCCACTACCGAAAAGCCGAAACCCGAGGGGCACTGGGCGTGCTCGATGCCTGCTGTCTGCAGGGCTGAGCGCAACTGATCGGCCGTCCATCGGGCAGGCTGGATTACCAGGGGCGGGCGTGAGTTGTTGTGACGCAGCAATTGCTCCGTTTTCTCAGCCCCGTAGTGCGTCCACCACCGCTCGACCAGCCACTGCGGGTGCGAGAAGCGGGCGGCGAGGTTAGTGGGAGTTCCCGGTCCGCGGGGCGTTTTCTCGTCGGGTTCCGTGGAGACCTTCCGCAAGACGGCGTTGACGAGGGGAACGAATTTGTTGCCGCATTCTGTTCTTGCCAAATCGACGGTGCTCTGGACGGCTGCGTAAGACGGCACGCGGTCGAGGTATGAAAGTTGGTAGACGCCGATGCGGAGCACGTCCCGCACGTCCTCGGGCAAGCGCTTCTTGGGCTTCGATAGGGCAGTCTGTATCCGGCTGTCGAGGCCCGCACGCTCCCGCAGAACCCCTGCGGCGATCTCGTGGGCGAGCCTGCGGTCGGGCTCGGAAAGCGCAGTGATCGTGGTGTCGAGAGCGCGGTTGAAGTGCTGTCCAGCGCGCACCGCCCGCAGGACGCCGAGTGCTGCTTCCCGCGGTCCCGTGCCGGCAGCCACGGTCAGTCGAGGAGGCCCGTCGTGGGGCTGGAAGGTATGGCTACCTCTCGCCGTTCCATGCGGCCGGCCAGGTATGCCAGGCGCCCGGCTTCGACGCCCAAACGCATGGCTCGGGCCATCGCCGCCGGATCATCAGCCTTGGCGATTGCGGTGTTCATGAGAATCCCGTCCACCCCCTGTTCCATGGTAACGCATGCGTCGGATGCCGTACCGACACCGGCATCCACGATCACCGGCACTGACAGGCGTTGTTTGATAGTGCGAATGTGGTAGGGGTTCAACAAGCCGAGCCCGCTGCCGATCGGGGAAGCGAGTGGCATGACCGTGGCACATCCGGCGTCTTCCAGCCGCAGCGCGGTCACGATGTCGTCGTTGGTGTACGCCATGACTTGGAAACCCTCTTGGACCAGCGTAGTGGCGGCTTCGATGAGCCCGACGTTGTCTGGCATCAAGGTTTCGCGATCTCCGATGACTTCGAGTTTCACGAACTCATTGAACCCGGCCTCCCGTCCCAGTCGCGCGTAGCGGATTGCTTCGTCGGCTGTAAAGCATCCCGCAGTGTTGGCCAGGAGAAAAAACTTGTCGGGGTCCAGGTGATGGAGGATGCCTTCTTGCTGCGAGCGGTCCAAGTCCACGCGTCGCACCGCCACGGTGACGATTTCCGCCCCCGATGCTTCGATGGCATCGACCATCGTCTGGTTGTCGGTGTATTTCCCGGTGCCCACCATGAGTCGAGACCGAAACGCACGGCCGCCGATTGTCAGTGGAGAATCTGTTTGGGCGCTGACCGAAGTGGTCATGATATATCAATCCTCGAGCGGCTCATCCGCCACCCACGAAATGGACCAGTTCGACGCTGTCACCGTCCTCCAGCGGCGTCGCTGCGAGCTGAGGCCGGCGGACAATGCTTCTGTTGTGCTCGACCACGACCATTCGTGGGTCGAGGTCCAAGACCCGCAAGAGGTCGTCCAAGGAACTCTTGGAGTCGAACTCTCTGGTGTCGCCGTTGACGGTGATCTTGATGGACGCAGTCATGTGTCAACCCTTCCCTAATAATAGCAGCATCGCAGCCGCCACCGAACCGGGGTCGTCGGCCTGCCAGAGGGCGGAGATGGCAGCGACGCCATAGGCTCCGGCGTTCACGCACTGTTCCACGCGATCGGCCGTCACGCCTCCGATAGCGATGATCCGTGCCGGCTGGGTTCGTTCGATGGTCTGGACACCGATGCCGGGGCGCCCGGGGTGAGAGGGGGTTTCCCAGATTGGGCCCAGAAAGACGTAGTCCGCGCCGTCGTCGGCCGCCCGCATTGCCCCATCCGCATCGTGCGCCGATCGGCCGATCCACATGCCGGGCCCGACCAGAGAGCGCGCCTGGGAAACTGAGAGGCCGTCAGCGGGCAGGTGAATGCCGTGAGCCTCCACCAGCAGGGCGACGTCTACGCGGTCGTTCACAAAAACACGCGCCTGGGCGGCCCTGGCAGCCCGCTGCATCAATTCTGCGAGCCCGGCCAGCTTCCGGCCTGGGAGATCGCGTGCCCGCGCATGGAGGGCGACCAGTGGGGAGCGACCGATCCATTCGGCTCGCTGGCAGAGGTCGGGGAGGTCCAGGATGGTGCTATTGGTGATCGCGTGGAGTCGGGGCGGAGGAGTGGTCACTCGAAACGGCGGCCGACCGTCGCGCCGCGGCCCTTGACCCATTCGGTAGCTGCCATCCGTCTCTTGCCAGCGGGCTGCACGTCGAGGAATTGCAAGGCCCCTTTACCTGTGGCAACCACGAAAGCCGGGCGTGTTTCGACTACTTGGCCGGGTACGCCGGCCGTGGACACCACGTCGGCTCTCCGAGGGCCGAATAGCTTGATTGGCAATCCGTCCAGCTCGGCCCATGCCCCTGGGTAGGGGTCCATTGCGCGCACCAGCCGTGCAATATCGTCGGCTTGGCGGTTCCAATCTATTCTCGCCGTGTCGCGTGTGATCTTCGGGGCCAGGGTTGCCTTCGCATGATCTTGCGGCTCCCACCGTGCCTCCCCTAGCTCGATGAGCTGCAGTGCCTCAACGAGCGCCAGGGCGCCGAGTTCGGCCATGCGCGCCGACATTTCACCCCACGTCTCGTCACGTGCAATCGGCGACGTCACCCGTTGGAGTACCGGTCCACAATCGAGTCCCTCCTCCAATCTCATGATGGAGATGCCGGTTTCCTCCAATCCCTGCAGGATGGCGTGTTGGATTGGTGCTGCGCCCCGTAGCTGGGGGAGCAGCGACGCGTGAACGTTTATGAATCCCGATGGTGGAATGGCCAGGAGTTCGGGTTTCAGGATGTGGCCGTACGCGACCACCACGCCGATGTCGGGTGCGATCGTGCGGAAAGCGTCCAGGAACTCCGCTTCGCTAGGCCGTGAGGGCTGTAGCACGGGCAGATCCTCTTCCATCGCCACCCGCTTGATGGCGGGCGGCACCATGGTGGATCGTGTCCGCCCACGCGGCTT
>JADFIT010000072.1 GCA_022566515.1 Gemmatimonadota bacterium
ATGGCGCTGAAGCAGATCTCCGGTCCCCAAGCCGCCAAGGTCCTCTCCCGCTTCACCCGTGACGGGCACGGGCGCGTGCAGCAGCTTGCCCGCTCGGCGGTGAGCAGCGAGGCGTGAGAGGGGACCTCTTACTTCTCACCGTAAGAGATCCGATAGATAGCCCCCTGCCGATCGTCCGACACCAGTAGCGCCCCGTCGGGCATCACCAGCACGTCGGCAGGCCGGCCCCACGCCCGTAGTCCCTGAAGCCATCCCTCGGCGAACACATCGTACCCGACTGCACGGTTGTTTTCGATGCGAGCCACGGTGATGCTGACGTGCCGGAGGAATCGAAACATTGGGGTGAGGGTCATCCCGGCGCCTACGGCCGCCCGCGACTCTCTCCGGCCACGATCCCGCCTGCAATCAAATGGGCGGTGCGCAGTGGCTCGGGAATCCTGCTATGGACGGCCAGTCGCCGGATCACCCGCCCGGCGTCTGCCACGCTCAATCCTATGCGCTGCACGTACACATCAGCCACGGGTTCCATCGGGCCCAGCCTCTCGATCAATGCCCACTTCCGATCGCCGCCCGGTAGGCGGGAAAGTGCGTCGCGGACTTTCTTGGGCCGAGGCGCACGACGTGTCACGACCATGACGGGTAAACCGGTCAGCTGACAGAGGCCGTGTAAGTCGACCACGTTGAACCCGGCGAGAGCGATTCCCTGCAGGAGGATGAGCTGCAACTGTAAACCGAACTTGGAGTCGGCAACGAGCCGCGCCAGGGTTCTGGTGGAATTCAGTCCGTCCCGGCGCACAACTCCCGAAACCACACCCTCGAGGCGGAGTCCTGCAAAGACGGCTCCAAGAACGCGTACGTTACCCCGGTGGTTGCGGGGGAAGGGGGCGTCGTCGAAGCCGATGACGTGAGAGAGGGCGCTGGAGGCCATGTGTTGAAGATATCGCCTCACCCTGCCACGCGGCCCCTGGCGCGTGGATGTAGCTACCGGGACGCATAGGATGTCATACCTCCAGTGCATTCGCCGCGCGCTCAAACTCGTCCGGCCTGACGTATATGACGCAGCCGTAGTTGCCGGTTGTTGCAGCAACGGCGGTTGACGCGTACACGTTGACATTCGCTCGATAGAGCTGCTCATGGATACCGGCCAATGCGCCCAACTCATCCTCGCCTTGAACGAGCAATGCATGGTAGGGCCCGTCCAGGTCCAGCCCTGCCTTTGTCGCCGCGTCCACCAACTTCAATGCATCCTCGGGAAACATCGTCATCTGCGTATGCATCGGTCCCACTGGAACCGCGGTGAACCCCACCAGGTTGACCCCCAATTCCGCAAGCCGGGACAGTATTTTGTACGCCTCACCGGGTTCATCCCGTACCATCGTATAGAAGTAGTCGACTCGGCGGATCTTGAATGCCATGTTTGCTCCTTGAATATTCCTCCACGGCGCCATTGTGCCGTCACTTCGGACGCACAGAAGGTACCTGAATTCAATATTACGCAGATCGACGAACTCGTGCATGAGATTATGGTGCGACACCCACGGGCCCATGGAGAGCGCTACTCCACGTTGGTTCCAACCCGCAGCACCTCGTCCACCAAGAAGTCCCCGTCTTCCTTCCGCGTCCTGAAATTCACGATACAGGCACGGAGTGCGTTGCCTGCGTCACCGGCGCCGAATAATAGCGTCTGGTGTGATGGCCGAGCCTGGGATGTGACGGTCCAGAAATTCGGCTTTCCGCATCCGGTCCCACACGCGGTCCACGTGGGCCCAGTAGGCCCCCGACGTGGAGTTGGGATTCCAACTCGACGGCCGCGGGAGCGACGCGGCGAGCTGGGACGCTTCTAGGGGGTTGAGGTCCGCCGCCCGTCTGCCGAAGTAGTACCGCGCCGCCGCCTCCGCTCCATAGATCCCGGTCCCGAACTCCACAACGTTCATGTAGAGGTGGAGGATGCGGTCCTTGGTCAGGTGTCTTTCCAATTGCACCGTGAGGAGCGCTTCCTTGAGTTTCCGCGATGGATTCCGCGACGACGAGAGCCACAGGTTCTTGGCCAGCTGTTGGGTAATTGTGGAGGCACCCCGTGGAACCTCGCCCTCGGCAATGGCCTCGCGAATGGCGACGCCGATCTCGTGCGTGGAAAACCCAGCGTGCGAGAAGAACTCCAGATCCTCGGCGGCGACCGCGGCGCGGGCAAGGAATGGGGAAACCGCTTCGGTCCACTCCCAGCGAAGTGGCGGAAGATCAGGCTCCAGGTTGCGGCGGGCGCGGTAGCGATCGAGGAACGCCGTGGTTTCCGGTGTGGCGTTCTGGAGAGCTGCCACGCTGGGCCACCGGAGCCACTCTACTCCGATCCACCCTAGGAGCGCGAGCAACACGGCGCCGCACCCGAGGGCGGAAACACGTAGACGGCCCGCGCCACCCGTGAACCTACCGCTTTCCGTCATAGCTTGGGCTGCCTCCCATCCTTTGCCGCAAAGATGGTGCTCTGGGCGTTTCGAGGCGAGCCGTCGCCTGTGCGGCCAGAACGTATGTGACTGAAACGAACCAAGGCTGTTAGTCGTTTGGCCTCTTGGACGTCACATGGACGGCGGTTCTCCCAGGGCTATCTTCCATCCATGCTGCGCCTCGAATCCGTAACCAAATCCTACGCCGGCCGGCGGGTCATCGACGACCTTGACCTGCTCGTTCGGGCCGGGGAAACCGCGGTCCTCATCGGGCCTAGCGGCTGCGGGAAGTCCACGGCCCTGCGCCTGCTACTGGGATTGGCGGTGCCGGACTCCGGCCGAGTGCTGTTCGACGGAATACCCGTGACGCGTGAGACCGTCTCCGAGGTGCGCCGCCGAGTGGGGTACGTGATCCAAGACGGGGGTTTGTTTGCCCACATGACCGCCAGGGAGAACGTCACCCTCAAGGCCCGAACTCTGAAGTGGTCCACTGCGCGGATCGCGGTGCGACTCGAGGAGCTGTGCGAGCTGACCAACTTTCCCAGCGACGGGCTGGATCGTTATCCGGTCGAGCTCTCCGGCGGACAACGACAGCGCGTGGCCTTGATGCGCGGGCTGATGCTCGACCCCGACGTGCTCCTCCTCGACGAGCCACTCGGCGCCCTGGACCCGATGATCCGGTTCAGCCTCCAGGAAGACCTCCGCCATATCTTCAAGACGCTGGGTAAGACGGTAACGCTGGTGACGCACGACTTGTCGGAAGCGGTGTTCTTCGGAGACCGGATTGTGCTGATGCGGGAGGGAAGGGTGATACAACAAGGATCTCTGGAGAGCATGACGCGAGAGCCGGCGGATCCGTTCGTGACGGAGTTCGTAAACGCGCAACGGGGACATCTGCTTTCGTGAGCCGCAGAGCTTCGCAGATGGGTCGCAGACTGTTGCAGATTCAGCGCGTACTCGTAGCCACACTCATCGCGAGTCCGCTGGCAGCTCAGGATCCTGCGTCGACCATCGTCATCGCATCGAAGAGCTTCACCGAGGCGGTCATCCTGGGAGAGATTGCGGCGGGGGTTGTGCGAAACGCCGGGTATGTGGCCGACCACCGCCGTGAGCTGGGAGGTACACGCGTCCTCTTCAACGCCCTGATGTCTGGAGACATCGACGTGTATGGCGAGTACACGGGCACTATAATCCAGGAAATCCTCGCCGAGTTGGATCTCCAGACAGAAGACGAACTCCGCGCGGCGCTCCGCGAGCGAGGGATTCTCATGACGAAACCCCTCGGATTCAACAATTCGTACGCCATCGGGATGCGGCCGGAGACCGCAGCCAGACTCGGCGTGTCTACCATTTCAGATTTGCGCGGCCACCCGGAATTGCGCATCGGCATGAGCAACGAGTTCATGGACCGGGGAGACGGGTGGCCGAGTTTGCGGCGGGCGTACGGACTCGCCGGAGACAACGCACGGGGACTGGACCACGACTTGGCCTACCGTGCGTTGGACGGCGGGGACATCGACGTCATGGATGTCTACACCACGGATGCGGAAATATCGTACTACGGACTGCGTCTTCTGGAGGACGATCTCTCATTCTTTCGAACCTACGACGCCGTTTACCTCTATCGTGCGGATCTAGAGACGCGTGCACCAGGGGTGGCGGCTGCCTTACGACGACTGGAAGACACGATGAGCGAGGCGAGCATCAGCCTGATGAATGCACAGGTGAAGCTCGACGGCGAGGCGGAGACCGCCGTAGCTGGAGTTTTTTTGCGGGAAGCGTTGAGCATCACGGGAGTCGTTCGGGAAGTGAGTTTTGGGGGCCGGCTCTGGCTCCGAACGAAGGAACATCTCTTTCTCGTATCCATTTCGATGACTCTTGGGATCATCGTCGCTATCCCGTTGGGCATCGTGGCGTTCAGAAACCCTCGTCTGGGACAGGGGATACTCGGTGCGGTCGGGATGATTCAAACCGTTCCGGCGCTGGCCTTACTGGTGTTCATGATTCCCGTCTTGGGGATATACGCCCCGCCTGCCATTGCCGCCCTATTCCTCTATAGCCTCCTCCCGATGGTGCGGAATACGCACACCGGTTTGGTGTCCATTCCACCGTCCATCGAAGAGTCCGCGGAGGCGCTGGACTTATCGTCCTGGGCCCGTCTGCTTCAAGTGGAGTTGCCACTAGCATCGCCGTCCATCATGGCTGGTGTGAAGACGGCAGTGGTGATCAACATCGGCTTCGCAACGTTGGGTGCATTGATCGGGGCAGGGGGGTACGGCCAGCCGATTCTCACCGGCATTCGACTCGACGACACTTCGTTGATCTTGGAGGGAGCGGTTCCGGCGGCGTTACTCGCTTTGCTCGTCCAATATCTTTTCGGCTTGATCGAGCGGGTGGTGGTGCCGAAAGGACTCCGGCTGAAGCGTGCGGCATAACACCGCACGCTGACCGTCATCCTGTAATGCTGTACTCGTACTGTCCGTGCACGGCATCGTCCTCTGCGTAGCGTGAGAGGCGAAACATGTCGTGAGGGAATTCGGGCGAGTCTTCTCGGGTGACCAGCTCCGCAGCCATGAGCCCTACCGCGGGGGCGAGCTTGAAGCCGTGACCGCTGAAACCCGCGCAGATGAAACAGCCGCTTCCCTCCGGTACTTCGTCAACGATGGGGTGCCAGTCGGGCGTCACAGCATACAGCCCGGCGTATCCGCCCACGCTCTCGCTGAACTCCATGGCGGGTAGGCGCCGAACCCAGCGCTCCCCCACGGAGGAGATGAAGTCGCTGTCGATCCGGTCGCTGTAGTCGTCGGGGTTCACCACGGCGTCCGCTTCGGCCGGATCGATCAGTCCTACCAATGAGAGATTGCCCGTCTCGGAGCGGAAATAGGTTGCGTGGACGAAGTCGAGCACTACCGGATGTGGCGCGCTGTGGGACCCGGAGCGGGGGTGGGGACGCCGGAACACGGCTACCTGTATCCGACAAGCATCGATCGGCGCCACGAATCCGGCCATGCGTGCCACGTGGGCGCCCCACGGACCGGCACAATTCACGACCGCCGGCGCATCGAACGACTCACCGGGCGTGTCTACTCCCACGACCTTGCCGCCGGCGAACCGAATGCCGGTAACTTCGGTGTCCTGAAAGATCTCGGCTCCGAGACGGCGGGCGGCGCTGGCGTAGGCGTTCGTAGTGATGTGGGGATCGGCGTAACCGCTCTCCGGCTCGTATGCGGCGGCCACTACGTCGCTGGCGTGCACACCAGGCAATAGGTCCCGCAACGCTTCGGGAGATAGCAACTCGGTGTCGATGCCTACGCTTCGCTGCAATGCAACGTTGGCTTTGAGTCCGGCCATGTCTCCCGCCGGAACCAACGCGATGAAGCCGGTTTGCTCGAAGCCACACTCCCCTCCAACCTGCGCGTCGAAATGCTGAAAGGTACGCAGGCCGTGGAGTGCCATCCGCGCGGTCAACTCATTGGAATAGTGCTGGCGGATAATCGCCGACGACCGGCCGGTGGATCCGGCACAGATCGTGTCCTTCTCTAATATGGCCACACGCAGGCCTCGCTGCGCCAGCTCGAAGGCGACGCAGCATCCCATGATCCCTCCACCGACGATCACGACGTCGTAGGTTTTCGGCACGCCTTCCTAGCTCTCGACCCCACCAAGCCGACGGAACGGGTCGATGCGCAGATCCGTCCGCAGATCCGCGTTCACGAACTCCCACATCGGGCAGTTCTTCGGTTCGACGTGGAGCGGGCACTGACCGTCATCTGTTTGGCACTGGTCCAGACAGAATGTCTGGGCTGCCCCCTTCAGTCGCGTGGTGCTTTTCGGAGCGAAAAAGGCGAGTCCTTCGATTCGGCTCACGAAAAGCGCCAGGATCACGAAGATGGCAAGGATAGCGAGCACGGTGAGGGGTGGCATGATGACCTCCTGGAGCGCTGTTCTTTCAGCACGGTACATCCCAGGCATTAAGGAAAAGATGAACTTGTCGTGAAGCGGCCGGAGCCTGGCGGAGTGGAAAGCTCCCATGACGTCTGGGGGATCTGGGTTTTCCAGCCCAAGGAAATCTTGTAGAAATCTTCATCAAAACTTCAGATGCTCATGGAGAAATTGAATCATCGTTCAAATTAACCACGAGCTAGGAGCCCTCGCCTCGATGCCTCCAACCGAATCCACTGCCACTCTGTCTCCCCACATTCGTGAGAAGCGCCGCCGCCGGCGGGTGGAAATACTTCACGCTGCCCTTCGGGCCTTTGGGGAAAAGGGATACCACGCCACGACCCTGGATCACATCGCCGAGCAGCTGGGCGTTCGCAAGACCGCCTTGTATCACTACTTCCCTGACAAAGAATCCATTCTATACGCGTGCCACCACGAATCCTTGGCGGAGGTGCGGCGCCATTTGAAGGAGGCGCAGGAGCAACACACTACGGCTTCGGATCGCTTGCGGCACGTCATTCGGGAGCACGTTCGTGTCATGACGGATACGCTCCAGGGTTCGCCGCTCGCTTTCGAGGTCCCGGCGCTTTCCCCCGAACACCAACGGAAGGTGGTGGCTGCCCGTGACCGGTACGAGCGGGCGTTGCGCTCGATCATAGCGGAGGGAGTGCGCGATGGGGAGCTGCGATCGGTGGATCCCAAGGTTGCGGTGTTCGTCATCCTCGGGGCCATCAACTGGATTGCGCGGTGGTATCGGCCCGAAGGATCCTTTGACGCCCGAGAACTCGGAACCGAGTTCGCTGATTACCTAGTGGGAGGACTGACATGCCGACAGCCGCAGTGACAAGAAAATTCGAGACACGCTCTGCCGATTCGTTCGGTTTTCAAGAGATCCTGTACGAGAAGAGCGATGGGGTGGCGCGGGTTACCATCAACCGTCCTCACGCCTACAACGCCTATTCCACCGAGGCATTGGAAGAGCTTACGACCGCATTCCGCGACGCCAGCTTCGACGACGGCGTGGGCGTGATCATCTTCACCGGCGCGGGCGATCGGTCGTTCTGCACCGGGGGCGACGTGAAGGAGTATGCCGACAAGTACATCGCGGTTCCGCGCGACTACTGGAAGTACATGGCGCTGTTCCGTGGGTACATCGAGAGCATTCTCGGCACGGGGAAGCCTGTGGTGGCGCGGTTGAACGGAATGGCCGTGGGCGGAGGCAATGAGAGCCAATTGGCCTGCGATCTAACGGTGATGGCCCAGCACGCCATCATCAAGCAGGTGGGGACGCATGTGGGATCGGTAGCTTGCGGCGGCGCGACCCAGTGGCTCACCATCGTGGTGGGCGACAAGCGCGCGCGGGAGATCCTCTTCCTGAACGAACCGATCTCGGCACAACAGGCCCTAGAATGGGGCCTGGTTAACTGGGTGGTCACGACGGTGCGGCACGGAGACGAGTGGGTGGATGGGGCTACGCCCGAAGAGATCAAGCAGGCCCAGAAGGGCAAGGACGGTTACAGCATCGACTTGAGCCGACTCGACGAGTTCACTGATGACGTTGCACAGCGGCTGCTCGCGTCCTTCCCCGAGTGCACCCGCTACACCAAAACGCAGCTCAACTTCTGGAAGGACCTCTCGTGGCATTCCACGGTGGCTCACGCACAAGACTGGCTGTCGTTGCATTACGTGTGTTGGGAGCCGACAGAGGGAATGAACGCCTTCGTCGAGAAGCGTCCGGCCGACTTCGCGATGTTGCGACAACGGATGGCGAACGGTCAATCGTCAGAGGCGCCGTGGGGCGCTCCGATCCGGGCGTGCTCCAGGTGTGGTGCGAAGAATCTCCCTAACGACCACGAGTTCTGCGGTCAATGCGGCCAGCCTTTGGGAGCCGCGACATGAACGCAAGTGCGGTTACGCTGTCCATCAAGGACGGGATCGGACAGCTGGTGCTTACCGATCCGCCCCTGAACATCCTCACCCGCGCCGTGCTGGGACAGATACGAACAGGTTTGCGGGAACTCGAAACCGATGAGTCCCTGCGCGTCGTCGTGATCTCGGCGGAGGGGAAGCATTTCTCGGTGGGCGCCGATGTGGGCGAACATCTTCCGCCCGACTATCCCGATCTCATCTCTGAGTTTCTTGACACCATCCGCATCGTCCACGGGTTTCCCCTCCCCGTGTTGGCTGCCGTACGCGGGCGGTGTCTCGGTGCGGGCTTCGAGTTGGTGGCGGCCGCGGACATCGTGATCGCCGGGCAAGACGCATCGTTCGGGCAGCCGGAAATCATGCTCGGTGTGTTTCCGCCCGCGGCGTGTGCCATGCTTCCGCACAACTGTCCGCAGGGCATGGCGGCGGAGTTGGTATTCACTGGAGACCCCATCGACGCTCGAGATGCCCAACGTGCGGGCATCATCCGGCACGTCGTTCCGGACGAGCGCGTAGAGGAAGAGACGCTTGATTTGGCAAAACGGATCGCGCGACACAGCGGAGCGGCGTTGCGTCATACCAAGCACGCGCTCCGTCATGAATTGATGGATCGTACGGATGGTGCGCTGCAGCACGCTGGCCACGTTTATGTCGCCGAGCTGATGGAGACGAAAGACGCCGTGGAAGGCCTACAGGCGTTTCTCGAAAAACGCCAACCGGTGTGGAGCAACGAATGACCCAGCAGCAAGTTTTTCCTGAGTGGCGGCACGAGCCACTCGACGGAGTGCTCTACCAATGCCGGGAACTGATCGAGGATTCCAAGTTCCCAACGGTGCAGCGCTGGAGGGCAAATGGTGGGAAGGTAGTAGGTCACTTTCAGGTCTATTTCCCCGAGGAGATAGCGCATGCCGCCGGTGTCTTGCCCTTCAAGTTGCGGGGCGCATCTGTGGAGCCGTTGAAGGCAGACTCTCATTTCGGATCCTACTTGTGCTCGATCCTCAAGACGTCGCTGGAGTTGGTGCTGAGCAAGCACATCGAGTTGGATATGTTTGTCACTCATCCTATCTGCGATGCGGCGCGCAATCTGGCCGGCGTGTGGGGACGGAATTTTTCGTTTCCCTGTCAGATTCTCTATCTGCCTCAGAACGCCAATTCGAGCCATGCCTGTGAGTATCTGCGTGGCGAGTACGACCGTCTCAAGCGGTGCATCGAGGAAATCGCCGGCCGCAGTGTGACGGACGACGATCTGCGAAACTCATTGAATGTGTTTAACCAGAACCGGGCGCTGTTGCGCGAATTGTATGCCATCAAGCGCGATACACCCTGGTTGCTCTCGGTCGATGAGGCGTACAGTCTGCTCTGCGTCGGTGGGATGATACCCCGGGAGGAGCACAACGAGATGCTCCGAGCCGTGCTGCCTCTCATCAGGGAGCGGTCTGTGAAGCGGCAGGACAAGATCCGAGTGGTGTTTGAAGGAGGATTCTGCGAGCAACCCCCCTTCGACCTCATTCGCACCATTGGCCGCACATGCTACGTGGTGGACGACGATTTGCTCATAGGTCTTCGCTGGATCCTGGAGGACGTGCCCCTAGACGGCGATCCGCTGTCACAACTGGCCGAAGCCTATCTGGAGAAATCGTCTTACAGCCCGGTGCAGCACGATCTGAGGAAGCCGAAGGAAGCGATGCTACTTCGCAGAGTCGCAGATTCGAAGGCGGACGCCGTTATCGTCACCGCCGCTAAGATGTGCGAGCCGGGACTGGAAGAGCAGGTGGCGTACACCCGTTCGCTGGACAAGGAACGGGTACCGTATTTCGTGAGCGAGTTCGAGGAGAATATGTCCAGCTTTGATCATCTCGAGATCCAGCTGGAGACTTTTATGGAAAACTTGTTGTTCGATTGAGTGAAAGGGGACACCGATGGCGGAGACAGGCAGCGTAGATACCATCGTTGGCCGCGGCAACCGGGACGGCGCCCGGCTGTTTCGCGAGTGGTTTACAGAACTTACTGAGGCAGCGGAAGAAGACCGGCGTGGGGCGTATGTATTTGTTATGGGCAGCTTTTGCGAGCTGCTCCGCGTATTCGACTTTCCCATCGTCTTTCCGGAGATCAACTCGCTGCAAACCGCGGTGCGACACGTGGCGCACGAGTACCTCGACGAAGCCGAGGACTACGGCTATTCGCCGGACATCTGTGGCTATGTGAAGGCGGATGTCGCCACGCAGCTACGCGGCGGGCGGCTACCGATGGGAAGGATTCCGAAGCCGGCAGTTGCCGTGTTTACCAACGCGTGCAACACGTACATCAAGTGGGCGGAAATCTGGGAGCGGATGTACGGCATACCAACGTTTGCGTTGGACATACCGGGATCGCGAACAGCCGGCGGGCAAACGTGGCCTGGTGACCGCGACTTCGAGAACGATCGGCGCTACGTGGAAGCGCAAATCCGGGAGCTGATACCGGCCCTCGAGAAGGTGAGCGGTGTCAAGTTCGACATCGACAAGTTGCGGGAGACCATGGGCCATCAGAATACGATGAGCCGGGGTTGGAGTCGTGTGCTCAAGTCGAATGAGAATCGGCCTTCGGTTTTCAACGCCTTGTCGGACGGCACGATTTTCCTGGGTGTGGCCAACGGCTTTCGCGGTGCCCCGGAGGGCGCGCAGTACTTCGATGATCTCGTGGAAGAGATGGAATACAAGGCGGCCAACGGCATCGGTACGCTTACCGACGAACAGTACCGCCTCATCTTCGTGGGCGTGCCGTGCTATACCATATTCCGCCGCTTCAACGAGTTGTTCACCGAGTGGGGTGGCACGTTCGTCAACTCCACCTACCTCTGGTTCGCGTCGGGTGGCACGAATCTCGGATTCCAGTACGATCTCGAGAACCCGATCGAAAGCTTGGCACACGGCATGTTGGTGAGTGTGCGTGATGCGATGGACAGCATGTTCTTCCAGTCGGACATCCTAGCCGAGATGGTCGATTCGTATCACGGGGACGGGATCGTCTACCATCCGATAAAGAGTTGTCGCACGGTATCGACGGGATTGGCGGACTGCCGACGCAAACTGATGGAGGATCGCAACATTTTCAGCCTCTTTGTGGAATCCGACATGATGGACAAGCGCGTAGTGTCGGAGGCGCAAATCAAGAATCGAGTAGACGCATTTTTCGAGGGGCTGGCGACGCGTAGGCGTCAGGCCGCTATGGCCGCCGAATGACTGCCGGGGATTGGGGGGGGCGACATCGATGACAGGGTCGAGAAAGAGTAACCGTCAACCACGGGGATGGAGATAACCATGGCCTACGCAGCGGGCGTGGACGTCGGCTCCACACAAACCAAGGCAATCATCATCAATGAGGCGAGAGAGATTGTCGGCAGGTCGCTGACCGATACGGGCGCCAACGTGGTGATGGCTGCAGAGCATGCGTTCCGGGAGGCACTCGGGAACAGCGATCTTCGGGAAGAGGAAGTTGAGTACGTAGTCGGGACCGGGTACGGTCGTTACCGAGTGACGTTTGGCAACATGCAGATTACCGAGATCAGCTGCCACGGTCGTGGTGCCGTGCACATGTTCCCAGGAACGCGAACCGTAGTGGATATGGGAGGCCAGGATACGAAGGCCATCCGGGTTTCCGAATCTGGTGAGATCGTGGATTTCTGCATGAACGATAAATGTGCAGCCGGCACGGGGCGGTTCTTGGGAGCCGCGTCCAGCGCCCTCGACATACCACTGGACCAACTCGGACCGACGGCGCTTCGCGGTGAGCGGCCGGTGAAAATCACAACGACGTGTACGGTGTTTGCCGAATCGGAGGTGCTGTCCTGGCTCGGCAAGGGAAAGAAAATCGAAGATATCCTCCTCGGAGTACATCAGTCGATAGCGGCTCGCTCCGCCGGCCTGCTGCGACGAGTGGGAGTCGAGGATGAAGTGACGTTCACAGGCGGTGTAGCACGCAACGTTGCCATGATCGAGACGCTCAACGAACGATTGGGGCTCGATGTCAACGTAAGCGAAGAATCCCACTTCATGGGGGCAATAGGCGCGGCATTGTTCGCACTGGACCACATCTTGAGTAGCAGGACCCCGACGAGAGCAGCAACCGCAAAGGAGGGGGCATGAGCTACACGGCGGGCATCGATGTCGGGTCTACCTATACGAAGGTGGTCGTCGTTGACGGGAACCGGATAATCCTCGGCCGAGCGATGGAGCCAACAGGATTCAAGCTTAGGGAGGTTGGGGAGCGGACGTACAGCCGAGCAGTTGAGCAGGCAGGATTAAAAAAGGATGACGTACGCTACATCGTCGCCACGGGATTTGGTCGTCACCAGACGCCCATCAGCGACGTTCAGGTCACTGACCTGACCGCCAACGCACGTGGTGTGCGGTTCCTGTTCCCGAACACGGGCACGATTCTCGATGTCGGCGGCCAGACGATGAAGGCGAGCAGGCTGGGTGATGGAGCCACGGTGAAATCGTTTCGTCTCAACGACAAATGCGCAGCGGGAACCGGTGCTTTCCTGGAGAAGACGGCTCGCTACATGGGTTACACGACGGATGAGATCGGTTCCCTGGTGTCCACCTCGAAGGAAAGTGTGTCGATCTCCGGCGTTTGCGCGGTCTTCGCCGAGTCGGAGGTGATCAACCATCTCTCGGAGGGAGTCGCTCCTGCGGACATCATGCATGGGGCAATAGTTTCGCTCGTGGGTCGATCTGTGCAGTTGATGAAGCGTGTGCGCATGGAGCCTGAGTTTACACTGGTCGGCGGCATCTTGCGGTTCGAGCGGATGGTTCAGGTCGTGCGCGAGCAACTGCGAGCCGAGGTTAACGTTCCTGAGGGAGATCTGGTGCAGTTCACTGCGGCGTTTGGCGCCGCTTTGCTGGGTCAGCGTCGATTGGAGAAATTGGAGGAGTCAGGTGCCAGTCTCCAACGAGTGTAGCGTCGTAAGGCGCGATGGGTGAAGCGATGAAGCGTGGCGAGGCAGATGTCTCGTGGCCGCTGAGTCGGCTGGTCGAGGAAGAAGCGAAGCGAGTGCTGTCAGAGGCGCAACTCACAGCCGATCCGGTGTTGATTGCGGAGGGATGGGAGCGCCGATTCGTCACCGATGGCCGCCGTGCTGCTGAGGCCGTGGAGCTGTATGAGGAGTTGGGATACGAAGTCCGCGCGGAGACGGTGCGGCGTGAAGAACTCGAGGACGAATGTGAGGATTGCCAACTGATATTGTTGATGCAATTCAAGACTATTTACACACGTAGAAAAGACCGTTCAAGAAACGAATGAAGGGACGATATCGCCATGAAAGCCGCAGTTCTTAGAGGTGCCAACCGGACCCTCGAGGTCATGGAAGTGCCGACGCCATCCCCCGGTCCGGGCGAGGTGCTGGTGCGGGTGGTGGGGTGTGGGATGTGCCACACCGATCTTCACTATCTGGATCACGGGGTCAAGACCTTTAAAGAACCGCCGATCATTCTCGGCCACGAAGCGGCGGGAACTGTTGAGAAGCTGGGCGATGGAAGCGGCGACGTTGCAGAGGGCGATCGCGTGCTGATACCCGCCGTTCTCTCATGCGGCACATGCCGTTACTGTCGCCGCGGCCGTGAGAATATTTGCGATAACCTAGTGATGCTTGGTAACAACATGGATGGTGCCTATGCGGAGTTTGTGGTTGTGCCAGCATCGCAGCTGATTGCAGTTCCTGCGAGCATACCGCTGGAGCGCGCTTCCATAATAGCCGATGCGGTTTCCACTCCATATCACGCCGTCAAGCATCGTGGGCGTGTGCAGCCGGGAGACATCGTCGCGGTGGTCGGATGCGGTGGAGTGGGACTCAACGTGGTTCAGTGTGCGACTCTGGCTGGTGCGAGGGTGATCGCCATCGATGTGAACGAGCAGCGGCTCGATATCGCCCGCACGCTGGGGGCGGTGGAGACGGTGAATCCCAACGAGGTGGAGCGTATCGACAGGCACGTTCGCAAGCTCACGGACGGTGGGGTAGACGTGGCGTTCGAGGCCATCGGCAATCCGAAAACGATGCGGGTGGCATTCAGTCTTCTGCGACGTGGTGGCCGTCTCTGTGTGATCGGCTATTCCGCCGATGAGGTGACCCTGTCCGCTGCGAAGCTGATGTATTTCGAGTTGGAAGTGGTGGGATCACTCGGGTGCGGTGCAGGCGAGTACCCCGAGATCATCGGTCTGGTTGAGGCCGGCAGGTTGCGATTGGATATTATCGTTTCGGGTTGTATCCCCCTCGACGACATCAACGATGGATTCGACCGACTGCGTCGCGGTGAGGGGGTGCGGTGGGTGGTGACCCCGTAGGTCCAGCCAAGGGGCAGAACGGCGCGCTATCGACATCAAGGGTCAATTCACCCTTAAGTCACGGCTGGGACAGACATTCTCGACATTACAGTTGAGATAGGCCCCAACGGATCAGACAGGAGGCAACATGACCGCAATTTCGTCCGCCCCATCGCCTGCCACGCCCGCCGGACTGGGTCTCTGGCGCACGGCTCAGTTGTTGGGTGTTGTAGCCACCGCGATCCTGCTCGCAGGACTGGTGACCCAGCCGGATCTTGCGCTGGACATACTCTGGAACGTGCTCATACCGCTGGTGCCGGCGTCGTTGCTGATCAGCCCAGCGATCTGGCGGAACGTGTGTCCACTGGCGACGCTCAACTTGCTGACCAACCGGTCCTCTGTGAGCCGGACGCTCACGTCGGGCCTCCTCCCCGGTGCCGGCGCAATCGGCATCGTCTTGCTGGTGGTCATGGTGCCGGCGCGCAGGTTCCTGTTCAACACCGACGGTTTGGCGCTGGCGATCACGATCGCCGCCGTGGCGGTACTCGCGATGGTGCTCGGCGGGTTCTTTCAACTCAAAGCCGGATTCTGCAATGCTGTTTGCCCCGTGCTTCCGGTGGAGCGGCTCTACGGTCAATATCCGCTGATGCGAGTCAACAACCCGCGGTGCGTTCCCTGTACGATGTGTACGGCCAAAGGGTGCATCGATCTGAACCCGAGCAAGTCGATTGCTCAGACATTTGGGAGCGCGCGCCGTTCGCATGCCTGGCTGCTGACCGGTTTTGGCGTGTTCGCCGCAGCGTTTCCGGGTTTCGTCGTCGGGTATTACACCACGCAAGATGGTCCCTTGGCGACCGTGGGGTCGGTGTACTTGCATATCGCCGTATGGGCGCTGGCGAGCTACCTCGCGACCGTACTACTGGTGTGGTTGTTCAGAGCAAGCGCGGTGCGGGCCATGGTTGTGCTCGCCGCCGCAGCAGCGGGCCTGTACTACTGGTTTGCAGCTGATACCGTGACGACTGCGTTCGAGATACAGGGTGCTCCAACGACGGTGATACGTGTCGTGATGCTGGCGCTGGTGGCGGTCTGGTTGTGGCGTGCTGTGCAGCGCGTGACGCAGACCAATTCGCATCCGGTTGCTCACGCCTGATGATCATCTACTGGGAAGCCGTAGCTAGGATACCCTTCCCGGCGATATGAAAACGATTATCGAGCCGTTCAAAATCAAGGTGGTCGAGCCTCTGCGCATGACGACGGTGGCGGAGCGGGAGGAGATCCTCAGCGCCGCCCGTCTCAACGTGTTCGGCGTCCGCGCCAGGGATGTGTTGATCGACCTGCTGACCGACAGTGGCACCGGAGCAATGAGCAGCCTTCAGTGGGCCGGCATCATGCGGGGCGATGAATCGTATGCCGGCGCGGAGAGCTTTTACCGCTTCAGAGACCGGATGCGGGAGCTGACGGGTTTTGAGTACATCCTACCCACCCATCAGGGCCGGGCGAGCGAGCGCATCCTGTTCGAACTGGTGGGTGGTGAGGGCAAGGTGGTCCCCAACAACACGCACTTCG
>JADFIT010000005.1 GCA_022566515.1 Gemmatimonadota bacterium
CCTTTCTGGCGCGACCGGCCGTCGCGGCGGCTTTCTTCTTGGCGCGACCGACGGCCTTCTTGGCGCGTCGCGCAGTCTTGCCTGCCTTTTTCTTGGCGCGCCCGGCCGCCTTGCGAGCCCGCTTCGCCGTCTTCTTTACCTTACGTGCCGCGCGCTTGGCAGATCTTCGCACCCGTTTGACTTGCATCAATCGTCTCCTCTTGCTGGAAGGTCTGTGCGACGGCGCCATCCCCACCAGTAACACCAGTCGCGTGCTGCTGTTGTTGGTCACTCCGTGCTTGCTGCCGGCCGGCGCCCACACGACCATCCCCACTCCGGCGTCACGTGTTTCTTCGCCGACCACGAACTCGCCATGACCTTCGATGACGTAGTAAAACTTGTCCTGCCCGTCGTGCGTGTGCTCGGGCTGGGATTGTCCGGGTTCCAGGCAACTCATGCCCAGCCGCAGAGTGGCGCCCTCGAAGATCGTGGACTTGAAGAACCCTTCAGGGTCGGCGCCGACGTGTGTGCGAAAGTGGGAAAAATTCGTCATGGCTCTGGTTCGAACGATACGTCACGTTCCACGCGCTGGCCAGTCATCGACTGGGTCTAGTTGACATTCACAAACCTTCCCCGCGCCATCTCACGCAATCGCTTGATGTCTTCGTGTCGTGAGACGGAGAGAGGCACGGTTTCCTCCAACTCTGCGAGAATCAACTCGGTGTCCAGCGGCTGCTTTTGATACAGCGCGCGGTAGAGCGATGCAATCACCGCCTGCTCGATTTCGGCGCCGCTGAATCCGTCGGACTCGGTGCACAGTCGATCGATGTCAAAATCGTCCGGCGACTGCTTCCTGAGTTTCAGGTGAATCCGAAAGATGGTGCGCCGCTCCGCGTCGGTCGGTAGATCGACGAAAAAGATCTCGTCGAATCGTCCTTTGCGAAGCAACTCGGGTGGGGTATTGAAGAGATCGTTGGCCGTCGCCACCACGAACACCGGGATGCGTCTTTTCCTGTAGCCACGTGAGGAACGCTCCGAATAGGCGTCGACCCACGCCGCCATCCCGTGACTCGCCGGTCCCGCCGGACATCGCCTTTTCCAATTCGTCGATCCACAGGACGGCAGGCGCCATCGATTCGGCCATCGCGATCGCCTTGCGGAAGTTCTTCTCTGCATGCTTGAGATGCTGGGCAAAATCCTTCAGGTGAAAGACGCCCTTGACGGTGAGATCTTCGATGTGTCGTACCACGCCGAGCGGCTCGCTCGTGCCGTGCATCGACTGGGTTCCGGGCAGCTTGATCAGGCCTTGCGTGATCGTCCAGTCGAACACCGGCATGTTCAACTCGGCGGCGACAGTCTTGACCAGGTTGGCCGCCCTGTCCTCCTCGACAGTCTCGATGGCGATGACGGGGTGGAAGGAGAGAATGAGGGTCTTGAGATCGTGGACGGCGGATCCGGTCGTCATCGCAGATTCGTGGGAGAGGAGTTCAACCGCCGTCGCGCGGTTCTCCGGTGAGGCGCGCGATGCGGTTGCGTATGTCGCGGACGATGGGTTGCAGCTCCTCGTCCGCGTCCTGCCACAAATCTACGAACCTGTCGTAGTACTCAATGGCCTTGTCGGTCGCGCCGCGTTCCTCGTAGATCTCGCCGAGTCGTTTGTACGTCTGCGCTAGCGTCCGATACTCGTCGAGCAGCCGGAAAGCCCCTGGGTTACTTTCAGCACGCTCGTACACAGCGAGGGCTGAATCCGTTTGACCGGCTGCATCGTAGGTCCGGGCGAGTTCGAAGAGACCGCAACTGGCACATCCGCTTTCGTCGTAGAACGTCCGATATCCCACGATCGCTTCGGCCACTCGGCCCTCTGCCAGGGCCACCGAGGCTCGCGCTGCGTGCCGGAAGAAATCGCCGGCCTTGAGTCCGTCATTTACCTCTTCCTCGTACTCAGCCAGCAACCGTCCGGCTACTCGAGGCCGCCCGGCGTTGGCGTAGAAGTGTACGAGGGCGAGATACGGGCGGTCCGACGGATCTATTTCACCCAACGGGAATCGTTCCAGGGCCGCGGCGACTCTTTGCAGGCCATCCTCGGGCGCGTCGCGATAGAATACGTCCAACCACCCCCAATTGGCGGCCTGGGAGATGTACGCGGCGTGGTTCTCCTCCTCTTCGCTGGCGTCCATGGAGTTTCGCAGCTGACGCTCCGCTCGTGCGAGCTGACCGCGTATCTCGGCCACGTTGGCTCGTAAACCTGCCGCCCCTCTCCTCCAGGACGGGCTGGATCGTTGGGTTGCCTGGAGCGAGTCGTAATAGACGTCCGCGACCACGTAATCACGCTCGCTGGACGCCAGCATGCCGTGAAAGAAGATCGTCCATGGACTGCTTGGCGCCCGCTCGGTCATTCGCTCCAGTGTCGCCCGTGCTTCCGCGATCTTTCCTTGTGCCAGCTGCGCACGGATGGCGTTGGTGTAGGCGACGAGGATGTCCTCGGTCTCGATTGCACGAACCGCCAGTTCCTCTCCCTCTTCCCATTGCCGCATCCCGTTGAGGTGCACCGCCAGATTGTTCAGCGCCGTCGCCTCGTAGGGGTCGATTTCCAGTATCGAGCGGTAGGCGCTGGTGACTTTCGCTCGATCATAGTTCACGTTGTCGTAGTAATAGGCTTCTGTCAGGTAGCGCTCCACGTCCGGCAACCGCATGCGGTTTTCAAACGCCTTTGCGGCTGCCGCATTGATGCGGGATCGGGGCGCGCCGGCGTTGCTCAAAACCACTGCGAGCTTGCGGTAGGCCATGGCGAACGTGGAGTCGATCGCGATTGTCTCTTCCAAGAGCCCGCTGGCACGTTCGAAATCACCGTGGTCTCCGGCCTTGACCGCGCGGGAGTATGTCTCGAGGGCCGCCAGCGAACTCGTCGTTACCTGCTCCAAGGGCTCACCTGCACGGATCGTCCTGAGGGATTCTCCGATACGCTCTCTCAGCTTCGCCGACAACCGGTCGACGGCATCGATGATCTTGGTGTCATCCTCTGCCGTTTCCCGGAGCCCCACGAGCACCGACCCGTCGGCGGTTGACAGCAATCGGGCCGAGACGACATAACCACGGCCGAGCGTGCCGATGTCGCCTGCGAGAACCGCCTTCACCCCTTCGCGTCGGGCGACCTCGGTTGCGAGGTCGACGTCCAGCGGCGTCATGGGATCGCGGCCCATGCGCCGCAGCACGTCGCCGGTGGCCGACGCGCCCATCAACCGCAAAACCGGTGATTGGGTGAGATCGATCCGCAACAGCTCGGTGACGGACGTGCCGAGGTTCGCCTCCGGCGTGCGATCCTCGAACTCGGCCACGATGATGCGATCCCGTTCCTCTAGTATGCCCGCCGCCACCAGCGTACCGACCGGGCCGATGCCCAGGTTGCGCATCGTCATGTAGCCGGTGGCCAACACCGCCAAACCTGCGAAAGCGACGCCGCCGCCGAGCAATGATTTCTGCCAGGTAAACCACCGTTGAATGCCGCTGGTGGGTGTGGGCACGGCCACGCCGGTCGTGTAAGCCAGGGCGCGCTGACGTTCGTGATGCCCGGTGAAGAGCATGATCGGAAGACCGATTACGAGGAGACCGATCGCTCCGTAGAATACCCAATTCGGCAAACCTAGCTGGTAGACAAGCAGGTACACGATGGCGAGGGCGCCGACGGAGGCGAGCGCGAACAGGGCCCCGACACGGACGGGATGCGCTCGACGTGCTGCCGCATCGTAATCCACGGCTGGGACGGGCGCGGTTCCCGTGGGCGTCATGCCGCCGCTGGGCGTGCTCATCGCCTCGAGTTGCGGCACCAACTCCGCCGCCGTCTGCCAACGGTCGGCCGGCCGCTTCTCCAAACATCGCATCACCAACGCGTTCAGCGCGGCCGACACCGCAGGTCGCCGTTGCGCCAACGGCTCCGCCGCCTGGTTCACGTGGGCCGCCATCACCGCCTGAGGCGTGGCACCGGTAAACGGCGGCTGTCCGCTCAACATCTCGTACGCCAATGCCCCCACGGCATATATGTCCGCCCGGTGGTCCGTGTGTGGATCCGCCGCCGCCTGCTCCGGCGCCATGTAGGCCGGCGTCCCCAACGCTACGCCAAGCGATGTCAACGACGACGCGCCGGACGATGCCGTAACCGCCTTCGCCACGCCGAAGTCGGCAACTACCGCGTGGCCGTCGCTGAGCAGAATGTTGTCGGGCTTGATGTCCCGGTGCACAACGCCGTTGCGGTGGGCATAGGAGAGGGCGTCCGCCACTTCCGTGAGAATCCGCACGGCTTCGCCCACTGGCAGCTCGCCCTCGCGGTTGAGCTTCGTGCGCAACGACTCCCCGTCGATGTAGGGCATCACGTAATAGAGCAGATCGTCTGCGGCGCCAGCGGTGAGAAGCGGGACGACGTGAGGGTGCTGCAGCCTGGCGGCGAGCTGGATCTCCCGGTGAAAGCGCTCCTGGTTAACGCCGGCGGTCATGTCGGGCGGCAGGACTTTGATGACCACTCGCCGGTCCAGTTCTACTTCCAGCGCGAGAAATACACGGCTCATGCCGCCGCCACCCAATTCCTCGATGAGGCGGTAGTTGTCGCCGACGGCTGCTTGAAGGCGATCGAATAGTTCGGCCAAGAAGTGCTCTGAGCTTGAGGTTGCATAACAATACCGGTTGAACGGGGAGGTGGCCAGCGAAACGCCGCCATTATGGACGGCCTGTTTTCGCGATCCGCCGGACGGTTGACGTGTGTTGATTTGACGGACCGGTGATTCGGGCCCAACATTACCTAGCCCTGCTACGTGCTCAGGTATCGGATTGGCCCCGCGGCTCCGGTGTCGGCACGCCATCCCATTTGCGGAGGAAGTCCAATGAGCACCGTTGCATCACTCCTGGCGGGTGCCGCCGGAGGCATGGTGCTGGGTGTGGTGGGATTCGGCTGGGCACGGAAACGCCGTCGATCCTCCGGGGATCTCGGATCCCTTCCGGCAGAAACAAGGCACGTGGTCGATCTGATCCGCAGAGTTCACGATGCGGATGCGGTGTGTGTGACGGCGCAGGACGGCGACCCCGTCTTTTCGAGAGCCGCGCTGCCTCCACCCCCCGAATTGATTGAGCGCACGGTCATGCTTGCCTCACTGGCGCTTGCGGAGTGTCGCGAGCACGTCGTCAAGGAGGACAACGTGATCGTTGCTTTCGGTGATGGCCGCCTGGGCGCTGCAGCCCTGTTTGCCACGCCCGTGGAGGCCGATGTGGTGCGAGCGGCTTCCGCCGACCTGCGCCGGATGTTGGCAGAATTCGCGCTAGCCCGGACGAGTGGAGACGTGGAGTCGCAAGAGCCTCGGCCAACGCCGGAATGGCTCACCCCGGACACCATAGAGGGTATCGGGGGCGCCCTGTGCGAGGCGGCGCGTAGGATCACGACACACCCTATCGCCGTCGTGACCATGGATTCCCTGACGCACGAGGCATCTGTGACCGCGGTGTCTGCGGGAGCCGACCGCCGGTTGATTAGGATAGCTATCGCTCCGGACTCCGTCGTGGGCCGCGCCTGCATGGGTGGCATAACCTCTGCCGGGGAGGGCAGAGAGATCTTCGGCACGCGGAGCCACAACCGTCGCCAGCGAGAGGCACGAGGAGCGGTTTTTTCGTTGAGCGACGGCAGCCAGGGCATTGGGGCGCTGGTCGTGTTTAACGGGGTAGAGGCCCTAGACCCACGGGTGAGCGTGCAGGTGAAGAAGTTGGCGGATGATGCGGCGCCGATCATGGGTCGCACGATGGATCTGTATGCGGCCAGGCACCGCTCGATGACGGATGAATTGACCGGGCAGCCGAACAAGCGGGCGCTGGTGCAAGCCATGCGAGACCACGCCACCGCGCCGTGTTCTCTCTTGCGCGTGAATGTTGACCAGCTCGATGACCTGGCCCCACCGGCGGCCACGGCAGCCCTCAGACATGTGGCTCGGGTCTTCCGAAGGAGCCTCAGGGATTACGACGTTCCGGCGCGTGTGGGTGACGAGGATTTCGCGTTGTTCTTGCCGGACACGCCGTTCCATCACGCGTTCGAGGTCGCCGACCGCGTCAGGATTGCCGTTAGCGAGCAGATCTTTGACTGGGCTGGGGGCGAACACCTCCTGACGTGCTCGTTTGGTGTCGCCTCCGTGCCAGAAGCCTCCGCTACTCCCGAGGGTTTGCTGGAGGCGGCGAGCCTAGCCCTCGTATACGCGAGGCGAGAAGGTCGCAATCGCATCTCCGCGGCCCACTCCCGGTTGAATTGAGGTACTCGCTTGAGGTGATGCCTGGCTGCCGGCGGTCAGCTGCCATGATGGAAGAACCTGACGGTAGCGTGTCTTCGTGAAACCTGTGATAATTCAGCATGCGAATTAAGCCTCTCATAGTGCTGCTGCCGCTCCTCGTGGGTTGCGTCATTTTCTCCAGCCGCGAGGAAGGCGTCCAGGAGGAGTTGGATATCAATCGGGCCCTGTGGGACGTCGCTGCGATCCACGATTACAGTATGAGTTTTCAGCGTCTCTGCATCTGTCGCGTCGAGTTCCTGATCCCCGTACGCATCACTGTCCGAGGGGACACCATTTACGAAGTGACGGACTTGGATACGGGGGCACCTGTGGCAGAGCCTGCCCCGGGGGCATTCTTGACCATCGAAGGGGTGTTCGATGCCATTCAGGGCGCCATCAACCAAAATGCGGCGGAGATCGACGTCCGCTACAACAGCATGTTTGGGTACCCCACCGACGTCAGCATCGATCCCAGTCGGAGCCTGTTCAACGACGATACCCAGTTCCAAATTCGAGAGTTTGTGGAGCTGAACTAGGGCCGTGCCGCCCTCCCTCACTCCTTCCATACCGTAAGCCGCGCGCTCGACCCTTAGCCGGGGCTAAGGCGGTAGGGATTTGGCAGTGTGACGGTTTTGCTTCTTTCGTGAACGGAGTTCTGTTGTGAAACCCCTCTGGTTGTCTCTCTTTTTGGGATTGATTGGCGCTGCTAGTCCTCCAGGTCTATGGGCGGAGGTGGTACGGGTCGTGGTCGATCGGCGAACCGACGTGCTGGAGGGAAGGGCCTTTGGAACGGTAGGGGCGTACGAAAAACTCGTCGGTCGGATCTACTTCGTGTTTGACCCCTCCAACCCGATGAACGCCCGCATCGTGGACCTCGACAAGGCCCCGCGCAACGCCGACGGATTGGTTGAGGCGTGGGCAAACTTCATGGTGCTGCAGCCGAAGAATCTCGGGCGCAGCGCGCGTACGGCGTTGCTGGAGGTGAGCAACAGGGGCGGCAAGGCAATCATCTCCTATTTCAATGGGGCCCGGGGCTCTCGAGACCCTGAGCTGGAGGAGCATTTCGGCGACGGCCTGCTGATGCGGCAAGGCCTCACATTGATCTGGATAGGCTGGCAACATGACCTGCCTGTCCAAGAAGACATGATGCGCGCGCACCTTCCTGTGGCGTCGGACAACGGCCAGGTCATTAAAGGGCTGGTTCGCAGCGATTGGACCGTCGATCGCGCGACGAATACGCTGGGCCTGGGTCACCGCGCCCAGATCGCGTACCGGGTAGGCGACCCCGCCCACTCCGACAACGTGCTCACCGTGCGTGACGGTCGTATGGCCGAGCGTCGTATCGTTCCGAGAAATGAGTGGCGTTTCGCTCGTGAAGAGAGCGGCCGGGTAGTGGACGATCTCACTCATATTTACATGGAGAAAGGCTTCGAAGCGGGAAAGATCTACGAAATGGTGTACGTTGCGGAGGAACCGACAGTGGTCGGTCTCGGCCTGGCAATCGTTCGCGATGTGATGTCGTATGCCAAGTACGGTAACGGTGTGGAGTTTCATGTAGATCGGGGTATCGCCATTGGCATTTCCCAAACCGGCCGGTTCCTACGTCACTTCCTCTATCAGGGGTTCAATACGGACGAACACGGTCGCAAAGTATACGACGGAATCATGGCGCACACCGCTGGTGCGGGCCGTGGCAGCTTCAACCATCGGTTCGCTCAGCCGTCGCGCGATGGGCACAGGTACTCCGCGTTTTTCTATCCGACCGACATCTTTCCCTTCACGAGCCGTGTCCAAACAGACCCCGAGACAGGGCGCACTGACGGCTTGCTCGCGCACCAACACAACGACGCTCACCTACCGAAGGTTTTCTACACGAACTCCGGGTACGAATATTGGGGTCGCGCAGCGTCGCTGATCCATACCACGGTGGACGGGCGGGCGGACATCGACCCCTATCCCAACGAGCGAATTTACCATTTGGCGAGCGGGCAGCACTTCGTTGGTCGGTTCCCGCCGCCTGAGAGCAGTCGGCTGCCGAACTCGGCTGCGTACAGCGGAAATCCGCTCAACTTTCAGTATACGCTGCGGGCACTTCTCGTGCGCATGGTCGATTGGGTGTGGGACGTCAACAATCCACCGCCCAGCATGTACCCGAGGATTGATACAGGCACACTCGTTCCTATCAACGAGGTGAAGTTTCCCAAACTGGCCGGATTGAACTTTCCCAAGGTGACGCACGATGCGTATCGTTTGAACTATGGATCCAGGTGGAGTCAGGGAATCGTAGACATCCAACCCCCCGAGATAGGAGAGCGCTTCCCGGTCATGGTGGCGCAGGTGGATAGGTTCGGGAACGAGCGCGGCGGGGTACCTTCGGTGGAGATTCTGGCACCTCTTGCCACCTACGCGCCGTGGAATCTCCGGACCGGGTTCGCAGGGGGTACCGATGAGTTGACCAATTTCGTCGGCACGTACGTTCCGATGTCGAAAACGGAGGAGGAACGCCGGGGCGGCGGCGACCCGCGGCCGAGCATCGAGTCGCTCTACCGCGGCGAGACAGACTACTCCAGGGCCGCCAGAGAGGCCGCACGATCGCTCGCAGAGCGCGGGTTGTTGCTCGACGAGCACATAGACGCCGTCGTCGCTCGGGCGGAGGCGCATTGGGATTGGGTGATGAATAGGTAGGCAGGATGCATACCGCCTCCGCATGCCTACTGCCTAAATAGGGAACAGATAAATGAATCGGCACCATTCAGAGGGCTCCGGCCAGCCGGCAGAAACGCCTCCCACAGGTGTGGATCTCCTGTACGATCCTCGGTGGAACAAGGGCACAGGGTTCACGGAACGCGAGCGAGACGAGCTACACATCCGGGGGCTCATCCCGCCCCGCATGTTTTCCCAGGAGGAGCAGGCGCGCCGCATTCTGGGCAATTTCCATCGCAAGGGCTCAGACCTCGACAAGTACATCTTCATGATCGGCCTGCAGGACCGAAATCAGACGCTGTTCTACAGTATCGTCATCGACAACATCGAGGAGATGGCGCCCATCATTTACACGCCGACAGTGGGAGAGGCGTGCCAGAATTTCGCCCACATCTTTCGCCGTGCGAAAGGACTGTACGTGACGGCCCACGACAGGGGCCGAGTTGCAGACCTGTTGCGCAATTGGCCTGAGCGCGACGTGGCCGTGATCGTGGTGTCCGACGGCGAGCGCATTCTCGGTCTCGGAGATCTCGGGGCGGGCGGTATGGGCATCCCCAACGGCAAGCTGTCACTCTACACTGCGTGCGCTGGAATTCATCCGTGGCGTTGTCTGCCGGTCCTGCTCGACGTCGGTACGGACAACGAAGCCATTCGAAACGACCCTCTTTATTTGGGCATCAATCAACCCCGGCTTCGAGGGCAGGAGTATGATGACTTGGTCGAAGAATTCATGATGGGAGTGCGGGAGGTCTTCCCGGGAGCCTTGATCCAATTCGAAGATTTTGCGACGCGAAACGCCGTTCGCCTGTTGGACAGATACCGAACCCGCATGTGCGCCTTCAACGATGATATCCAAGGGACGGCCGCCGTCACTCTCGCCGGCTTGCTCTCAGCGGCCAGAATCACCCAGCAGGGTTTGCTTGACCAGACGATCGTCTTTCTGGGTGCGGGAAGTGCGGCTACCGGCATCGGTCACCTCATCGTTTCCGCCATGCAGCGGGAGGGACTCTCCCGAGAAGAAGCCCTAGTGCATGTCTGGTTCGTCGATTCCAAGGGATTGGTGGTAAAGAGCCGGGACGATCTCGCGGAACACAAACGTCCCTTCGCACACGAGTGCGAGTTTTTGCCGGACCTGCTCTCAGTGGTTCGGGAACTTCACCCCACGACGTTGATCGGCGTTTCAGGACAACCTGGCACCTTTACCGAACCGGTGGTGAAAGCGATGGCGGATGCGAATGAGCGGCCGGTCATCCTCGCACTGTCCAACCCCACCTCCAGGGCGGAGTGCACGGCAGAGCAGGCGTACCGTTGGACCGGCGGCCGGGCGGTGTTTGCCAGCGGTAGTCCGTTCGGCCCGGTAGAGGTGGACGGCAAGACCTGCGTTCCTGGCCAGGGCAACAATGTCTACATATTCCCGGGCCTCGGACTGGGTGTGGTGGCATCGGGTGCACGGTTTGTCACTGACGACATGTTTCTCACTGCCGCGAAGGTCCTTGCACAGCTTGTCACGGAGGAGTCGCTGGCGCAGGGATCGATCTACCCGCCGTTGACCCAGATTCGGGAAGTGTCGGCGGAGATCGCTGCTGCGGTGGCTCGCCTAGCACAAGAGCAGGGCCTGGCGACGCGGGAAGTACCACGAGACGCCCTGGCGTTCGTGAAAGCACAGATGTATGAGCCGGTGTACGAGAGCTACGTTTGACAAATCCTAGCGACCTCCGCCACCTGTTCGGCAACATCGACATCTATCTCTTCGACCAGTTGTTGAAAGGCCAGCTCACACCCGACATGACGATCCTGGACGCAGGTTGCGGCGACGGTCGCAATTTGGTGTACCTCATGCGGTGCGGCTGTCGGGCTTTTGGAATTGACGAGACTCCGGATGCCATTGAGGAGATTCGCCTGTTGGCGACGCGAATCGCACCCGATCTTCCGGCCGACAATTTTCAGGTTGGCAAAGTCGACGCACTGCCATTCCCCGATGAGAACTTCGACGCCGTGTTGTGTAACGCCGTCCTACACTTCGCGGCCGACGAGCACCACTTCAATCAAATGCTCCGTGAGTTGTGGCGTGTGCTCAAGCCGGGTGGCCTGTTTTTCTCCCGCCTGGCATCGTCCATCGGCATAGCAGACAGGATCGAACACATCGGCGGCCAACGCTATCGCCTGCCGGACGGTACGGATCGTTTTCTAGTGGACGAGGAGATGCTACTGTCGTTGACGAATCAACTGGGCGGCGAACTCGTCGATCCGATCAAGACGACCAACGTGCAGGGAAAGCGGTGTATGACTACGTGGGTTCTAAAGAAAGGCAGTCCTCCCTTGCTAACCTCCAGCCTTTAACCTCTCCCTCTCCTTCTGCTGCTGAACCAGTCGCTCGGTGTATTCGAGCCGCTCCTCGAGGTCCATCACCCGGTCTTCCAGTCGGTGGATGAGATCGATGTCCTCGTCCGACAGGCCGCGGGAGTCGGGAACTCGACCGGCCAGCCGGTCAGCCATGGCCCTGCCCAACGGACTCTTGATCAGGACAATAACTATGATGAGAAAGAAGATGGACGACATACAGGAAAGCTAACGCGTGGTCGGGCGCGTGCCTACCACTCACCGGTCACTGTTCAATGACGCCGCTGACTGTGAGATGCATACCCCTCACGGGCGCCGTTGCTCCGACAAATGGTGGGGTGGATCCGCGTCCGACAATAACTATCCGTGGCCGAATCACCTGCTACCGCTACTCCAACACGGGCTCGAAATCGTCCTCGGGCTTCGGCCGAATGTGCTCCTCCTCCATGATGAAACGCGCGCACGTGTTCCATCGCAGGATCGCGTCATCGTTCCCGGAAGGCCTCGTCTTCTCGGCCCGCTCGTAGCAATCCATTGCCTCCCGGAGAAGGTCGTGTGCGATGAAACCGGAGCCCGGGTTGCGGCGGCCGAGTTGGGCGCTGGCCCGGCGCTCGCAAATGATGCCGGCGTAGTAAGCCTCCTCATATTCGTCTTGGAGACGGGAGAGCAGGGCACGCGCCTCATCGGCGCACCGGCCGCTTTTGGTAGCGAGTTGGTCCGTTAATGCGAGGATCAACGTCACCAGTGCCTCGTGATTTGTGGGATCGACCTGAAGGATGTCACGGCAGATGCTTTCGGCTTCGCGCGGTTCGTTGAGGAGTCGGTACCGCAGAGCTTTTTCCAAGGCGGCAGCGACCCCTTCGGGGGACAGTGATTTCAATTCGAACATGCTTCCTCCTGCGCCGTACTACGATGCCAGGCCCACCGCCGATGCCTTGCGCCGGTATCTCGCCAAGAACCTGCGGATCGGGTCATACGAGACGTCCACTACCCGCTCCTTGAGCGGGATGATGGCGTTGTCGGTAATGGTTATGTCCTCCGGACACACCTTCGTGCAACACTTCGTGATGTTGCAGTATCCTATTCCATGCTCCTTCCGCAAGTCCTCGAGACGGTTCTCGGTGTCGAGCGGGTGCATCTCCAAAGCCGCGATGTGAACCAAGAAGCGCGGACCGATGAACTCATCGAGCAGCCTATGCTCCCGCAGCACGTGGCAAACGTCCTGACAGAGAAAACACTCGATGCACTTGCGGAACTCCATGGAGCGGTCCACATCCGACTGGGCCATGCGCCAGGTGCCGTCTTTTTCGTCGGGCTTCCTTGGCCGGAAGGGCTTGATCTTTTTCTTTACCCTGTAATTCCATGAAACGTCGGTCACCAGGTCCTTGATCAACGGGAAGGCCTTCATCGGTTGGACCGTGACCGGCTTCTCCAACGGCAAATCGCTCGTCCGCGACATGCACATCAGTTTCGGCATGCCGTTGACTTCGGCAGAACACGACCCGCACTTGCCGGCTTTGCAGTTCCAGCGAAGAGCCAAGTCGTGCGCCTGTTCGGCTTGGATCTGGCGCACGACGTCCAATACGACCATCCCGCTCGTCACCTCGGTGGCGTAGTCGCGGAACTCGCCGCCCCCGGAGTCTCCTCTCCAGATCCTGAATATGGCCTGGGCCATTACTTCATCTCCTCGACAATCGCCTGCAGCTCGGCGGGCATCGCGGGTATGGTCTCGCGCCGCGTCTCCATGGTCCCGTCAAACCCCTTCTTGATCACGATATTGACGCTGGCGGCGGCCGGATCCTTGTCGGGATGATCGCTACGGGAATGGGCACCCCGACTCTCTCGTCGCTCTAGGGCCGCCCGAGTGATCGCTTCGCCGATCGTAAGCAGATGCCCGAGGTCCACAGCAGCGTGCCACCCCGGGTTGTACGCCCGATTACCGCTGACGACGACGCGGCGTGCTCGACCCCGAAGCCGCTCGAGACCGACCAATGCCCGCTCCATTTCCTCCTCCTCGCGCACGATTCCCACGAGATCTTGCATCATCGCTTGGAGATCTTCTTGAATTTGATAGGGTCCCTCTCCGCCGGCCTCATCGACGTCATCGAAAGGCTCCAATGTGCGCCGCACGGCCTCCTCAACGTGATCGTGATTTACCTGGCCGGCTTGGTTATCACGGGCGAATTGCGCTGCGAACTCGCCGGCGCGCTTGCCGAATACCAGAAGGTCTGAGAGTGAATTTCCACCCAAACGATTCGCGCCGTGGAGGCCGGCGGCGCATTCGCCGGCGGCGAACAAACCTGGTACGACCGACATCTGTGTATCAGCATCCACCCGCACCCCCCCCATTGCGTAATGAGTGGTGGGGCCCACTTCCATCGGTTCCTTCGTGATGTCGATGTCGGCAAGCCGCTTGAACTGATGATACATGGCCGGAAGCTTCCGTTTAATATGCTGCTCGGCGTCGGAGAGCTTTTCCTTGATCCACGAGATGTCGAGAAACACCCCGCCGTGAGGGCTGCCACGCCCCTCCTTGATCTCCCGTACGATGCAGCGCGCAACGTGATCCCGGGTCAGCAGCTCGGGAGGACGCCGTGCCTCCTTGTCGCCCTGCGTGTAGCGCCATCCCTCCTCCTCGCTATCCGCCGTCTGGTCGGTGTAGAGAGGCGGGATGTCGTCGAACATGAATCGGTGCCCGTCCTTGTTGCGAAGAATCCCGCCCTCTCCACGAACGCCCTCGGTTACGAGCAGGCCTCGCACGCTCGGCGGCCAGACCATTCCCGTAGGGTGAAACTGAACGAACTCCATGTCAATCAGCTCGGCGCCGGCGTGGTAGGCCAGCGAGGGACCGTCACCCGTGCAATCCCAGCTGTTGCTCGTGATCTTGTACAACTTTCCGATGCCACCGGTAGCGATAATCACCGCCTTCGCGTGGAACACGGTGAACGCGCCCTTCTCGCGATCGTAACTGAGAGCGCCGATGACCCGATCTCCGTCCTTCAAGAGTTCGATCACCGTGTATTCCATGTAGATGTCGACACCTAGGTGGACGCCGCTGTCTTGCAGTGCACGGAGCATTTCCAGGCCGGTCCTGTCGCCCACGTGCGCCAGACGCGGGTACGCGTGACCGCCGAAATTCCGTTGCAGAATACGACCATCCTTGGTTCGGTCGAAGAGCGCACCCCATGCTTCCAATTCCCTCACCCGATCGGGGGCCTCTTTGGCGTGCAATTCCGCCATGCGCCAGTTGTTGAGGTATTGCCCGCCTCGCATCGTGTCCGCGAAGTGCGTTTTCCAGCCGTCTCGCTCGTCTACGTTGCCCAGGGCGGCGGCAATGCCCCCCTCCGCCATCACCGTATGGGCTTTGCCGAGAAGGCACTTGGTCACCAGGCCGACCGAGACACCGGCTGCCGACGCGGAGGTCGCGGCCCGCAGCCCCGCCCCGCCTGAGCCTATGATCAACACGTCGTGTTCCCGCGTCTCATGGACGGCCATCAAAAGATCCTCCAATCCGTCCACACGCCCATCGAGCAGAGCCGCACGTAGAGATCCGAAAAACCGACCCAGAACAAACTCAGCCAGGCAAACATCATGTGGCGCTGGTTGAGACAGCTGACGCATGAATAGGCGGTGCGCCGCACCGGTCTCTCGGAGAGGTGGTCGTGGCGGCCCCCGACCAGATGCCGCAGCGAGTGACAGCCCAGCGTGTAGCCACCCAGTAACGTGACGTTCGTTGCCAGGACCAGCGTCCCCACACCGACTCCGAAGTGGACCTGGCCGGTGACAAGGTCCTCGAACCACAGCGCCTTCCACACGTCGTAGGTCAGAAATACCAGGAAGGCCAGTGCGACGTACAGGAAGTAGCGGTGGACGTTCTGGAGAATCAGGGGAAAGGAACCCTCCCCCAGGTACCGCTTCCGCGGCTCGCCCACGGCACACGCCGGGGGATCGGCCCAGAATGCCTTGTAGTAGGCCCCGCGGTAGTAGTAACACGTCAGGCGAAATCCGCCCGGCGCCCACAGGATGAGAAACGCCGGCGACCACGGCAGCCAGCTGAACCACCAACTCGGCTTGGGGCCGAACCAGCTGTGTGGCGACTCCCCCAACAACTCTGGGGAGTAAAACGGCGACACGTAGGGCCCGTAATAATAGTGCACGCCTTGAAAGGCTGCCCAGGTCGAATAGACGATGAATGCGCTCAGACCAAAGAGGACCACGGCCGGTTGGAGCCACCATGCATCGGGACGGGTGGTACGGCCGAAGCCGCTGGGATTCAGCGCATTGGTCGGGTGAGTCATGAGCCGGGGGGTTGAGGGATAGGACTCGATGGTTGCCAGTTAGAATACGGCTTGTGAGGATCGGGAGCCAGAGGCCTTCACAAATTCTTCATCTCTGGCCGTCTAAGTCCAGCCGGGATAGTCACTTGTGAAGGGCGAAGGACCCGCTATCCTTGTGGCTCGCCAGGGAAGGTCAATCCGTTTTGGCCTGCAGGCTCTGGCCATGAAGCAACATCATTAGGGAGTGATAATGGCACTGGAACTGGACCGGTTCATGGCGGGACTCGTCCGCCGGAACCCGGGTGAAAGAGAATTCCACCAAGCCGTCCGCGAAGTCGCCGAGAAGGTTATCCCCTTCATCAACCAACACCCCGAGTACGAAAAGGCGCTCATCTTCGAGCGCATGACGGAGCCCGATCGAGTCGTGATCTTCCGTGTGTCGTGGGAAGACGATGAGGGCAACTTTCGCGTCAATCGCGGTTATCGCGTCCAATACAACAACGCTATAGGCCCGTACAAAGGCGGCTTGCGTTTTGACAAATCGGTGAACCTCAGCATTCTGAAGTTCTTGGGGTTCGAGCAAGTTTTCAAGAACAGCCTGACGACCCTCCCCATGGGTGGCGCGAAGGGTGGTGCCGATTTCAATCCCAAAGGCAAGAGTGACGCCGAGGTCATGCGGTTCTGCCATTCCTTCATGACAGAGCTGTATCGTCACATCGGCGCAGATGTAGACGTGCCGGCGGGTGACATCGGTGTGGGGACCCGTGAAGTCAGCTACATGTTCGGCCAATACAAACGGTTGAGTAACAAGTTCACCGGTACGTTTACCGGAAAGGGCTTGGCCTTTGGAGGAAGTCAGATTCGGAAGGAGGCCACCGGCTACGGTGCCGTGTATTTCGCGCGTGAGATGCTTGCAACGTGTGGCGAAACGGTTGAGGGAAAATCGGCGGTGATCTCCGGATCGGGCAATGTGGCCACGTACGCTGCGCAAAAACTCATGGAGATGGGTGCCAAGGTTGTCGCGCTGTCCGACCGCAGAGGGTTCATTCACGAACCTGACGGTCTCACCAACGAGCGGCTGGCGTATATCATCGAGATGAAGGAGAACCACCACGGTACGCTCGAGGATTACGCAAGAGAGTTCGGCTCGACGTTTTGTCCGGGCAAGAGACCGTGGATTCTCCCGTGCGACATGGCGTTTCCCTGCGCCACGCAGAACGAACTCGATAAGGAAGACGCTCAGACGCTGATCAACAACGGCTGCAAGCTCGTCTCGGAGGGTGCCAACATGCCTACGGCGTATGCCGCCTCTACAATGTTCGAGGAGGCGCACATGCTGTTCGCACCAGGCAAGGCGGCCAATGCAGGCGGCGTCTCTATCTCGGGCTTGGAGATGTCCCAAAACTCCATGCGGATGTCGTGGTCCCGGGAAGAGGTCGACCGCCAGTTGCAGGAAATCATGCGACGGATTCACGAGCAGTGTGTTGAATACGGCACCGTCAACGGGCGCGTGAATTACGTGAAGGGCGCCAATATTGCGGGGTTCAAGAAGGTGGCCGACGCGATGTTGGCATTCGGAATTGTATAGCCGGTAGGTCGCATGGTAGCAGCTTTTAGCGCACCAGCTCGAAAAACGCTTGCCATGTGCGGGAATTTTGCTGATGAACGCGCACGCGCAAGCCGGAGCGCGGTGCCCCCATCCGGTTTTTGCGACCCGACTATCCGCTCACATCCCCAGCCCACCGCTCACTTTTACGTGTCCGACCATCCCCAGCCCCTCATGCAGGAAGCACAAATACGCGTAGTCGCCGGCGACCGTGAAAACGTGCTGAAAGCGCTCACCGCTCTGTAGCAACCCCGAATCAAACGGTTCCGCCCCCGGCGGCAAGACGTTGTGCTCCTCGAGCGCCGCGGTTCCAGGCTTGTCCGTGGCGGTGTGGGGCATAGCGCCCTCGTTGATCCACACGATAGTGTCGCCGGGGGCTATGGTGACGCTCTCTGGGTAGAACCGCATATCGTCCCTCATCCGCACGATGACGGTCTTGTTGGCATGTTGCCCAGGGTCCGAGCCCGTGAGTGCGGCTGACCCTGCTACTGTCATGGTGACCAAGGCGAGCCATCTCAATCCCCGGGTCAAACGGTCTGATCTATTGTTCATTTCTCGATTTCCCTTGAATGTCCTGTAGGGGAACCGCGCCAGGGGCCTGGAGGTTTCCAGAGTCGTGAGAGTCTTACATCCGCTGTTTGTGCACCTGCACATTGCCTTTCTCATCATGGCCTTCGTGGCTATGTACACGTGGTTGGCACGAGGGCTTGCGACGAGCGTTTTCGAGGATCGCATCTATCGCTTCGCCAGGGCCAACACCTGGGTAGGGGTCGTGACCGTTGCCCTGTCGATGGTCGCCGGATTGCGTGATGCCTTCATGGGAACCGTGGCGCGGTTCAGCGGGCCAATTGGGGGGTGGCTGCTGGTCAAAGTCGTGCTCTCCTCCGTGATGCTCGGAGTGTACGGGCTGTTTCTCTACCAAAGCGCGAAGAAGAAGACCTATTTGCAGGAAGACCAGGCCACGATGCTCTGGTGTCTGGGAACGCAGCTCGTCGGCATCCTCCTCGTGCTCACCATTACCGTGATCGGGACGATGGTCGTGTTCTATCAGGACCGACTGCCTCGCTTCTCCTTGCCGTTCTGACGTTTTGAACACCAGGTCGCCGAAAGTAGTCATCGTCGGAGGGGGATTCGGAGGGTTGTACGCGGCCACGTATCTCTCCCGCTCAGAATTCGGGGAGAACGGAGGGCAGATCACTCTCATCGACCGTCAGAACTACTTCACGTTCACGCCCCTCCTGGCTGAAGTGGCCACGGGTGCCCTGGGTCGAGAGCACGTGACATATCCCTACCGCGTGTTGGCACACCGGTTCCGTTTTCGATTCGTGCAGGACACGGTCTGCGGGATCGACTTTGATCGCAAAGTTGTTCGTACGAATCGCTCGGAATTGCCGTACGACTATTTGGTCCTTGCCACGGGTGCAGCACCGCAATTTTTCGGGAATGACGCCATCGAGCGATCGAGCGTTCCGCTCACCTCTGTCAACGACGCGCTGGCCGTCCGGGCACGAGTCATTGGAGCCCTGGAGCGCGCCGCTGTGGTTACGGACGCCTCCGAGCGAAAGCGTTTGCTGACGTTCGTCGTGGCTGGCGCGGGACCGGCGGGAGTGGAGATCGCCAGCGGCATCCACCTGCTGGCTCGCGACGTGCTCAAACGGTACTACGAGCGTACCGATGAAGTGCGAGTGATACTTGCCGGAGCCGGGGACCGTATCCTAGCAGGCTTCGACGAGGATCTGGCACGGGAAGGCCTGGATCTACTCAGGGCACGGGGCATCGATGTGCGGCTCCACACGCGCATCGTGGATGTCTCGCCCGGGGTGGTCACCGCCGAGGGTCCTGATGGCGAGACCGAGTCCATCCCGTCACACACGCTGGTGTGGACTGCCGGCACCGCGCCCGGCAGATGGCTCGCAGAGCAGGACCTCCAGCGGGATGGGAGTAGCATTCGGGTCGATGCGTTTCTTCGTGTCGCCGGTCGCGATTGCGTCTTTGGGGTGGGGGACGTTTGCGCGCTTCGTGACCAGCGAACGGGCGAGCCGTATCCCCGCGTTGCCCCGATTGCTATAAGCCAAGGTATTCGCGCCGCCGCCAACATCGAGAACCACTTTTTTCAGCGTCCGCTCGAACCATACCAAGCGTTTCACGCCGGCAAGATCGTATCTCTCGGCGGGTGCACGGCGTTAGTGGACGTTCTAGGCCTGCATCTCAGCGGCCGCCTCGCTTGGTGGATCTATCGGACAGCCTACTTGCTCAAGCTGGTCGGGACGCAAAACAAGATCCGCGTGATGGTGACGCTGTTGCTCAACAAGCTGTTCGAGCGGGATATCACTGCCGAGGTGGTGCCGGGGGATTGGTGCGGGGATCGATAGGAAGGGGTGAGGAGGGACGACGGGCGAGTGCTGCCCTTTCACTTCTCGCTTCTCACTTCCTTCCATCGTCCACCGACGCATGTCTCTGAGATCGCCTCGTTCCCGCTTCCGAACAGGAAGCTGTCCAGCAAGGTTGTCTCATCGCACCCCCGGAGGGTGGGGGCGGTGAGATCTATCGCTACGAAGTCGGCCCATGCTCCCGGAGCGATGCGTCCCGTATCGACACCCAGTGAGGCCGCACCGTTTTCCGTTGCGATTTGCAGCAACGCTCGTCCGCTGCGGCCGTTGGCGTCGACGTAGATTCCCCGAGCCTCGTTGGCCAGGCGCTGACCGTACTCGAGCCAACGCATCTCCTCGGTCATGCAGATGCGGACGTTTGAGTCGGTACCGAGCGTGATCCGTTTGTCGACTGTATGGCGTCCGGGCAAGGCGGGAGTGCCATCGCCGAGGTTGCCTTCGGTGAGTGGACAAATGCAGACTGTGCCGCCGGACTCGAGGAATCTCTCCATGTCTCGCGGGTCGGTGTGTGTGCAATGGACGGCCGTGACGTTGGAGCAAGGGCTCAGCACACGTTGGAGCACGGCCATCGGCGGTCCGCCGTAGGACGTTATCGAGTCTTCGATTTCTTTTCTCTGCTCTTCCATGTGGATATGGAATGGCAGCGAACGGCTCATCGATTCGCTGTGCAAGGCAGCGATGTCGTCCGGCTTGGATGCACGGATGCTGTGCACTGCGGCGCCCAGAGTTTGTGTGTGCGGATCGACTTGGTCTTGCAGCGCATCCATTTGTTCCCAATAGGCTTCGCACGAATCGGTCCGGAAGCGCCGTTGCGTTGCATCGAGCGGCTGGCCGATGCCCCCGGTCTTGTAGAACACGTTGAGTAATACGATCCGTATGCCGATGGCCGCAGCAGCCCGTAGGATGAGCGCGTCGAACGCGTAGTCGGTGGCATCACTGGAATGGTGCAAGTAGTGGAACTCGCCTACAGTTGTGATGCCTGCAGCGCGCATCTCACGAAACGTTTGGAGACACAATCTGTAGAAAGCGTGCCCGTCGAGATCCTGGACGAGACGGTACATCGCTTCCCTCCATGTCCAGAAACTTCCTGCACCCTCGAGAAACTCTTCGCCGCGACCTCGGAGCCCCCGTTGGAACGCATGTGAGTGTGCGTTGACGAACCCGGGCAGCAAGGCTCGCTGGGACAGCGGTTTCGTGGGTTTGAGACCCAACCGACCAACATCCATGATCCGCCCCTCGTCGTCGACGGCAATCTGGACGTCGGGTTCGAAACGCTCTCCCGTCCATGTCCAATCGCCTTGGAATACGTGGTGCGGATTCACAGGAGTATCAATCCGTCGGGAGGCAGTATTGTTGAATGAACTTGGCCACGAGTTCTGCTCCGTCCTCGAATTGGGCCATCGGCATTGCCTCATTCGGTTTGTGAGCTACTTCGATCGAACCCGGTCCCCAAATGACGCACTCCAACCCCATGGTCTGTAGCCAGCCGGCGTCCGTGGCGTACGAAACACTGTGGGTTTCCCGCTGTCCCATGTGATCGCACAGCGACCGGTAGATGTGTGCGTCTTCGGCGAGCAGCATCGGTGGACTTTCGTAGTTCACCTGCAAATCATACGATGTGTCGCCCAGCGCTGCATCCAACGCGTTGTAGATGCGTGCCAGCAGCGGCTCGCTATCCATGTCCGGCAAGAGACGAAAACCGACGTCCAACTCGCAGAGGTTTGGCACAACGTTGATGGCCGTGCCGCCGGACACTAGTCCAATGTTGAGGGGCACAAAGGGGACCTCCGGGAAATGGTCGCTGTGAGGGGGATGCTCTGTCGCAAGTTGCCGACGGAGATCGGCCAACGCGACGATCATCTTACCCACGGGCTCGATGGCGCTGTCTCCGAGATGTGGATACCCGCTGTGAGCCGGTGTTCCCTCAACGATGACCCGGAATGCCAGGTGCCCTTTGTGCATCCGAATCACGCGCAGCGAGGTCGGTTCGCCGATGATGGCACTCTTGGGCAGCGCCTCGGCGTCGGGCCAGCTGGCCGCAAGATGCCGAGCGCCGAGGGTGCCAACCTCCTCGTCGCAGGTGAAGATGAACACGAGCGGCTGAGTGAGTTTGGCCGGGTCGAGCCGGGCGGCGGCGTTGGTGGCTATCGCCAAAAAACCCTTCATGTCCGCCGCTCCACGGCCCACGTAGGTCTCGCCCGATTCGGTCAACCGAAACGGATCGGAATGCCAATCGTCCTCGTCGGCGGGAACGACGTCCATGTGCCCGGACAGCACCAGCCCTTTCCTATGCTCGCTTCCTTCCGGCCCAATCGAGATCACGAGGTTGGTCTTGCCACCGTCGGGAGACGGGTTGCGTTGCACTCGGACGCCGGGTCGGTCTAGGTAGTCGCAGATGAAGTCCGCAAGGGGAAGGTTGCTGTTGCGGCTGACCGAGTCGAAGGCTACCAGGCGCTCCAAGAGGTCGTGATCGCTGAGCAGGTGGGCCAATAATTGATCTCTGGGCAGAGAGTGGGAAGTGGAAAGTAGGATGTCCGAAGTAGCTAGAGTTCCTCAGGTAGCATCTCAGGTTCGGTAGGTGGAGTATCGTCCACGTAGCAGGGATATTCCCGTTTGGCGTGAGCGGCAACCGACCGGTAGATGTCGGCAGCTACCACGGGTTCGTCAGCCGACGTCTCGGCAATTACCACGCCTGACGGGTCAACAATCCACCCCAGGCCTCCGAACGTCATATCTCCTTCCTCGCCTGCCCGGTTGGAGCTGGCGACGTAACAGCCGGACACCACAGCTGCCATCTGCACAGCCGTCTTCCAGCGGTGGAGTGTCTGCACGGGAGTGGCCCGGGGCACGACTATTACGTCCGCTCCCTCTTTTCCATAGTGGCGAGCCCACTCGTTGAACATGATGTCCGTGCAGATCAGGAAAGCCACATTGAGCCCTCCTACCTCCACGATCTGAAATGCCTGCGTGCCACGCTCGAACCACAGCGTTTCGTACCACCCTTCTTCGTTCGGGAAGTACTGCTTGGTGTGAGCGGTGGTGATGGCGCCTCCCCGCTCCCAGACAAAGCCTTCGATGATGCTGTTGCCTTCGTCGAATACGGGATGGTTGCCCAGCACAATCGGTATGCTGAGGTCACCGTAGTGCTTGAGCGCCTGCTCGTGTAAGCGTTGAACCGCAATGAGATCTTCGAATTGCGGTTCGCTGCTTGCTGCTATCCACGGACCGAACGGCATTTCGTTCAGGAGAAACATGTCGGCCTTGGTGTTCTGCGCATCGGTCGTGAGCGAGCGCCAATCGTCGTCACCGGGGGTCATGCACGCGGCGGCCTCGCAAACAGCGAGTCGAATGGGTCCGTCTGCATTCACAGTTGTAGCACCTCACGAACAGCGTTGAGATCGGCGGCGGCTACGGCCGGTTCAGGATATGCATCTGTGGCAACAGATGGGTCCTTGAGGCCGTGTCCCGTAAGTGTACAAACAATAATAGATGAGGACGGCAGAGGGTTAGCGGCGTTGATCTTCTTGAGGCCTGCGACCGCCGCCGCCGAGGCCGGCTCAGCAAAGATGCCCTCGGTGGACGACAATGTGGCGTAGGCCTCGAGGATTTCTTCGTCGCTCACCGCGTCGATCACACCACCAGACTCGTCTCGAGCTACCAGAGCCGCCTTCCAGTTCGCCGGGTTGCCGATGCGGATGGCCGTTGCCACAGTTTGGGGTGACTCGACCAGACACCCCAGCACGATTGGTGCCGCGCCGGACGCCTGGAACCCCATCATCTTCGGCCTCGTGTCGATCACTCCTGCGTCGCAGTACTCCCGATACCCCATCCAGTAAGCGGTGATGTTGCCGGCGTTTCCTACCGGCAAGAAATGATAATCGGGAGCCGCCCCCAGAGTATCGCAGACTTCAAATGCCGCCGTCTTCTGCCCGTGCAGCCTGTACGGGTTGATGGAGTTGACGATGGTCACCGGGTGGCTCCGAGCGAGCTCGGAGACCAGCGTGAGCGCCTGATCGAAATTGCCGTCGATCGCCGCAATCTTGGCGCCGTGGACGAGAGCTTGGGACAGCTTTCCCGAAGCGACTTTGCCCCGGGGAAGGAGGACGTATGCGTCCAACCCGGCCCGCGCGGCGTACGCAGCGGCTGAGGCAGACGTGTTGCCAGTGGATGCACAGATGACTGCGGTGGATCCTTCCGCGGCCGCCTGTGACACGGCAACCGTCATCCCCCGATCCTTGAAGGAGCCGGTCGGGTTTAGGCCTTCGAGTTTGAGCAACAGCCGGCCGCGAAAGCCGAGGGCGTCGGCGAGCCGAGGAGCTTCCAGGAGGGGGGTGTCACCCTCGTTGAGCGTGACGGCGCGAACGCTGTTGTCGAGGGGGAGATGGGTGCGGAATCTCGCGATGATGCCGCCCGCCATCATGTGCGGCCGGCCGGCGGATTTCCTATTTGCATGGGTCGAGGCATGTGGCAAGATACCGTGACACCAGGGTGGGGTGGGAGTCGGTCGGATCCCCGACTATGACCTCACCTCGTGAGCCGTTCCACTCCCTCTTGCACCAATTCCTCCAGCAGTGCCACCGCACGACGAGCGAGGTTGGTGCTTCCTCGGTTGTAGTTGCGCAGCAAGACTACTCCCACGGTGGTCTCAGGGTCGAACACCAGGTGGGCGTTGTACCCCGCGACCGAGCCGCCGTGTCCCACAGTGCGCAGCCCGCTCTCGGTCGTGCGAATGCTGAAGCCGAGCCCGTAGCCGGCGGTCGAGCTGTCCGGTGTTTGAATTCGCATCGTTTCGACGCGCCACTCCGGTGGCAGGATCTCGACGGCTGAGGCCCCCGTGATGCCTGCGGCAAAACGCGCCAGGTCGCGCACGGTGGAGTAGATGCCGCCGTTTGGCACCTTGTAACCACGTCCCCAGTGCTCCCGAGCTGGCCTATCGGTGCTAACCGTTCCGTCTCGCCCCACCGAATATCCCACGGCCAGGCGTGGGTAAAGCTCGGGCGTCATGACAAACACCGTCCGATCCATAGCAAGTGGGTCCAAGATCAGCTCTGTCACCATGGTCATGAACGACTGCCCGGCGGCTCGCGATATGGCCAACCCGAGGATTCCGAAACCGATGTTGGAATAGGAGTATGTCTCGCCCGGCGCCGCGAGAAATGACGTAGTAGGGATTGACGCGAGGATCTTTTCCTGCCAGACGGCGATGGGACCGGCGGCGGCGTCCGGTAAGCGAGGTTCCCGGACGAGGCCCGCCGTGTGGCTCGCCAACCGCCGGAGCGTTACGCCGGCGATAGTGTCCGGCCCGCTGGCGAGACCGTCCAATTCGGGTAGCAACGAGCGGGCCGGCGCATCGATATCGAGCACGCCCTGCCCGGCCAGCTGCGCCATGACCACGGCTGTGAAAGACTTGGAAATCGATCCCACCCGGTAAATCGTCTCGTCGTCAGCTTCGAGGCGCCGCTCTCGATCGGCCCAGCCGAACCCCCGTGCCCACACAGTCTCACCTCCTACGAAGACGCCCGCGGTGATGCCTCCAATGTCGTCGCGGGCAACGTCCTCGGCTATTTGCCCTGCGAAGCGTTCTATCGCTGTCGACTGGAGCTGCCCGCGCCCTCCGTCGGTCTGTTGTACTGGCGTGGCAAGGATCGCTGTCGGCAATGCCGCAGCAACGGCACTCATGGTTGCCAGCTGTCGGACCGATTTCCACATGGCTTGGCTCCGGAACGTTGGTTGAAGAACGAAGTTATCGCGGATGGGGTGGGACAGCGAGCGAACGGTCTGGGGACGCCCCTTTCCTGCGCAAGGCGGTGTTGGCATCTTGCTGGGACATTTCCTGCCGCTGACGAAGGGGTATTCGATGTCCCGTTCTCTGATCATTGGTCTGCTTGTAGCCGTGTCGTCGTCTTCTCTCGTCGCTCAAGAGGGTGGCCTGGAGCGGGCATTCGAGCGAGGCCGAGAAATGTGGGATCACGGCAACTATAGGGCGGCGTTGGAGACGTATCTCGAGCTTCTTAGGGGAAACGAGGCGGACCGGTTTCTGAAGCGGATTGCGCTGGCAACGGGCGAGTTGTATGAGGTCGAGGAGGTGGCGATCGATGGGCACGCGGTGCGCTTCAGTTCTGGTGGACGCCTCGCCGCATTTGAGACCGGCTCCGGGGGTTCGACTCGAACACACATAATCTCCATAGGAACAGCGGTGCAACAGATCGCCGAGTTTCCCGGACGAGGCTTCGTGTTTTCACCAAGCGGTGACCGCGGCGCGTACCTGACACTAGAGGAGAGCGAGGAATTGCTTCAGGTGCGGGCGGAAGTCGATCGGCTGATAGCGCAAAGGAATCGCCGGCAAGCGTTTCAACTACGACGAAGAGCGGCACTGATCGAGGCGCAGTTGGCTCAGGTCATGGTACGAGACCTGAGAACGCAATCCGAGAGTCCCCTGTCGTTGGACGGTATGCTCAAGTTGGAGATGTCCTTTAGCGACGATGGGAATACGCTCTACTTGATCGCTGGAGTCCAGGCCGGCAGCGACCCCGATGATGCCCCATTGGTTGACGTGTTCGGTTTGCCCGAACTTGCGGGTCCGCCCGTTCGGTTGACTTCGGACGGCCGTGCCAAGAGCGGGCTCGTGGCGTTGCCGGGAAACCGCTTCCTGATGTTCACGGTCGGCAACGCTCGAGTGGTGGTGTACGACCTGCTCTCCGGCGAGAGCCGGACGTTCGACGGCCATTCGCCGGCGTACGCCGCCGACGCATTGGCGATAGCCTTCCTTTCGGAGGACGGCGATTACACGACAGTGAATGTTGTAACACCGGCCACGGGGAGCGCGCCTACGGTAGTGATGCGCAGTGATCGTCCGCTGCGGGCGCCTGCTATGTCACCCGATGGTAATTGGGTCACCGTTCAAGTAATGCCCGACCATGATTGGGAAATCGCGGTTGTCCGGGCCGACGGCACGGGAGAGCGACTCGTCTCTTCGGAGATTCAGCACGACAGGTTTCCGCGCTTCTTGAGCAATGACCTGATATTGGCCCCTAAGGGCGAAGGCCGCCACCAGCGATCGTATCTGTACGACATCGGCACGTCGGAAACGATCAAGCTGTTCCACAACAACACGGTTCGCACAATCGCCCCGGAATACGAATGGGCCGCAAGCCCGGACGCCACAAAGGTGCTGATCGTGTCCGAGCGGGACGGTGACACCATATCGCCGGAACGCGGCGTTTACCTCGTTCATCTGGACCGCACAGTCAGCCGGCAGGCCCTTGTGAAACGGCTCGAGGAGAGCCTCGCGGCTGAGCGAGACTTGCGGGCCCGAGGCGAGGCGATGTTTGCGCCGGTGCGGAGCGAGATCAGTGGGCTGACCGAATCGGTATCGGCCGAAAAACTCTACTCCTACCAAGCGGCCCTGTTCGATTTTGGCTCGAAGTTCATCACCCAGCCGGGCAATGCGCGTGCTGCGGAATACATCTTCAACATGCTCGAGAGTTTCGGCTACGAGCCTGAGTACCAGTGGTTCGAGCCGCGCCCCGGCGTCCGGAGTGCGAATGTGATCGTCACGTTGCTGGGAACCGAGCATCAAGAGCTCATCTACGTGGTGAGCAGTCACTTTGACAGTGTGGAGCGTGGTCCGGGAGCCGACGACAACACGTCCGGAACGGCGGTGCTCTTGGAGACGGCGCGGGTCCTCGCCGATCATCCGATGGCTGCCACCGTCAAGTTCGCCTTCTTCACAGGAGAGGAGGCGGGCCTGTTGGGAAGCCGGGAGTTTGTGCGGCGCGCGGTGCGTGCCGGCGACCGAATCGTTGGCGCGCTGAACAACGACATGCTCGGGTGGGCGAATAGCCACCGTCTCGACAACACGATCAGGTATTCCAACGCAGGCATCCGAGACGTGCAGCACGCAGCAGCCTTTCTGTTTTCGCACCTGATCACATACGACGCGAAGTATTACAAGTCCACGGATGCCCACGCCTATTATGAGGAATACGGAGACATCGTCGGTGGGATCGGCTCATACCCGGTGTTGGGGAACCCTCATTACCACCAGGTCACCGATGAACTGGAGACGATCAATCAGGACCTCGTAACAGAGACCGCCAAGACCAACATTGCGTCCATTGCACTGCTGGCTTCGAGTCCCTCGCGCTTGACGGGACTCGAGGCCCAGCGCGGCGCCGGTGGGACCGTCGCCGTCCGGTGGTCCCTCAGTCCGGAGGTGGGGATAGAGTCGTATGTAGTTACTTACGGCCCCCATCATGACCCGACCCGGTATACGATGGAGGTGAAGCAACCTCGCGCGACGATCAGCCTCACGGCCGAAACAGCTGTGGTGGCGGTCAAGGCGATGAATGCCCGCGGACTCTCCAGTTGGGATTGGGCGCGGACGATCGTCGTGGGCCGGTGACCCACTCGAGACGACTATTTGTCGGTCAGGTAGGCCAGTCTCGAGGCGAGGTCGAACTGGTTGATGGCCTTCAGCTCCGGGGAAAGCGATTCGAGTAACTGTGAGAGCGCGGCCGTCGCGAAGGAGAAGCCCTTCCGTTCGCCCGAAATGGGGGTTCGCTTGCTCACCATCGCTCTCGAGCGGGGTTGCATACCCACCAGCCGCCGGTCCACACGAGCCTCCGAGAACTTATCCTCAAATTCGGCGACGAACATCACCATGTTGTCGCCCGCCCGCGGTAGCTTCAAATCCCCCAAACCTGAGAAGTCCACCTGATCTTGCACCAGGGACACCCGCCGAGGGCGGGCACTGGGAGATTCTCCAGGAACATATATGTCGAAGAAGGGACTCTCGGCGCTCTCGGCCTCCCCGCCGGACAAGCTGGCCCTGGGGCCGGCCCCAAACCCCATCAGGCTGTCACGCGCCATGAACACGCCGCTGCGGCGCTGGCGCAAACCCTCCGTCAACGGGTTCGCGGAGACACCGCTGGATTCTCCCGCAGCCGCGCGCGGCTGGCAGAATACTGCAATAAGCTTCTCGTCATGTGAGAGGTCGACCTGAGAATCCTCGAGATTCAGCGTCAGACCCGCGTCTGTAAACGCAAAAGACTTAACCATGGTCTGTTGGGGAATCTCGGCCAGGTCCTGCCCTGGCACCGAGACGATATTCAAGCCTGCAGTGCGGAGGATATCCGCCGTAGGACCCACGTTGGCCCCCTCACCGTCCGTGAGCCAGACCTCCGGAATGGGGTAGTTGGCTTTCATCCTCACTTCGGCCGGGGAGAGTCCGAAACAGGGCGCTGCGAGGGCCGGGTCGATATCCTCGTGCGGTGGGTTCGATACTATGAGTGTTGGATTCTCCATCTGACAGGCCAAGCTATGGTGCTCCACGAGATCTGTCCATGTCTCCTGACCCGCACGCGTAGTTGCTGGCGTGAGTGTGACGGCCGACACCGTGGAATGGGGCCCGCTGTCACAGTTTCTGACGGTCGTCATGTCTACCTTGCTGTTGTACATTGAGGCGCGCCATGTCACCTGACGGCTTGGCGCGCGCGTCTTTTTGGTGGGAGGAAGCTTGAATCGCGGATTCACGCTCCTTGAGATCCTCACCGCCCTGGTTATCGCGGGCGTCGTCATGGCTTTTGCCGCCCCCAGGTTTCGGGAAGTGATGACCCATGAGAATGTCCGGCAGGCGAGGGCGAACGTAACGGTGCGCCTGGCCGGCGCCCGTTCCATAGCGGTCCAGCGTGGCTGCGAAGCTGTGTTGCATTTCGATCAGGCGTCGTCGCGTGTGTGGGTCACAACGTGCAGTCCAGGGGGCGGTGACAAAGACACTTTGGGCATGATAGAAAACCTGTCTAGCAAGTTCGGCGTGGTGTTTCTATCTACTGGCGACTCGATCTTGTTCACGCCCCTGGGAATCGCCTTCAGCGCTTCGTGGATCACGCTGACCTTCTCCAAAGACGGATACGACGCCATCCTGGAGATTTCGCCTGTGGGGAGGGCGCAATGGTGAGCGGTGAGCGAGGCTTCACCCTCATCGAGCTCACTGTGGCGGTGACCATTTTCACCGTGGGAGTCCTGGGGATGCTGAAAGTCACCGCGGGCATCTCGCGGCTGTTGGGCATGAGCCGCCGGGTGGCGACGGCGAGCTTCTACGCTCAGGAACGCTTGGAGACGCTCCGCGCCACCAGCTGTGTTGCCCTGGCATCGGGCTCGGAGACGCGCGGCGGAATTTACGCTGTGGTGTGGTGGGTGGTGCCGATCTTGGGTGGAAACGCGCGCCGAGTCCAAATCATCGTAACCTATCCTTCCCGCCCCGACGCTATCCGCGTTGACACGCTGGGGACGTCCGTGTCATGCGTCCTTTGAGAAACCGCGGTTTCACCCTGGTAGAAATGGTGGTCGTGCTGGGGCTGATGGGCATCGTCATGGGGGCGCTCTACCAATCGATCGTCGCCACCCAGCGCACGACCAGTGCCCAGTTCCAGCGCATAGACGTGCAACAGACCACTAGAGCGGCCGTCATGTACGTGAGCAACATGTTGCGCGAACTCGATGCCGCAGATGGCGACATACTGGTCTCGCAGGCGACCTCCCTGCGGTTCCGGGCGATGCGGTGGACTGGAGTGCTGTGCACTGTGCCCTTCGAGGCTGCAGGTCAGGTGCAATTTACCGTTCGCAGCCAGCTCCTCTTTGGGATTCGCGCCCCGGATGTAGCACTCGATTCCATTCTGTTGTGGCGAGAAGGCGATCCGTCGATCCGAACCGACGACCTCTGGTTGTATGGCGGACTTCACTCGTCGTCGGTCGGAGTGTGTCCCGATGACGGCAGTGCCGGCACTACTCTTCGCGTTGTCATCAGCGCCGGCTCGGGAGGCAACGCGGCGGCTGGTGCAGGAATGACACTGGGGGCTCCGGTGCGAGGGTTTCAAATCGAGGAGATCTCGCTGTATCCGCAAGGGGCCGAGTATTGGCTGGGACGCCGCACCGCGAACCGTGGGGGTGTGTGGGAGGTCGTCCGGCCGCTGGTCGGTCCACTCATGAACAACGGCCTGGCTTTTTCCTACTTCGATATCAACGGCGCGCCTCCCGCGCTCACCACTCAGATAGTTTCCATCGGCGTGACGGTGCGTGGCCGGTCTGCCCGTCGGGTGAGCGGGAGGGGTTTTTTGCAGGATTCCATCGTCACTCGCGTGACGCTGCGCAACAATGCACGCTTCTAACCGCGGAGGTTTAGCGACAATGACCAAACATATAGACAACGAGAGAGGGCTTGCGCTGTTGGTGTCGATCTTGGCCATCATCGTGGTGGGTGGCCTGTTGGTAGGCACCGTCACCGCCGCAAGATTGGAGAACAGGCAGGCTCACAACACCGGGGAAATGGTGCAAGCCTTCGCTGTCACCGAACTGGGACTCGCCGAGACGATGGCGAATTGGTATGGCGGGGACTGGAACTTCATGGATGTCATGGAGGAGCTTCCGATATCGGGAAGCGCTCCCGAGGGCGCGGGCAGCTACTCCGGCAACGTCCGGCGCCTGAGCCAGGAGCTGTTTTTTGTCGACGTGACCGGGGTCAGCTCCCGTGGTGGGGCGCGCCAGCGGCTTGGTACCTTCGTCAAGCTGCAACCCTTGAACGTCGAGATCGAGGCCTCCCTTACCACTCGCGGCCCTATTCGACGGAACGGCAACGGGGCGATAAGCGGGATGGATGAGCCACCGGCGGGGTGGGGCGCGTGCACCGCCACGGTAAACAAAGCCGGATTACGTGTACCGGACCTCGATCTGGTCGACGATGGTGGCTGTCCATCGTGCATCGAGGGGAATCCGCCGATCCAGGAAGATCCGTCCATTGACGACGACACATTCCTCAGCTTTGGTGATCTCGACTGGGCCAGTCTCACGTCCATGGCAACGAAGACGGGCTTCACCCTCAACAACCCGCATGTCGAGCCGTCGTTCAACGGGGACGGTTCCTGCAACACCGGAGATGTGGAGAACTGGGGTGATCCGCTGAACCCCGGTTCCACCTGCGCCGGCTATTTCCCGATCATCTACGCACCGGGGGACCTGAATCTCAATTTCGGAGTGGGGCAAGGGATTCTCTTGGTGGAAGGGGACCTCAACGTCCAAAGCCAGTTTGAGTTCTACGGCATCGTAATCGTGCGGGGCAGGCTGAAGACGCAAGGCGGCGGTGGCGGCGCCATCCACTTCCGCGGCGCCGTGATGGCTGCCAACGTGGAACTGGAAGACAACCAGATCGCCGGGAATGCCCAGATTCAATACTCGAGTTGCGCGGTGGAACGCGCCGAAACGTCTGCGGGACTCGGAGCGCAACTCCGGTCGCGGGGATGGTTGCAGCTGTTCTCGACTTCCTAAACAATCGGGCCTGATCGGAACCAGGGTGCCGGCCGCCGTTCTCCAACGGCGGCCGGCCCGTTCCCAGCCCCTCCCAACCCTGTTGTTTACCCATAGAACCCGGAGGAGGGCGGACTACCCAGAGTCATGATCCTCAGATCCGGTAGCGGTGGGCCGGCGTTGACGCTATGGTAGAGCGTTAGCGCAGTCGGCCGCGGGCTGCCCTTCGATCTATTCCCGTGAGGTAGGTTTTATGAAGGTTTCTTCGCGAACCGTATTGGCGCTGCTGAGCGCCTCCGTCGCAATCTCACTCGTAGCGGCGCCGATCCAGGCCCAGCGAATCACGACTCCCAGGCAACAACTCGGCTTCAACATCGGAGATGACTATCACCTGGCGACCTACACGCAGCTCGCAGAGTATTGGAGAAAGCTTGCGCAAGAGTCGCCCCGGATGGTGCTGGAGGAGATCGGTCGTACCGCCGAAGGGCGGCCGCAGCTCATGGCGATCATTACGTCCCCCGAGAACCACGCCAATCTCGGACGCTACCAAGACATCGCCAGAAGGCTTGCGCTGGCCGAAAGCACCTCAGAGGAGGAGGCCCGGGCGCTGGCGCGGGAAGGGAAGGCGGTGGTTTGGATCGACGGCGGGTTGCACGCGACGGAGGTTCTGGGCGCGCATCAGCTCATGGAGTGGGTGTACCAGATGGTCAGCCAGAGTGACGCGGAGACTCTGCGGTTTCTCGACGATGTCGTTCTCCTCGCCGTGCACGCCAATCCGGACGGCATGGAGTTGGTGTCGAACTGGTACATGCGCAACCCCGTTCCGGAAGAGAGGTCTACCTCGGGCATCCCTCGCCTCTATCAGAAGTATGTAGGCCACGACAACAATCGGGATTTTTACATGTCGACCCAGCCCGAGACGGAGAATATGAACCGGGTGGCATACAGGGAGTGGTTCCCGCAGATCGTATACAACCACCATCAGACGGGACCCGCGGGGACGGTCATGTTCGCACCGCCGTTTCGGGATCCGTTCAATTACAACTACGACCCGCTGATCCCGTTGGGGATCGAAATGGTGGGCGCGGCGATGCACAGCCGGTTCATAGCCGAGGGAAAACCAGGCACCACCATGCGCTCGGGGGCGAGTTACTCCACGTGGTGGAACGGCGGCCTCAGAACGACGCCGTACTTCCACAACATGATCGGGCTGCTCACAGAGACGATTGGCAACCCGACGCCTGTGGAGATTCCCTTTATCCTCGATAAACAACTCCCGAGGAACGATTTGGCGTATCCCATTGAGCCGCAAACGTGGCACTTCCGCCAGTCAATCGATTACTCGATGACGGCCAATCGTGCGGTGATGGACTACGCGTCTCGGTATCGGGAGACGCTGCTGTACAACATCTATCGGATGGGGCGGAACTCGATTGAGCGGGGGAACCGCGACCACTGGACCGTCCATCCCAAAATGCTCGACGCTATCAAGGCGGCGGCACAGGGAGAGCAGCAAGACTCGCAACTTGGGGGCCGGGGAGGGAACCGCCTGCCAGTGCGGTACGTCGACATGATGCGTGACCCGGACAATCGTGACCCACGGGGGTACATCATGTCCTCGGTGCAGGCTGACTTTCCAACCGTCACGAAGTTCGTGAATACTCTGATCAAGAACGGTGTCACGGTGCACCGTGCGACGCGCCGGTTTGAGGTTGCGGGCAAGCAGTATCCGTCCGGATCGTACGTCGTCAAGGCCGCACAAGCCTTCCGTCCGTTTGTTCGCGACATGTTTGAACCCCAGGATCACCCCAACGACTTTGCCTACCCGGGAGGTCCGCCGATTGCACCGTACGACAACACGGGCTGGACGCTGGCGTTTCAGATGGGTGTGGAGTTCGACGGAGTGCTGGAGGGATTCGATGGCCCGTTCGAACGGATCGTGGGGCTCGCCGGCGTGAAGCCCGGTGAGGTAGCGTCGGCGAATGGAGCTGCCGGATTTCTCTTGAGTCATCATCCCAATGACGGTTTCGTGGCGACCAACAGATTGCTCGCCGCCGGTCGTGAGGTGCATTGGCTGGCGACGCAGATCACCACCGGTGGTGAAACGTGGCCCGCGGGCACGATTTATATCCCCAACGCGTCGGGGGTAACCGACGAGCTTCGGACGTTTGCGTCGGAATTGGGCTTGAACTTCCAAGGAGTGGAAGCGGCGCCGACGCGCGAGATGCTGCGAATGCGGCAGGTGCGTGTTGGACTTTGGGATCAATACGGTGGTTCCATGCCATCAGGCTGGGCGCGATGGATCTTGGAACAGTTTGAGTTCCCGTTCGAAGTGGTCTATCCACAGGCGTTGGACGAAGAGAAGCTGCGCGATCGCTTCGACGTATTGGTGTTTCCCTCAGGTGGGATTCCGGGAATCGGTGACGGAGGAGGTAGGAGGAGATCCCGCGGCCCCGTCGATCCATCTTCGATTCCGGCGGAATATAGGGACCGGCTCGGCCGGGTGAGCGTGGACACCACTGTGCCTCGGTTGCGGGAATTTCTGCAACAAGGCGGAACAATCGTTACGATCGGCACCTCGACGAGTCTGGGTTACCATATGGGACTGCCGGTGAGTGATCACAAGGTTGACGACAGCGGCCGGGCTCTCTCGAGAGACGTACACTACGTTCCGGGCTCCATACTGGAGATTCGCGTCGACAACACTCGTCCGGTGGCGTGGGGCATGGCCGAGAAAGTTGACGTCCACTTCAACAACAGTCCGGTATTCGATCTCGACGCCGGCGCGGCGGCCGAGGGAGTCATACGTCTCGGATGGTTTGACGACGGCAACCCGCTCAGGAGCGGGTGGGCCTGGGGTCAGGAATACCTGGAGAGCGGTGTGACGATGATAGAGGCGCAGGTCGGCAGCGGCCGCCTCTATATGTTCGGCCCGGAAATCATTAGGCGGGGACAGCCGCACGGTACCTTCAAGTTCCTGTTCAACGCCATCTATCTGGCCGGAGCCGAGCGGCCCATTTCGTAAATTTGCGACGTTGGGCGCAGCAGGGGTGTACACCCTCTTTGTGCAGCCGTGCTTCGGCTGTACTTCGTTCTTGCTCGGCCTAGGACTTGATCTGATCGGTTGCTTTTCGTCCGGTAGCAATCTCCAGTAGTGTCTCCCTGTCCAACCGATGACCGCCCTCAAATACCATTTCCCGGGCCGTTACGCCGTGAAGTTCAAGATGCCTGCGCTGCTCGGCGAAATGCTCCGCGGAAACGGAGGCGTCGCGTGTTCCGCGGACGAGAGTCAACTGCAGCGCACGGAGACGGCGGAAACCTTCACGCGACCGAAACTCCGGCGGCACCATTTGGGCCCACAGAACCAAATGGTCGGCGTGCACCGTACCGTGCGCAATCCACCGGGCGGCCGTCGCTACACCCTGGGAAAAACCGAGTACGACCACCTCGACGGTGTCGCGATCGACGCGTTCGAAGACGTGAGTGTACAGGGCCTCTAAGTACCTGACATAGTCGTCGATCTCGCTGGACCGGTCTTCACGCGTCATCCACGACGCGCCGATCTCACTATGCGTCCCGTCCCGGTAGAATCGTGAGAGTCCCTCCGGCGCGACCATGAGGCGGGAGCCGTCGTCTAAGATCTCGAAGTTTCGGATGAATTCCCGGGCGAGTTGCCCGTAACCGTGGCAGACGAACCAAACCTGAGTGACGCCTTTGCGACCGTCCCCCAAAGTGGCGTATCGGGCAGACCGCTCGACCTTGAACCGGTGCTCCTCCAGGGCCATGGGCGAATCGTAACGATAGGTCCCAGCGTAGCCAAGGAGTGTCGTTGGGCAGCCCGTCACGGCTAGGTGACAGAGGAGGCAGGGGAGGCATCAGAGGGGATTGTGCGCGTTGGGCCCGCCTTTATGTGACTTAGATCGCCGCGCAGGGCGGGTCCGAAAGCGAACAATGATGGAGTGGGAATGGGCCCGGCGCCGGCGCCGCCGGCCACGGGGCTTGATGATGGCGTAAGTTGTTTTACTGCAATAGATTAGGTTCGTCTATGTGTATGCTTAGATCAGGCAGGACCCTCGGTCTTGGATTGGCCATCGGCATGGGAGCCACGTTGTCCTGTGTTTACCCCACTGAGCGGAGCGAGCAGCTCAGGGTTGTGATCGACTCGATCCCGGAGCTGTTGCGGGGCGAATTCTGGGGGCTCAGCGCCCAACTGGTCGATGCCAGCGGGACGCCCCTCGAGAACGCTGAGATCTCGTTCTCTTCGAGTGTCCCTCTCGTGGCTACGATCAACCAGGAGGGGGAGATGGTGGCGGTCAGCGTCGGTACGGCCGAGATCACGGCGGTGGCCATTGAGTTTGCCGAGGCTGAGGTGGCCGCCCAGTTGGTGAGAGTCCACGATCTCATCGAAATCGACAGCGTGCGACCGCGTATCGTCCGATTCGGCGACACGGTATCCATCTACGGCACGGGCTTGAATCCGGAGCCGTTCTTACTCGTGTCACTGGGTGGGGCAGAGGTGCCCATAAAGAACTATGTCCCCGTCGATCCCGCCGCACTGAATCGCTTCGGACGGCTCACCGTGTGGGTGCAACCGCCGGCCCCGTTCCTGACGCAGGCTCTAGTGCTTGGTATCGAGGGGCTGGCCACGAGTATCGACACGATGAGGGTGCTCCAGCGGGACATCTACGAGCCCAACGACACGATTCCTTGGGATTTTGGGGTCCTGGACCGGCAGATACGGAATCCGGCACTGGCGTTCGAACATCGGCCCCGCGAGGACAAATTGCTCTTCGACTGGTACCGGTTCACACAGGCTGCGCCTGAGGATCGGACGATCATCATCCGGTCCAATCAGGTGGGGCCGGAAACGTATCAGGTGTTCTTCACCGATTCGTTGTTCTGGGACTCCACCGCGGGCGATTTCGGTGTCGGGCCCCAGGCCTGGACCATCGGGCCGGGCATATACGCGTGCCAGGGCATTCCGTTCAAGCCCCCGCAGCTCTTGGCGGATTCCGTTGTCATAGCTCTCAAGGACTTCCCGCAGGGTCAGTACGACCTCCTGGTCGCGTACGCCAAGCCCGGCGCGTACGAGCTTGCGATCCTGCGCCAATACCGGTCTGCTCTTCCACCGGACGCATCCGAGGAAAACGACTTTTGCGACCTCGCGGCGCCTCTGCCGCTCAACGTGACCCGCAGCCTGACGATCGACAACCCGCACGACATCGATTGGTACCGGTTCACCGTGGGGGCGGACGGGCGACAAGTCACGTTCGATGTCGATGCAACGGAACAGGACGCCGATCTCGACATCTATGTCTTGCGCGATGACTTGCCGACAACGCTCACGCTCATGGGTTTGAGCAACATCGGCGGCGTCACCGACGAGGTCGTCGTACCGCTGGATGCCGGCGATTACTTCTTGGTAGTGGTCGATTTCGCCGGCGTCCCAACCGAATACACTTTGACATCGGTAGACGTCGTCGCCGTGCCCGATATGGTGCCGGCGCCGCTTCCGGAGATGCCGCTTGCGAAGCCGCAGCGGTCCGTTCCGGTTCTGTTCAAGGGCAACAGATAACGGATTGATGAACTGCGCGAACTGCAACAGTCCGGTCCCCGAGGACAGCAAGTTCTGTCTGGAATGCGGTGCCGACCTGTCAGATCCGGGAAGCGGGCCTCGGACGGTTGAGAAACCCGATGAGCTGATCACCCGCTTGACCCGAACCCTCGAGGGGCGTTACCGAGTCGCCAAGATGGTGGGTCGTGGGGGGATGGGTGCGGTGTTTCTTGCCCAAGACCTCACGCTCGAGCGACCTGTTGCCATCAAAGTGCTGCCGCCCGAAGTGTCGCATGACGAGACGCTCGTAGGACGTTTCGAGAGGGAAGCTCGCACGGCAGCCAAGCTGGACCATCCCAACATCATCCCGATCTTTGCGGTCGAGAGTTCCGGCGACCTGCACTATTTCGTCATGAAGTTCGTCGATGGAGAGTCTTTGGAGCAGGTGTTGGCGAGCGGCTCGCTGTCCATGGAACAGATCCAGGAGTGTCTCTGGGAAGCTGCCCGCGCGCTAGGCCACGCTCATACGCGCAACGTAGTGCACCGCGACATCAAGCCGGGCAACATCATGTTCGATCACGACGGCCGGGTGATGCTGGCGGACTTCGGCATTTCCAAGGCGATGCAATCGTCCACCCAGTACACTCAAACCGGCCAGGTCATTGGAACGCCCTTCTACATGAGTCCGGAACAGGCCAAGGGGCAGGACGTCGATGGCCGGTCTGATCAGTATTCGCTAGCCGTGGTCGGGTTTCAAATGATCACCGGGCGATTGCCGTTCCAGGACCAAGCGGTTCACACGATCATCTACAAGCACATATTCGAAGAGCCACCCTCGATACGGGAGCTGCGTCCCGATTGTCCCGCCTATGTGGCAGCGGCGCTGCACAAGGCCCTCGCGAAAGAGCCAGACGGTCGTTTCCCCACGATGGACGAATTTGCAGCGGCGGTGATGCCCCATCGTCGTATTTCATCCACGTTGGGAGTGGGTAGCGGGGGCGCCGAGCGGGCGTCGCCCGATGCCCCAACCACCATCACGCCCACCACCGGCCCCACGATAGTCACCCCGCAGAAGGAGCCGAGGAAGCGACGCGTTGGCGTAGCGACAGCGTTGGTGTCGGCGATGTTGTTGGTGACGGGTGGGAGCGGATACTGGGCGTGGCAGGAAGGCATGCTGGAACGGTTCGGGCTGCCGGTGTCCGGTGAAGACGGTTCGGCCGTCGACGATCCTCAGGATTCGCAGCTGGCGGCAGCGCCCGTGGCGATCGACTCAACTGAAATAAGGGACAGCATCGCCGGCGCCGAGAGAGATTCGCTCGCGCTTTTGGCGCAACGGAGACAAGACTCGCTCGACAATGTGACTCGGCAACTCGTCGAGGCGAACCGCCGCAACCGGCGGCAACAGACGCAAACACCGCCGACACGACCGGCGCCGCGGCCTCAGTTCGGTGCCATCTCCGTGAACGTGTTGGGTAATTTTGGGACCGTGTATATCGATGACGCGCGCATCAAAGGAACACCACTGATCGACCACCAGGTCCTGGCGGGAATGCATGTCGTTCGTATCACCAACCCCCGGTGTCGGGATTGGGTGGACACCGTGCGGGTTGCTGTGAATGAGACTTATCGCGCCACTGTCACTCTCAATTGTGGAGCCTGAGAATGCTGAGGAAACTCACGCTCTTGGCCGTGTTGTTGGGATTCCATCCCTGGCAAGCAGTAGCACAGGAAAACGCGGCTCTCCGGCGGGCGCGGGAAGCTTACGGCGCACTCGACTACCGTGCCGCGATCGCTGCGGCTCAGCGCGCCTTGGGCCAGCAGCTCTCTGGCGGCGAGCTGGTTGAAGTCTACGAACTGCTAGGCTTCATGTACGGGGCACTGGATTCGTCAGGCCTCGCCGTCGAGGCATTCCGCAACCTGATCATCCTCGATCCGGATCGGGAGCCCGACCCGGGACGCGTGTCTCCAGCGATTACTTCGCTGTACGCCTCGGCATTGGGACAGGTCCTCGTCGTTCGCAAGGTAGGTATAGACAGCGTGTCCTTTGTTCAGGGCAATGGCCGGGTTCCGTTGCGGTTCGACGTGAGCCAGCCGGCGGCGGTTCGGGTCCGAGCGGTTGGCAATGGCCTCGATCTCCTCATCGACTCACTGTCTGCCGCAGGTGCGGCTGGCGTTTTTTGGTCCCCTGTGCTGGAGGACGGCACGCCCGTCCCGCCGGGTCGGTATCAACTGGTGGTCGAGGCGTTCGCCCGTCCTGAGCAATACGCCTCTCAGGTTGTGGTAGAAGTGCGCCACGGAACGGTAGACACGCTCGAGCACATTTCGAGCCTGCCCGGATACGATTTCCAGGACGAGATAGAGTTCCCGGGCCGCAACTGGCGACCCCTTGGCCTTGCAGCGCTCTACACAGCTGTGGCGTCTGCTGCGTCCCTGGCAATGGAGAGCTCAGGGCTCGGCAGCCCACCCCGGGAGGAGATCGCCGGCGTGGGAGCTGCCGTGTTGCTGACGGGGTTCATCATGAGCATCAAGAAGCCCGATGCACGGGCAGTCCCGGCGAATATTCGTTACAACGAGCTGCTGCGGGAACAGATCACCCAACGAAACGCGGATATCGCGCGCCAAAACGCGGTTCGGCGGCGGCAAGTGGAGCTTACGGTGGTGCCGGTGACAGGAGGCTCTCGATGAAGCGCACCGGTCTAGCGGTCGTCGCCGTGGCGCTGTGTGCTCCCCAGGGGATCCTTGCGCAAACGATACGCTTCAATTTTGACGCCGTGAGCCTCACCTACCAGGAGGTGCGGGAGGGACGCTCCTCCACCGGTCAGGGCGGTGGGGGTGGCATCGAGCTGCGTGTGGGCCGATTCCGTCTCGATGCGCGCGCCTACACCGCTCGGCTAGAACCCGATTCAGGTGGCTCGGAGTACGATTTCAAGCAGGTCGATGTTCGAGTGAGCTACGCCGTGAATAAGCTGCTTGCACTCGAAGTTGGCGGTGGACGACGCTACGTCGACCCGGAAAACGCGACTCAAGAAGTGGGCCTTATTCGCATCGGTGTGTTGTCGGAGAACCAAATGACCCGTCTCGCCGATGTGTGGGTGCGGGGGGCCTATTTGGTGAACCCTCGCTTCTCCGGGGGGGGCAGTGCCGACTTAGCCTTCGAGTTCCAGCTCGGTGTCGGTCTCGGTACCGCAAACAAGCGATTCCGGTTTCATGCCGAATACGAATTTCAGAGGATCGACCGTGAGGTGGGTGCCAACGACGTCCCGATTCAGTTGAGCCTGGCCCGGGTCGGCATTTCGTTCGGCTTCTAGCGGTTCCTAGCCTGTTCTCTTACTGCTGCAAATCCCCGGCGGCCAGATCATGTAGTGTCTGGAGCTTGAGGATCTTGAGTTTGCGCGTCCCGAATGGCAATCGTGCCTGCGCTATTTGGCCGACTTTCTTTTCCACTAGCGCGCTTCCCAGCGGCGAGGCCACAGAGATATGGCCTAGATCGAGGTCCATGGAGTCAGAAATCACGAGTTCGAAGGTCTCTTCCTCTTTCGTATCCATGTCGCGCACCAGGACTTTGGACCCCAGGCCAACCCGATCGGCAGGGATCTTGCTGGTGTCGATCTGAGACAGCTTGGTCAGGCGGGATGTCAGGTGTGCTAGGCGAGCCTGGACGAACCGCTGGCGCTCGAGGGCGGCGTGATAATCGCCGTTTTCCTTCAAGTCGCCCATGGCTATGGCTTTTTCCAGCGCTGCCGGCAGTGTGACGTTCAACTCGTGGTGCAGCGTCTCCACTTCCGCCTGAAGCTTCTGCATGACCTCTTCAATCATACCTGAATCATATCAGTCGGTGCTGATGTTGACCAGATCCTTCATTCCCCACTTCGGCCGTCACAATTATTTCATGAAGATGCTTCGCAATACGAATCCGACGTTGGCGGGCCGCTCTGCCAAGCGCCGCACGTACCAGGCGAACCATGCTTCGCCGTAGCTGACGAGCACCCGCATCGGTACTCCGGCATCTACCAGGCGGAGCTGGTCCAGCCGGCGGATGCCGTAGAGCATCAAGACCTCGTAGGCGTCGCGGTCCCACTGTCTCTCAGCGCCGAGTCGGCTGAGTTCGCTGATGATCTTCATGTCGTGCGTCGCTATTCCGTGTCTTATACCGGGCCCTTTCGGGGGCTGCTCCGCGAGCCGCGTGGAGAGCTTGAGGAAAGCCGCGTCGACGTCCTGCTTTCGTGTGATGGCGATGCTCGCCGGCTCTTGATACGCGCCCTTTACGAGCCGAATGGCCGATCGAGTCGACAGCAGCTGCTCTAGGTCGTCCGGTGTGCGGTGGAGGTACGCTTGCAGGCACAGGCCCACGTTGTCGTGCTTGGCACGTACTTTACGAAATGTGTCAATCGTGGCGTCTACGCAGTTGGACCCCTCCATGTCCACCCACACGACATTGGCTATCGAAGCCGCGTGCTCGGCTAGGGCTTCGAGATTGCGTGCGGTCTCACCTACATCGACATCGAGACCAAGCTGCGTAAGCTTGACGGAGATATGCGAGTCGATTTGCAAGGCGTGAGTCTTGTCCAGCAGCTCCTCGTACTGCCGTCTTGCCGCCCGCGCGTCGTCTATCGAGGAAACGTTCTCCCCTAGGTAGGTGAGAACCGTCGTGATACCTCGGTCGTTGAGTCGCTTCGATTCGGCAAGTGCAGAGTTGGCGTCTTCTCCCGGTATGAATCGGGCAACCGCTTTCTTGGCGAACTGCCTCTGGCGAAACTGATTCTCGATCCAGCGATTTCGTGAGGCCCACAAGAGTACGTTTCGTGCTATGCCCATGTCCTCTCAGCCAGTCAATTTACACTTCGAAAACTCAAAATAGCCGAAAGCCTCCAACGAGACCAGCGATGTGTTGCCTTGGACCACCGTTATTCAGTAGTTTGAAGTCGCCGCGGCTCACGGGGCGAAAGTATGAGGGCTAGCGGACGAGACGGACCTAGAGGAGAGAATCCGACAGATGTTGCAGATCCAAGCACCCGCTGACACAACCGGCGTTGCTGCACTAGACGCAGCGCTGAATTGGCTGGGGGCCCATCCGGTAACCGGAACGGTGCTGGGTGTCGTTGCTGTGCTGCTCGTTGCCTACCTCGCAGATGTAGTCACCAGGCGGCGCGTCCTGAAGCTGGTGTCGTTGCTCATCAAACGCAGTCAATACGATTGGGATGACGTCCTGCAGGAGCACCGGGTGTTCGAGCGACTCTCGCACGTAATTCCCGGAATCGTCATGTATTTCGGCGTGCAGCTCGTACCTGGGTTAGCGGCTGATGTAGAAACTTTCGTTCAGCGCTTGGCTGCGGCATTCATCGTGGCCGTGGTGGCACTGACGATCGGGGCTTTCCTCTCCGCGACCAACGACATCTACCGGCAGTTCGAGATTTCCAAGAGCCGCCCGATCAAAGGCTACCTCCAGGTCATCAAGATCGTCGTGTACGTGTTGGGCACCGTGGTAGTCGTTGCCACGCTCATGGATCAGAACCCTTTGATTTTCGTCAGCGGCATCGGCGCCATGACGGCGGTCCTGATGTTGGTGTTCAAGGACACGATACTGTCCCTCGTTGCCAGTGTACAGATAGCCAGCAACGACATGGTTCGACTGGGCGACTGGGTGGAAATGCCGAAGCTCAATGCCGACGGCGACGTGATCGACATCGCCTTGCATACGGTGAAGATCAGGAACTTCGATAACACGATCACCACGGTACCCACATCGAAATTCATTGACGAGTCGTTCAAGAACTGGCGCGGGATGTCGGAATCCGGTGCGCGACGCATCAAGCGCTCTATTTACATAGACAAGAGCACCATTCGTTTCCTGACAGACGAAGAAGTGAACCGGTTCAAACGTTTCAAACTGCTCGAGGACTACGTCGAGAAGAAACAAGAAGAGATTCGGGCATTCAACGAGTCGCTGGGTGGAAGCGGTGAGGATGTGAATTGGCGCCGGATGACGAATATCGGGACGCTGCGGGCGTACATCGTCAATTACCTGCGCAATCATCCGAAGATCGATCAGAGCCGGACGTTGTTGGTGCGACAACTGGCGCCTACGCCACATGGGTTGCCGATCGAGCTTTACGTCTTCTGCAACGACACTAGGTGGGTGGCGTACGAGGGCGTCCAGGCCGACATCTTCGACCACATCATCGCGCTGCTGCCCGAGTTTGGCCTGCGGCTGTTCCAGCATCCAACTGGGGCGGACTGGATAGCGAGCAGGGAGCAGGGAGCAGGTCTTAAAGAGGACCGCTCCCCGCTCTCCGCTCCCCGCTCCCTCCGTCGTTGACCCCACCAGGACCACATGCTACCATTTGGGGGCGCTCCGGGGCCGATGCGGACTCGGAGCGCTGTTCGATATTGCATTTCTTCCTAATCAGGACCGCACCACGCACATGAACCTGGATCGGCGCAGCTTCCGACGGGCGAACCAACTTGCTGTGTTGGCCTCGGCAGCCCTGCTCCTCGGCCTTGCGGGCTGCCAGGGTCCGTTCCCGCAATCCACGTTTTCCGCCACCACCGAATTGGGCGAAGACCTCAGTGGCCTCTTCTGGATGATATTCTGGTGGGGGGTCGCCGTGTTTGCGGTCGTTCAGGTTGGCCTCATCTACGTCATGATCCGGTTCCGAGCCCGTCCGGATCAACCGGATCCTGCCCCGATTCACGGTCATACGGCGTTGGAGATCGCCTGGACGCTCGCCCCGGCGATGATCATCGTCTTCATTGCCGTGCCCACGATCCAGGTGATCTGGAAGGAGGCCGGAACCGACACCGCAAACGCCCTGCAAGTGCAGGTCATCGGTCATCAATGGTGGTGGGAGTATCGCTATCCCGAATACGGCATCGTGACGGCGAATGACCTTCACCTCCCCCAGGGTCGTCCGGTGGAGCTACAGCTCACCTCTGCAGACGTCATTCACAGCTTTTGGCTCCCGCGACTCGCAGGCAAGCGAGACATGATCCTCGGGCGAACCAACCGCCTGGTATTCACGCCCGACTCAGTCGGTGAGTTCTGGGGGCAATGCGCAGAGTACTGCGGTACGTCTCACGCCAACATGCGGTTTCGGGCTTTCGTCCACACGGCGGCCGATTTCGATTCCTGGGTCGCCGAGCAAACGAGTGCCCCGGCGGCGGCAGAGACCCTCAACGATTTGGAGCGGAGGGGCCTCGCCGCCTACCGAGAGGTGCGTACGCCGGCATCCAACTCGTGCATCGCGTGCCACGCGATCCAAGGAATCTCCGCGGGCGTGTTGGGGCCCGATCTGAACCACATGGGAAGCCGGTCTACGGTCGCGGGCGGAACGCTCGAGAACACTGCTGATAACCTCGCCGCCTGGCTGCGCGATCCGGCTGCGGTAAAGCCGGGCAGCCTCATGCCGAACACCGGGTTGACGGAAAGCGAAATCGCCGGGCTCGTCGCGTACCTCCACAGCTTGAGATAGCGATAGATGGAAGCAACCGCTGCAACGCCCGACTCTTTGGAGTCCTCATCCCGGCTCTGGAGTTGGATCACCACTACGGACCACAAGCGCATCGGCATCCTGTACGGAGCGACGGCGTTTGTGTTCTTGTTGATAGGTGGTCTCGAGGCGATGCTGATTCGCTGGCAGCTCATGAAGCCTGACAACGATTTCGTCAGTGCAGAGACGTTCAACGAGCTGTTCACGATGCACGGTACCACAATGATCTTCCTGGCCTTGATGCCGTTGTCGGCTGCCTTCTTCAATTTCATTATCCCGCTTCAGATTGGTGCTCGAGATGTGGCGTTCCCACGGCTGAACGCGTTCAGCTACTGGGTGTTCTTGTTGGGCGGCCTCTTCCTCAACGCGAGTTTCCTCTTTGGGGCGGCCCCCGATGCCGGGTGGTTCGGATACGCGAACCTGACCTCCATACAGTACTCGCCCGGCGTGAACATAGACTTTTGGGCTATGGGGCTTCAGATCCTGGGGATCGCCTCGCTCGCCGCAGCGTTCAACTTCATCGCAACCATCATCAACATGCGGGCGCCGGGCATGAAGCTCATGCGCATGCCGGTGTTCACGTGGATGGCGTTCATCACCCAGTTCATCATCGTGACGGCCTTCCCCGTCATTACGGTCGCCTTGGTGTTCTTGATGTTCGACCGCATGTTCGGGGCCAATTTCTACAATCCGAATGCGGGCGGCGACCTCCTGTTGTGGCAGCACCTCTTTTGGCTTTTCGGCCATCCGGAGGTCTACATCCTCATCCTCCCTACGATGGGCATGGTATCGGAGATTCTCCCGACGTTTTCACGAAAGCCGCTGTTCGGGTACCCGGTGATCGTGTATTCGGGCATACTGATCGGCACGATCGGGTGGGGCGTGTGGAGCCACCACATGTTTGCCTCCGGCATGGGTGCGGCGGCAGACACCTACTTTGGTGCAGCGTCGATGCTCATCGCAATCCCTACGGGCGTAAAGATCTTCAACTGGATAGCCACGATGTGGGGTGGCAAGATCCGCTTCACCACACCGATGCTGTTTTCCATCGCGTTCATCATGTTGTTTACCATCGGTGGCATTTCAGGGGTGATGCATGCGTCCCCACCTACGGATCTACAGCAGACAGACACCTATTTCGTCGTTGCCCACCTACACTATGTGCTGTTTGGCGGCGCCTTCATGGGGATTTTCGGCGCCATCTATTATTGGTGGCCGAAGGTGTTCGGAAGATTATTGAACGAGCGCCTTGGCAAGCTGCACTTCTGGTTGGCCTTCATCGGTCTCAATGTGACCTTCTTCCCGATGCATCTCATCGGGATGCTGGGAATGCCGCGGCGGGTGTACACGTACTCCGCCGAGCTGGGTGTGGGCGGCATGAACCTCGCCGCTACCATCGGCGCGCTCACTCTCGGCTTTTCGACACTAGTTCTGGTTTACAACATCTGGCATACGGCGGCAAAAGGGGAAAAGGCCGGCAAGAATCCTTGGGGCGCAGCGACACTGGAATGGGCTATGTCGTCGCCACCTCCGGTGTACAACTTCTCCGTCATCCCCGAGGTGACAAGCCGACTGCCGCTGTGGACGGTAGGGGGAATGAATGAGATTCCGGACGTGCCGCCGGAACCCATTCACGTTCCGGGTGGATCCTATTGGCCGGTCTTGGCGGCGCTGGGGCTCGTAGGGTTCTTCACGGGGGCGCTAATGCACTCGCTGTGGGTGGCCCTTGCCGCCGCAGCCGTTCTTGTCGTTAGCGTGTTCAAATGGGCCTTCGAGCCCTTTGAGATGTGATATGAGTACCGCGGCCATCGGTCACTATACCAGCACCGGACAGGATACCAGGAAAATAGCGTTCTGGACGTTCATAGGGTCTGAATGCATGCTGTTCGGTACGCTGATAGCGACATATCTCTCATACGAAGGCAAGAGCGTCGTAGGTCCGACGCCGCAAGAGATCCTCAATATCCCGCTCACATCGGTCAGCACCTTTGTGCTGCTCATGTCGAGCTTGGCCATGGTGCTGGCGCTTGCGGCTGTGATGCGTGGCGACACGCGGTACTCTAAAGTGTGGCTTGCCACGACGGCTGTCTTGGGTGCAGTTTTTCTCGTCTTTCAGGCGTTCGAGTTTACGCAGTTCGTAGATGAAGGACTCAAGATCTCAACCAACTTGTTCGGGTCGACGTTCTTCGTCCTGACAGGGTGCCACGGCCTTCACGTGCTCGTGGGCGTGATTTGGCTTGCGACGCTGTTGATTATGTCAGCTCGCGGCAAACTCGGCCCCGAGAAGGCGATGAACGTGGAGATCGCCGGTCTATATTGGCATTTCGTCGACGTGGTGTGGATCGTGATTTTTACGGTCGTCTACCTGATTCAGAGAGGGCCGGCAGCATGAGCCAAGAGGTTCTAGAGAAACCCAGCGCCCATCCGAGCGCTAGGGTTTACCTCTCGATCGCCGCGATTTTGACGGCGATCACTGTGGTCGAAGTGGCGATCTTCTACATACCAGCCATTCGGGGAACGATGGTCCTCGCCCCCGTCTTGCTTCTCCTATCGGCCGGCAAGTTCGCGCTCGTGGTGATGTTCTACATGCACCTCAAGCCGGACTCGAAGTTGTTCACTGCGATCTTCACCGCGCCGTTGGTTCTCGCGGCAGCGGTCATTCTCGCACTGATGACGTTGCTGGGAGCGTGGGTGTATTAGGGGAGAGGGGAGAGGGACGTCGGCGTCGTAAGAGCAATCCCGCTCGTGAACGATCCCGGAGCGGCCCTCTCCCCTCTCCTATTCCTGCCCAACCCGGAGCCGCACGGTTCTCCTGCGAACGGCCCCGGATCCACTGAAAGAAACCGTACGGACGGAAATAATCTGATCCGGGCCGACGTTTTGGAGCACAGCTTCCAGCTCGTCCGTCGTCCGCACGCGTTCGCCTTCGATGTGTGTGATGATCTCGCCACGGATCAAGAAATCACGCGCCGGGCCGTCCGGGTCGATCTGCTCGATGCGGAGACCGGCATACTGCCGCGGGACTCCGTCTCTAGCCAACTGTTCGCCGGTTATCTCTTCGACGGTGATGCCGAGTCTCTTGTCGAACACCGCTTCGCGTCGCCTCGCCGGCTCTTCGCTCCTCGCCACTTGGACCGGGCTGGCGGGTTCTTCCGCTTCGCCCAATGTGACCGTTACCGTGTCACGTACGCCGCCCCGCCGGGCCACAGTTATCCGAACTCGGTCGCCCGGCTTCCTGAAGCCGATGTTCTGCTGTAACTGGGCCACGTAGCTCACGTGCTCCCCGTCCAGTTCGATGATGACATCCCCGTACTGTAGACCGGCCCGCTGGGCCGGGCTATCGGCATCGGAAGAATAGTCCTGAATGGTGACACCGAAGATGGAATCGAGGCCAACGTATTCGGCGTCCTCGGCGGTGACCTCTCTGATCTGGATCCCCAAGATGGCTCGCGTCACCTTGCCGGTGGCGATGAGCTGCTCGCTGACTATCCGGGCGAGATTGATGGGGATGGCGAAGCCGTAGCCCGTGTAGGTTCCGGTGGGGCTGGCGATAGCCGAGTTGACGCCGATGACTTGCCCTTGAATGTTCACCAGAGGGCCGCCGGAGTTGCCGGGGTTAATTACGGCGTCGGTCTGAATGAAGTCTTGGATGCGGTACAGTTGCTCCTGTTGCAGACCCTGGAGCCCGCGGCCGGTAGCGCTCACGATACCGGCGGTGACGGTAAAGGAAAACGCCTCGCCGAGCGGATTCCCAATGGCCAAGACCCACTCTCCAATGCGCACGTCGTCTGAGTTGCCGAGTGACACCGCGGGAAGGCCGTCCGCGTCGATCTTGATGATGGCGACGTCGGTGTTGGGGTCGCGGCCGATGATCTCTGCTTCGAACGACCGCCGATCTAAGAGACGCACCGTGAGTCGCGTGGCGTTCTCTACGACATGGTTGTTCGTGATGATGTAACCGTCTTCCGAAATGATGAAGCCGCTTCCCTGACCGCGGCGGGGTTGGGGGTCGGGGTTGATCGGGTCCCGGAAGAAGTTGTCAAACGGCGAACTCCGACGAGTCGCTCGAGGCGCCGATTCGGACCGGATGAATACCACGGCCGGCCTGACGGCTTCCACCACGGCAACAAACGCATCTCCCAGGTCCGCCGCCGGCTGGGCTGCCGGGATCGACGGCGGGGCCACCGTGTTCAGAAGTACGGGGCGAAGCTGCTGCGCTTCGCTCACCCTTGGAGCGTTGACTGCCACCGCAAACGCTCCGGCAAGGACTATGGTGATGGCGACGAGGAAAGCGAACTTCATCCAGTCTCTTGTGCGCGTCATACGTAACTCGAAGTCAGAAAAGGGTTACTGCCCGTTAATTCACTACTCATTGATCCAAATTATAACACCGGAAGGGGGGCAGTGTTTCGACCGAGTTTGCCTGTCCCCACCTTCCGGCTCCGCTCCAGAATGCGATTAGGATTTCGAGTCGTCGACGATCTCGTAATCCGCTTCCACCACGTCCTCCTCTGAACTCTGGGGCGACGCTGTGGCACCGGCCGCTTCTCCCGCGTCCTCGTCCACCGTCTCACTTGGGGACTCGTACATGGCAGCACCGGCCGCCGAGTAGGCCTGGGAAAGCTCTTCCAGGGCCTTCTCGATGGCGGCATCATCGCCCGACCGGAGAGCCTGCTTCGCTCCGTCACCAGCACCGGTCAACCGATCTCTCGCGGCCTGATCCAGGCGATCGCCCCACTCCTTGCTGTTTTTCTCTACCTCGTAGACCATGGCGTCGAGCCGGTTGCGGCTCTCGATGCTGGCACGCCGCTTCTTGTCCTCTTCGGAGTGACCCTCGGCATCCTTCACCATCTGGTCGATCTCGCTGTCAGAGAGGCCGCTGGAAGCCTCGATCCGGATCTTCTGTTCCTTGCCGGTCGCCTTGTCCTTCGCCGACACGTGCAAGATGCCGTTGGCGTCGATGTCAAAAGCGACGTCGATTTGCGGCACACCTCGCGGTGCGGGCGGAATCCCGGTCAATTGGAACCGCCCAAGGGTGCGGTTGTCGACGGCCATCTCCCGCTCACCCTGCAAGACATGGATTTCCACGGTGGTCTGAGTGTCCTCGGCCGTCGAAAAGATTTCCGTTTTCTTAGTAGGAATCGTCGTGTTGCGTTGAATCAGCACGGTGGTCACACCGCCGAGTGTCTCAATACCCAGAGACAGCGGAGTCACGTCGAGCAACAGCACGTCCTTTACCTCTCCGGCAAGCACGCCACCCTGAATCGCGGCGCCAATGGCTACGACCTCGTCCGGGTTCACTCCCCGGTTTGGCTCCTGGCCGAAGAAACCCTTGACGATGTCCTGAATCTTCGGGATACGGGTCGAACCACCCACCAGGATCACCTCGTCGATCTCAGATGTCTTGAGCTTGGCGTCGGCCAACGCCTTCTCCATGGGTGCCATCGTCCGCTGCACGAGATCGTCCACCAGCTGCTCGAACTTCGCCCGGGTCAACGTCATGTTGAGGTGTTTGGGCCCCGATTGATCAGCCGTTACAAATGGGAGATTGATCTCCGTCTGTTGAGTGGTCGAAAGCTCCATCTTGGCCTTCTCGGCTGCTTCCTTGAGGCGCTGCAACGCCATCGGATCCTGTGAGAGGTCTATTCCCTGATCCTTCTTGAACTCGTCCACCAGCCAGTCGATGACCTTCTGGTCGAAATCGTCACCGCCCAAATGGGTGTCGCCGTTCGTGCTCTTGACCTCGAACACCCCTTCGGCCAGCTCGAGAATCGAGATGTCGTATGTCCCACCACCTAGATCGAAAACGGCGATCTTTTCCTCCTTCTTCTTCTCCATGCCGTATGCCAGCGCCGCCGCCGTCGGCTCGTTGATGATCCTAAGAACCTCGAGCCCAGCGATCTTGCCGGCATCCTTCGTGGCCTGACGCTGGGAGTCGTTGAAGTACGCAGGAACCGTAATCACCGCCTTTTCCACTGAATGGCCGAGGTAGTCCTCCGCCGTCTGCTTCATCTTCTGAAGCACCATGGCAGAGATTTCAGGAGGAGTGTACTTCTTGCCCTGAATCTCGACCACGGCCAAATCGTGTTGCCCCGACATTACCGGATACGGCACCCGCCCGGACTCCTCAGGAATTTCGTTCATCCGGCGGCCCATGAACCGCTTGATGGAAAAGACCGTATTCTTGGGATTGGTGACGGCCTGCCGCTTCGCCACCTGCCCCACAAGACGCTCGCCGTCCTTGGTGAAGGCCACTACAGACGGCGTGGTCCGACCTCCCTCGGAGTTAGGGATCACCACCGGGTCCCCGCCCTCCATGACCGCCACAACCGAGTTGGTGGTACCTAAATCGATCCCGATCACCTTCTGTGACATCAGCCCGACTCCTTCACAAGTTGTTAGATGCGTAAAGTGCCCCACGGGTTGCAGAAGCAAGCTGCGTACCATAAAATACTGCCAAATTGGCAGTATGATGGCAGCTTCCTGATAGTGTAGAATCGGCCACTTTCATAATTGACTCGCATTTACGCGAGCCCTAGGTTGCCCTTGTGTTCCCCTACAAAGACGATAATCCGACGCTTCTGACACCGGTGGTCACCCTGGGAATCATCGCCGTGACCTCTCTCGTCTGGCTGTTCGTCCAAGGAGGGGGCTCCGAACCTCGACTCACGGAGTCGGTGTGTCAGCTCGGTGCCATCCCGGCCCGCCTGTTCGGGAACCTGGTCCAACCCGTCCTCACTCCGCGTGGTCCGTTGATGGTCTGCGCGGGTTCGGCCGACGCCGCGTGGCATACACTGGTTTCGTCGGTGTTTCTTCATGCCGGTTGGTTACACCTCATCGGCAACATGTGGTTCCTCTGGATTTTCGGAAATAACATCGAGGACGCCATGGGTCACGGTCGATTCGTTGCGTTTTATCTCGTGTGTGGAGTGCTCGCCGCGTTGGGTCATATGCTCACCGACCAAGCCTCGCCGTTGCCCCTCGTCGGTGCCTCCGGCGCCATCAGCGGCATCATGGGGGCCTATCTCGTTCTGTATCCGAAGGTTCGCGTTCATGTGCTCATCTTTCTCGGCTTTTTCGTCACCACGGTCAGGTTGCCGGCCTATTTCATGTTGATCTTCTGGGCGGTGTTGCAGCTTGCCGGGTCGTTGCCGGCCCTCGTGGGAGTGGAATCGGGTGGCGGTGTTGCATTCATGGCGCACATTGCCGGGTTTGTGATCGGTGCCCTGCTGATCAAGCTCTTCGCGAAGCCCGATCTGCTGGCGGCCACACGGCGGTATAGCGCGGTGTTCTCGTCGCGTCAACCGTGGCGATACTAGTGGTTCCGTTCGATGGTCCGCCGCCAGGGCCGCCGGCCGGAGCGTCCCCTTGTTCCCGGCCGTTGGCGGCCTCGGGGGAGGAGAGAGGAGGGAGCGGGTGGGAGGGTGCTGCCAGGTGAGCGAGTACGAGATCGATGATGTCGCCCGTGCCGTGGTGGCAGATTTCCGGAAGCGCTCCAGGACCGGGGTGGGCTGCGTTGCGGGGCTGACTCACGGCAACCCGCTCCCGGCTCACGCGCGCTTCTCGCGCTGTATCGACCACACGTTGCTCCGGCCCGAAGCGACACGAGCTGACATCGCGCAGCTATGCGAGCAGGCCGTGGAGCACGAGTTTGCCGCTGTCTGTGTGAACGGTGCCTGGGTGTCGCTCTGCAAGGAACGGTTGTGTGACACCAAGGTGAGCGTAGCAGCAGTCGTCGCGTTTCCTCTTGGCGCCGCCACCTCGTCTGCCAAGGCCCGTGAAACCGAAGAGTTGGTGGATGCCGGAGCGGATGAACTCGATGTGGTGGCTGCCATAGGGCATGTGAGGGAAGGGAGCTGGAATTACGTCGAAGACGATGTCCGATCGGTTGTGGAATCCGCTGCGGGACGGATCGTAAAGGTGATCTTGGAGACTGCGGCGCTCGAACCGTTTCAAATCGTGAAGGGAGCGCTGCTGGCGAAGCGTGCCGGAGCGAGGTTCGTCAAGACATCCACCGGCTTTCATCCGTCGGGCGGAGCATCCCCAGAGGCAGTGGCGCTGCTGCGGTTGGCGGTGGGCGACGATGTGGGAGTCAAGGCTTCCGGTGGCATTCGCGACTGCACGTCCGCGTTGAGGATGCTGGCAGCCGGAGCCACCCGCATTGGCACATCGTCGGCGATAGGGTTGGCGAGGTGCCTCGGCCTGAGCACCACACCGTTGAGGGAGCTAGTCTCGGATCCGGAGCGACACGCTGCCGTGTGTGAGACTGCTCGACGCGAGCATGGCTGATCAGGTCAGAATCTTCATCAATGAGAAGACAGTGTATGTCGCTGCCGGAACCACGGTCCAGGCGGCCGTCCAGGCGTTTGATGAATCCCTGGGCGCAGCACTCACTACAGGAACCGGTTATCTCACCGACGGTGTCGGGCGGCGATTACTTACCGAGGCGGTCGTAGAAGAAGGGATGATTGTCCGCGCCATCCCGAGCCGCCCACCCGCTGATTGACAAACTTCGGATCCAAGGAGCTTCAGAAAGTTCGATGACCGGATTCTGGCTCGTCCAACAGGCAGCCGCTCCCCTTGCGGCCGTGCAAGAAGGGCTCAACACATCGCTGGTCCAGAGATCTATGGGAGTGGTGGGCATGGCCGTGATGGTTGGGATTGCCTGGATGCTTTCTGCCGACCGCCGCAACGTCAATTGGAGGCTCGTGGGTTTCGGCGTAGGCCTGCAATTGGTGTTTGGCTTCTTCGTACTCAAGACAGGCATGGGGCAGCTGTTGTTCGATGGTGCCAACAGAGTCTTCGCTCAGTTGCTCGCATTCACCGAGGATGGAGCGCGTTTCATCTTCGGTAATCTGGTTCGCAACAATGTGCCTGTCGGCGAGCCTGCCGCCGGAGGCCCCTCCGATATGGCCGTGTTGCAGACCGTCGAAACGTGGGCGAACACGGGCGCATATTTCGCGTTCTCTGTCCTGCCTACAATCATCTTCTTCTCGGCGCTCACGTCGGTGCTCTATTACCTCGGCATCATGCAGCGCCTGGTCCGTGGCATCGCCTGGATCATGCAACGCACAATGCGCACGTCGGGCGCCGAAACCCTCTCGGTGGCGGGGAATATCTTCGTAGGCATGACGGAGGCGCCGCTCATGATCAAGCCGTTCATCGGTCGACTCACGAAGTCTGAGTTGAACACCGTGATGGTCGGCGGCTTTGCGACGATTGCCGGTGGCGTTATGGCAGCGTACGTCGGCATACTGTCGCCGTATTTTCCCGACATCGCCGGCCATCTTCTCACAGCGAGTGTAATGAATGCGCCGGCGGCCTTGGTGATTTCCAAGCTCCTCGTCCCTGAATCGGCAGTGCCGGAGACGGGAGGCAACGTCACGGTCGACGTGGAACGCAACGAAGTCAATGTGATTGATGCGGCTGCGGCGGGCGCCTCACAAGGAATGCAACTGGCACTCAACGTGGGCGCGATGCTGCTTGCGTTCATCGCCCTGCTGGCGCTAGTCAACTTCGGGGTCGGAGCGCTGGGTAACGTGATCGGAATGGATGGCCTCACGCTGGAGAAGATCTTCGGCTGGTTTCTCGCGCCGTTGGTTTGGCTCATGGGTGTGTCGTGGGGGGACGCAGGGATAGTCGGGAGTCTGATAGGCGTGAAGATCGTCGCCACCGAATTCGTGGCATATCTGCAACTGGCCGGCATCCTCGAAACCGCCGGCACGCTGTCTCCTCGTGGTGCGGTCATCGCGACATATGCGCTGCTCGGCTTCGCGAACATTCCTTCCATCGCCATCCAAATCGGCGGCATTGGCGGAATCGCGCCCCAGCGCCGCGGCGATCTGTCACGACTCGGCTTCAAAGCGATGGTGGGCGGCAACCTTGCGGCATTCATGTCGGCGAGCCTGGCGGGAATGCTGCTGTGAGAGCAGGCAGTGAGCAGTGAGCCGCAGGTGGTCAAAAAAACATTCTTCCGGGAATTTCGGGGCAAGTGATTGAAGGGACCGACCCTTCCACCCCACCCCAAATCAGCCACGGACTACACGGAAAGCACGGACCTCCGCAACCCCGCCCCGGAAGTTGTGTTCCCCCTTCCCTCCCCAAAGAGGTGTGGGGTGAAGGGGAAAAAAGAGTTTGGGGGGTTGGGTTGGGGTCCGTGTGTTCCGTGGTTTCCGTGGCCATTCACCCCGCGCGCGGCGTGTGTCGCCATGGCGGGGCCTTCTTCCTGACGGGAACGTCCTTCCCCTAAATTCCTGGGAGAACAGAGCGATCAGAGGTGAAGAAGTGAGAGGTAAGTCAAGCTCCATGATTGCTGCGGAACTGTTGCAGTCGAAAATTGGGAATGATGCGCCCAAGGTTGCTGTGATCCTGGGGTCGGGGTTACAGGGTCTTGCTGCGGCCCTGGACGACGCGGTGCGGGTGCCCTACGCCGACATCCCCGGTTTTCCCCAACCCACGGTTTCCGGGCACGGTGGCGAGTTGGTGGTCGGGTTGCTGGAGCAGGTGCCGGTCCTGATGCAAAGCGGACGGTTTCACTCATACGAAGGTCATGCGCCGCAAACCGTGGCGTTGCCGGTGCGAACCTTCGCCGACATGGGCGTCGAAATTCTGATCGTCACCAATGCGGCCGGGGGCATTCGTCCCACGTTTAGACCTCCACTGCTGATGCTCATCGCTGACCATGTCAACTACATGTGGCGCAATCCATTGCTTGGGCCGAAGTTGGAGAGCGAGGAGAGATTTCCCGACATGTCCGAGCCGTACGACGCGAAACTGCGTGAGCTGGCGCGTGACGTCGCGCTTGAAGAGGGCGTCACCCTCGAGGAAGGCGTGTACGCTGCAGTGCTCGGGCCCAGTTACGAAACGCCGGCAGAGATCCGCATGCTGGCGATTATCGGGGCAGATGCCGTGGGCATGTCGACGGTGCCGGAGGTAGTTGTCGCCCGCGCCCGGGGCATGCGTGTCCTCGGCATTTCCGCGATCACCAACCTCGCGGCGGGGATTACCAACGTGAGATTGACCCATGAAGAAGTTCTGGCGGCGGGCGCGGCAATGAGCGAGAATCTTGAGGTGTTGGTGCGGGGAGTGGTGAGAGATCTGTAGGTTCTCAGGGGAGGCAGGATCGGCATCAGGAAGTATCGGCGTACATGATCCAGGGAATCGCAATGTCTGAATTGTTCAAGCTAATCGTCTCGTCTCGCTTTGTTCGCGTCGTGGCAATCACCACGATTGCGGCTGGCTGTCATGCAGCTACGCGCCCGGCAGGGGTTGAGGTTGAATTCGTCCCGGTCGTTTCGCCCTCGCCGGTTCGCGCCGAGCACGGCATGGTCGTGTCGACGGAGAGGCGCGCGAGCCAGGTTGGCCGCGCCGTTCTCCGGGCCGGCGGCAACGCGGTAGATGCCGCCATTGCCAGCGGCTTCGCCCTCGCAGTCACCCATCCTGCGGCAGGCAACGTCGGTGGTGGAGGTTTCATGGTAATCCGGTTTCCGGAAGGAGAAGCCACCGCCATCGATTTCCGTGAAAAGGCGCCGCTGAGTGCCCACGCCGAGATGTTCCTCGATGAAAACGGGGAATATTCACGGGAGATCCACCACAACAGTCATCGAGCCGTGGGCGTCCCCGGCACCGTCGCCGGCTTTGCGCTGGCACACCAGTTGTATGGCAAGCTCCCATGGGAGCAACTGGTGAGGCCGGCAGTGGACCTTGCGGAAGAGGGTTTTGTCCTGACGCAGGCACTCGCGCGCTCACTCGCCGCGCTGGTCGAGCGGCACCAGCAATATCCGGCGACCATCGAGGCCTTCTCGAGAAACGGAAAACCCTACGCTGCCGGTGAAACGTTGCGCCAACCTGATCTCGCGCGCACGCTGCGGCGAATCATGCGCCACGGTCGCGACGGGTTCTATCGTGGTGAGACTGCGCGCCTGATCGCAGCGGAGATGCGCCGCGGCGGCGGTGTGATCACAGAAGAAGACCTAGCTCGGTACGAAGCGCAGGAACGCACACCTATACGCGGCACGTATCGGGGATACGACATCATCAGCATGCCGCCGCCTAGTAGCGGCGGAGTGGCGCTGGTCGAGATGCTCAACGTTCTCGAAGGGTACGGGCTCGAGGCGATGGGTCACAACTCTGCTGCTTACATCCACCACCTCGCCGAAGCGATGCGCCTAGCATATCGCGATCGTGCCCTTCTCCTCGCCGACGTGGATTTCGTGGACGTGCCGATCGAGCGCCTCACCAGCAAGAGCTATGCGGCGGAGTTGCGTAGGCAGATCGACGAATCGGTTGCCGGTGTGTCGGCTCCCTCCGATCTCGGCCTCCCATATGAAAGCGAAGAGACCACTCACTATTCGGTTGTGGATGAGGATGGGATGGCTGTCTCCGTCACCTACACGCTCGAACAGGGGTACGGCTCGAAGATCGTGGTGCCGGGTGCTGGGTTCTTGCTCAACAACGAGATGGGAGATTTCAATCCCAAAGGCGGCCTCACCACTCCCGAGGGTCTGATCGGCACCAGTCCCAACCTGGCCCGTCCGGAACAGCGCATGCTCTCGAGCATGACACCCACGATCATCGCCAAAGACGGTGAATTGGTGGCGGTGGTGGGCAGTCCCGGAGGGCGTACCATCATCAACAGCGTCTTACAGGTGATTCTGAACATCGTCGAGTTCAACATGAACATTCAGCGAGCCGTGGATGCCCGCCGGCTCCATCACCAGTGGCTTCCTGACATAGTTCGGATCGAGGGGGGCGGTGTTACGGCTGAGACCCTGCGTCGGCTGCGTGAGATGGGGCACGACGTCACAGTACGCGGCCGTCAGGGGCGAACCCACTCCATCATGATTGACCCGATCACCAAGGAGCGGCTGGGAGCCCCGGATTCCCGCGTTCCAGACGCGGGGGCGGCGGGGTATTAAAGGGAGCAGGGAGAGGGGAGAGG
>JADFIT010000073.1 GCA_022566515.1 Gemmatimonadota bacterium
GCCCTTTTTATGCACCCTCTTACCCTATACGGCCCGTCGACAAGCTCGCAACGTGTTGGGAACGGGCGTGGGAACGCCTAGCGAGGTTTTCGAGTATCATCCTCGCGCGGTGTCTTGCATCGAGTGAAGGTTGCTTGAACGAGAAGCACATTGTCGATCTGAACAAGGAGAAGATTCATGCGTGTACGCATTTCGTCGCTGGTGGTTTGGAGTTTGCTAGTCTGCGTGCTTTTTGCGGGGGGCTGTCTCGATGCGTTGGGGGAAGGGCTCACAGAAGGGTTGCGCGATGGGCTGGCGTCGATCGTTGAAGACTTCATCGCCGAATCCATCGGCGGCTAAACCCGGCGGAAAACGATGACCGAGTCGACAAGTCCGGCGGAGAAGTCCCAACGTGCGTTGATTCTGGGATGTGGGTACGTCGGCTCCGCACTGGCGCAGGCGCTTGCGCTCGAGCCCGGGTTCCTCAAGGCCCGGTACTTTCGGGCGCTGCTGCGTTTCCGCCTGGGCCGGTTTGACGAAGCGCTGGCGGACTTCGAGGCTGTCCGACGCAGCTTTCCGCGGGACCGGGAGGTGCTGTTTCAGCTGGGCCGGACGCTCTATGTGCAAGGCGACTATCGGCGGGCGGTCAAGATTTTCGAGGCGATGCTAGTGATCGACCCGGAGGAGGCCCGGGCCTACTACAACCTCATGCTCTGCCACCGGCACTTGGGGGAGGAGGAGCGGGCGGCGTGGGCGGCGACGCAGTATGAGACCTACCGGCTCGACTTCGGCATCGACCGCGTGACGGGGCCGTATCGCAACAGTCACCCACAGGAGAGTCGCGAAGCAGAGCTGGTTCACGAGCACAGCCACGGCTCCGGGGAACCTCAGAGAGGGACGGGTGCACCATGACATGGTATCGCACCGTCGTGGGATCGTGTTGGGTGACACTGGCGGGAGCTGCCGTCTTGTCGGCGTGCGGACAAGGAAAGCCGGCGTCGCCACCGCAGCCACCCACCACGATCGTGTTCCGCGACGTGACGCGGCAGGCCGGGTTTGCGTTCCGCCACATCCACGGCGGTTCGGGCCGGAAATACATGCCGGAGACGATGGGCTCCGGAGTGGCGTTCCTGGACTACGACGGTGACGGTTGGCTCGATGTCTTCCTCGTGAATGGCGCTCCGCTGCCGGGCTATAGCGATCCGCAGCCCCTCTATCCGGCCCTGTATCGCAACAAGGGTGACGGCACGTTCGAGGAGGTGACGGCGCAGGCCGGCCTGGCGGAGCAGAACTACGGGATGGGGGTGTCGTGCGCTGACTATGACAACGACGGCGATGTGGACATCTACCTCACGGCTCTCGGGAGGAACCGCCTCTACCGGAACCGGGGGGACGGGACGTTCGACGAAATTGGCGAGGTGGCCGGGGTGGCGCACAGGGGCTGGGGGACGAGCGCGGCCTGGCTCGACTACGACCGGGACGGTTGGCTCGACCTCTTCGTCGGAAACTACGTCAGCTGGACTCCGGGCAGCGACAAGTACTGCAGCCACGCACCGGGGGTGAAGTCGTACTGCACGCCGCAAGTCTACAATGGAGCGACCAGCGTACTCTATCGCAACCGGGGCGACGGCACCTTCGCGGATGTCACGCGCCCGGCAGGAATTCTCACGCCCTCCGCCAAGGCTCTGGGAGTGGCGGTGTGGGACTACGACGGCGATGGATGGCCGGACATCGCCGTCGCCAATGACACGGAGCCGGATCAACTGTTTCGCAACAACGGCGACGGCACGTTCACGGAAATCGGTATCCGAGCGGGGATGGCACTCGATGAGCGGGGGCAGGCGAAGGGCGGCATGGGGATCGACAACGCGGATATCGAGAACACCGGGCAAGCCGCCATCCTGATCAGCAACTACTCGCTCGAAGCCCTCGGCCTGTACCGGCAGACCGGTCCGCTGCTGTTCACGGACGTCGCGTTCCAGCGGGGCGTGGGCGAGCCGAGCGTAGAGGCGGTTGGTTTTGGCTTATTCTTTTTCGATTTCGACCTCGACGGTTGGAAGGACATCTTCGTGGCGAACGGCCACGTTGACGACGAGGTGGACCGGTACCAAACCAGTATCCGCTACGCCCAGCCGGCCCATCTCTTCTGGAATACCGGCGGCGGCCAGTTCCGCGATGTCTCGGGGGACGCCGACCTATTGACGCGTCCATTGGTCGCGCGGGGTGCCGCGTGGGGGGATTACGACAACGATGGGGATCCCGACATCCTCCTCTCGACCAACAATGGTCCCGCCTATCTGTGGCGCAACGACACCGAGAGCGCCGACCACCACTGGTTGCGGATCATCCTCCGGGGGACCCAGAGCAATCGCGATGCGATGGGGACCAAGCTGGTGGTCAAGGCGGGCGGGCTGACGCAAGTCGATTACCGACGGAGCGGCTCGAGTTACCTATCGTGCAGCGACCCGCGCCTCCTGTTCGGCCTCGGGCGGGCGACGGAGGCCCGCCTCGAGGTGACCTGGCCGTCCGGCAGGACGCAGCACTTCGGCGGCCTGCTTGCCGACCGGACTCTGCTCATCACGGAAGGCCAGGACGAAGCGGTTGTGTTGCGCTAGCAGTACCGTGATGCACGCCTCCAGATTGTCCGTGACGGTCAGCGTGAACGTGAGCGACACGTCTCGCAGCTTCACGAAGCTCCCGTCCTCGACGAACTGCGCGGACGGGCCGAAGAACCCATTGCCCACGCCGAACGCGCCCCAGTTGTCCCAATTCATGGTCACCTGGGTCCCGGCGCCGGGACCGCAGTTCGCAACAACATGGCGGACCCGATGTTCGGCAACCTGTGCTGAGCAGAAAACGGCGCTCGCGGAGCAGTTCATTACCGGAGCGACCGCCGACATGAGCCACGTGGCCCACATCATGACGCAACTGAGCCCGCTCGACCTGATATGGTTTGGACTCGCCGTCTCGATTATCGGGCGCGTAAGGGTCATTCCTCGAAAAAGCGTGAAGCATTCCTCATAAACAATTCACAGATCCTTAAGTGCGGAATGTCCCTCAGTGATAGATTATTACTCCTTCAGAATTCCCCCTTTTCTATGCTAAGAAAGTAAGCCAAGATGAGCACCCATGAACCAGATGGGCATCCCGCTCGCGGTTCTTCCTCTGTCCCAGCCTCCGCCCCCGAGAATTCCCGCTCGAGGGTTGCGGAGTGGCGGCGGACGATGCTCGTCTACGTGTCGGGCTTGCTGCTGTTTGAAACGCTGACCGGCCTCTCCATCTACTGGCTTCCGTTCAGCGTCTCGAACCAGGTGACCGTGCTGGCACACACTGTCGTGGGCCTCGTGTTCATCCTCCCCTACGCATGGTACCAGCTGCGACACTGGCGTATGTACCGGTCGATGCGCATGACCAACGTCAAGCTGACCGGATACTTCGCCATGGTGGCGACCGTCGTGGCCGCAGTATCGGGACTCGTGTTGACGGCCCAAGCCGTGCTCGGTACCCGGATCAGCTACGCTTGGGACACGATCCATATCGTCGCCACGTTCGCCATCATAGCGTCTGTACTGCCACACGTACTCACGCTCGTCCTCTACAGCCTCAAGGGACGGAAGGCAGAGGCGGCACGCGTGCGGGCCGCGGAGAAACAGCTCGGGTGGCAGTCCCTGATGGTGACGGCAGTGCTCCTGGCGGTGGTGGGTTTGGCAGCCTACTCGTATGAGCCCGTCAGCCTCGTCAACGAACTGCCTGAGGACTACAGCTACCTCTTCGGCACCGACCGTCCATTCGCTCCGAGCCTCGCGCGCACGAGTACCGGGAACGCGTTCGACGCGCGGTCCATGGGCGGCTCCGAATCGTGCGGCACGTCGGGATGCCACGAGGAGATCGTGGCGGAGTGGGCGGTCAGCGCGCACCGCTACTCCGCCATGGATCCGGCCTTTCGAGGCGTGCAGAAAATGATGGGCGAACAGAACGGCCCGGAATCCACTCGCTACTGCGGGGGATGCCACGACCCGATTTCCCTATTCGCAGGCACCAAGAATCTCTTCCAGGACGACCTGACCGACCCGATCGGTTACGACGAGGGCGTCTCCTGCATCGTCTGCCACTCCATCACCGAGACAGACGTTCAAGGCAACGCCAGCTACGTCCTGGCGCAGCCGGTGCGTTACATGTTCGAGTTGCGCAGCGACGGTCCCGGTCGCTACGTACGAGACTTTCTGATCCGCGCCTACCCCCGACATCACGTTGAGACGCTACAGCATCGGCTGTTCAAGAGCCCGGAGTTCTGCGCCGCCTGTCACAAGCAGTTCATCGACGAGGAAATCAATCAAGTGGGATGGGTGCAGTTGCAGAATCAATTCGACAACTGGCGCAAGAGCCGATGGAATCACCCTGGCGAACCCTCGAAAACGATTGAATGCCGTGAATGTCACATGCCACTTACGGCCTCTACGGATCCCGCCCGCGGCGACGACCTCGACTACAACCGCTCGGCTGGGGACGGCCAGCACCGCAGTCACCGATTTCTGGCCTCCAATCAATTCATCCCCACACTGCTGGACCTTCCCGGCGCCGATGAACAGGTCGCGCTGACCGAAGACTGGCTTCAAGGGAAGTTCGATATTCCCGAAATCGCGGATAAATGGCGGACCGGACCGGCGGTACCCCTGGAACTGGTGGTGCCGGACCAGGTCACGGCGGGCGAAGAGGTCTCGGTCATCGCTTTCATCACCAACAATAAGGTCGGACACGAGTTTCCAACCGGCCCGCTGGACATCACCCAGGCCTGGGTGGAAATGATCGTAAAGGACCAGGACGGTGCGGTGGTCTTCGAATCAGGGGGGCGGGACGACCGTCACTTCATCCAACCGGGATCGTTCATGTTCAAGGCTGAGCCCGTCGATCAATACGGCAACCTGATCGACCGGCACAACCTGTGGGAGATGGTCGGGGTGCGATACCGCCGCGCGCTGTATCCTGGATTCACCGACAGGGCCGAATTCACTTTTCTCTTGCCGGCCACGGTTGTCCCGGGGGACAACGGAGATGGCCAGGACCCTGCCGAGGAGCGATTTGCGTTCCGGGCTCCCGGTCGACAAATCACCACGCTGCATGTCTCGGCGAAGCTTCTCTACAGAAAGTTCGACCAGTTCCTGTTGAACGTCCTCTTCGGTGAGGACCAGAACGTCACGGCGCCTATTACGGTGATCTCCGAGGACGAGAAGACGATCAAAGTAGTCCCGGCGTCTCGCTAGTTTCATGCCACACGCTCTGAGTCGGCGGCAGCGCCGAATGCTCACTACGGCGACGTTCAGTTTGATCTTCGTCGCAGCCGCGATAGCGATTGTCTTTGTCACGACGCGATCCGAGCCGACCTATCGGCCGGGCGAAGCCGTGGAGGGGCTGACGGCCGACCTCGACCGCTCCGTACCCGGCGACTACCCGCGCATCACATTCACCGACGTCACCGACCGCAGCGGCATCACGTTCCGACACTTCTCCGGCCACCGCACCACTCAACTGCCCGAGGACATGGGCTCCGGCGCCGCATGGGCTGACTACGATAACGATGGATGGTTGGATCTGTTCGTGGTCAACCAGGCCGGACCTCTCACGCTGTCAGCCGACGAAGTCCGCAGCTCGTCAGCCCGATCTGCTCTCTATCGCAACAACGGAGATGGTACCTTCACCGACGTCAGCGCATCGGCCGGCATCGACTATCGCTCGCACGGCATGGGCGCGGCGTGGGGAGATTACGACAACGACGGCTGGCCCGACCTTGTCGTCTCGTCGTACGGAGAGAACGAGCTGTTCCGCAACAACGGCGATGGAACCTTCGAGCGCCGAAGCGAGCAATCCGGCATCGGTGCATACCAGGGCTTCTGGACCGGCGTGTCGTGGGGAGATTTCGACCGGGATGGCCTCTTGGATCTCTACGTCGCAGGATACGTGAAATACTCCGATCTGGGAAAGATGCCCCCCAGTTTGCAGTACGATGTCGAGGCACCCCCCAGCCTCAACCCGTCGGCGTTTGCGCCGGAACGCAACCTCCTCTACCGGAACAACGGAGATGGCACATTCACCGAGATGGCCTACCAGGCGGGCGTCGCAAATCTCCGAGGGCGAAGCCTGGCGGCCGCATGGGTTGACTTGGACGATGACGGGTGGCCCGACCTCTACGTCGCAAACGACGTCTCGGATAACGCGTTGTTTAGGAACCTCGGCAACGGGTTGTTCGAGGAGATCAGCTTGGCTGCGCGGGTGGCAGACTACCGGGGCGCAATGGGGATCGCAGTTGGAGATTGGGACGGGGACGCGGACGTCGATCTCTTCATCACGCATTGGATTGCGCAGGAGAATGCGCTCTACAACAACATGCGCACCCAGCGTCTCGAGCTCGACCTGCCACGGGCGCGGACCCTCCAATTCATGGATGAGGCGGATCGGTACGGCTTGGGTCAGATAGCCCTCGACTACGTCGGCTGGGGAACGTCGTTCTTCGATTACGACAACGACGGCAGCCTGGATCTCTTCGTTGTCAACGGGAGTACCTTCCAGGAGGACGACGATCCGCGCCTCCTGGTGGGGATGCGCGATCAACTTTTCTGGAATCGGAACGCTGAGGAAGGTTTTTACGACGTGTCGGCGGTGAGCGGCCAGTACTTCGCAACCGAGTCGGTCGGTCGGGGAGCCGCCTTCGGTGACTATGACAACGACGGTGATACGGACGTCTTCGTCGTTAACAACGGCGGCCGAGCGGTCCTACTGCGAAACGACGGCGGCAATACCAACCGGTGGCTCAAGATCCGCCTCGAGGGTCGCCAAAGTAACCGATCGGCTATCGGCGCGAAGCTGCGGCTGGTTGCCGGCCCGACGGTGCAGATCCGCGAAGTGGGATCGCAGAGTTCCTACCTGTCGCAGAACAGCCTGATCGCACACTTCGGGCTGGGCAGCCGCGCTCAGGCAGACACATTGGAGATAGTGTGGCCCAGCGGGCTGCGCGAGATCTTGACGAACGTTGCGGCCGATCAAACGCTCCATCTCGTGGAAGGAACGAGCACCCGGTGATGTCTCCATGATCACGCGCCGGGTGGCCGTCGCGGTGGCGTTGGGGCTCGGCCTGGCGTTTGCCGGGGTCAGCCTCACGAAGAACTTCTCCTCTTCGGACGCGCCGCGGGATACCGTTGCAGCGACGATCTCCCAAGAACGACGGCGCATCCAGTTGTTTTGGGAAACGTACCGGGAGGCGACGGATCATCGGGTTTCTGGACGGATCCGACAGGCGGCCGAAGCGTACGAGCAGGCGCTCTCTGTGAACGACAGCCACGAAGACGCCCTATACTACTTGGGGAATACCTTCTTCGCCCTCGCGCGATTCTCCGACGCCCAAGCGACGTGGCAGCGTTTGCTCGAGGTGAACCCGCACAGTTCTCGGGCGCACTCCCGCTTGGGTGATCTGTACTTCTGCTTCGACCCTGGTGCTCCCTTCGACCTGAGCGCCGCTCGGGCGGCATTCCGGCGCGCGTTGGAAATCAACCAAGAGGAAACCGGCCCCCTGCTTCACCTGGGCCAAGTCGCGCTCCTCGCCGGTGATACGGCGCGGGCCCGCCGCCACTTCGATGCCGTGATTGGGTCCAACTACCGCAGTGTAGCTTCCCATTTTCTCAAAGGTTACATGGCCTGGAAGGCGGGAGCCCGGCGGGAGGCATCGGACCTCTTTGCGATGGCGGTGCGTCTCAAGTCACCCGAAAATCCGACGGCTGGCGTGCCCGGCGAAGGCGACACCGAAAAGGGGTCGGTTGCAATGGTCACAGCCAACCCCACCTGCCACGGCCTTGAGGCTCACATAGACAACGTGTCGCTTGTCACCGAGGGAGACCTCGGCCGTCAGGCAACCGAACACTATGGGCGTCTCGACACGTTTCTGGCAGACGCCCGGTCAAGGCTCCTCGGCGACGGGATTGCGCGCGCAGTACCGCGCTAGCCGTACCGCGATCGGCGGTGGCGACCCACACCCCGTCATGCACGTGAAATCCCCAGTGCCGCCAGGCGAGCATTACCTCCGATCGGGCTTGGGTTGCCCGCCTCACCTGCTGGATAAGGCGAATTGGGCGCACAAATGGGCCCACCCCACGGAAGCGACATCGTCGCAACCTTGCCCCAGCACACTCGTAAGTCGCTAATTAGTCGCAAGCAAGCCGCACGACCGCAAATCGGGGGGTCATGGAACGGGGAGACGTCGTCGCAGCCCAGGCCATGCGGCGGATCCTGTGTAGATTACGCAAAGCAGCGCAGCGCGCGAACGCGTGGGGGTGGGGCAAAGGCGATCTCGCTGGACAAAGCCAAGCTCGTGCCGGACGACCGAGGTAGCGATCTCCTGCTGCTGGATTCAACCGAGAGCTGAGCATCTGAGATGGAAAGCCTGACCCCTGAACGCGGGCCTACCGACGGCCTCGAAGGCAAGACCGTTTCCCATTACGCGATCCTCGAACGGCTCAGTGGCGGCGGGATGGGTGTGGTGTACAAGGCCCGGGACGCCAGACTCGACCGCACCATTGCCTTGAAGTTCCTCCTCCCGCATCTGCGTCTCGATGATGCTGCCGAGCGTCGTTTCGTCATAGAGGCCAAGGCGGCCGCGTCACTCGACCACCCCAACATCTGCACCATCCACGAGATCGGCGAAACCGACGACGGCCAGCTGTTCATCGCGATGCCGCTCTACGACGGTGAGAGCCTCGGGGCCAAGCTCGACCGGGGTCCGCTGGGCGTTTCCGAGGCCGTCGAGTACACAGTGCAGATCTGCACCGGACTCGGCAAAGCCCACGAGCGTGGCATCGTACACCGGGACATCAAGCCGGCCAACATCTTGGTCACCGAAGACGGCCTGGTGAAGATTCTCGATTTCGGGATCGCCAAGCTCGCCGATGTCAACCTGACCGCAACGGGTGGTGTCATTGGAACCGTGGCCTACATGAGTCCCGAACAAACCAGCGGCCTGCGCGTCGACAACCGTGCCGACATTTGGTCTGTGGGCGTTCTACTGTATGAGATGTTGTCCGGTGAGCTGCCGTTCAAAGGTTCGACGCTGACGGCCATGATGCATGCCGTCTTGAACAAGGAACCGGTGCCACTCTGCACGCTCAGTCCAGACACTCCAGTGGCGCTGCAACACATTACTCACCGCGCGTTGACCAAAGATCCGGAAGACCGGTACCAGACCATTGGTGACCTGGCAGAAGCATTGGCAGTCCTCGACCAATCGATGCCGCAAAATGCTGCCGGTTCGGTGATTCCGACGACACGAGATACTCGCCCGAGTGCGACCGCACGTCTTCTGCCGGAGGGCGAACACCGCCACGTGACGATCGTGGTGAGTTACGTTGGTGGATACAATCAGATGGTTGAAAGGCTCACGCCGAAACAGGTCGACGACGTGGCTGAACGGATCGAGCAGCTGGCTGACGAGATCGTCAAGCGTCACGGCGGCGTGGTGAATCGATGTTCAGGTGAAGAGATCGTCGCCGTGTTCGGCATTCCCACCACCCACGAAGACGATGTCGTGCGCGCCGCCCGGGCCACCGCGGAGCTTCATTCGCAGGTCCGCAGTATGGAATTGAGCGCCGAGTTCGGGCTCGATCAACGTGTCGAGCTTCAATCCGGCATCGATGCGGGTTCGGTGGTCGCGCAAGCACATCCGTCCGACAATCAGCGGTATCGCATCGTGGGAGATCCGTTGCAAAAGGCCGGTCGAGTCGCCGCGGAAGCGGAGGCAGGCGAGATCCTCGTGAGCGGAGAGTGCCAGCGATTGCTTGCCCCGTTCTTTGAAACGGAAGAGGGCGAGCCGATACGGCTCAAAGGCGGTATGCAGACCATACCACATCGCCTGCTCCGGGAATCGAGAGCGCAGAGCCGGCTCGAGGCGGCGCACGAAATCGACTTGACGGCATACACCGGCCGTGAGACCGAACTCGCGACACTGCGGGACAAATTGGACCACGCCGTGGGTGGCGGGTGCCAGTTCGTGTCGATCATCGGCGACGCGGGCCTTGGCAAGAGCCGATTGCTCTACGAGTTCCGCAGCACCATCGACACGGACTCAGTCACTGTGCTCCAGGGCCGCTGCCAATCCTATGGCAGCAACATCGCGTACCTCCCGTTCCTCCGTATGTTGCGCGAATCTCTCGGTCTCCCCGATGACGATCCGCGACCAGACCAGCTGCAAACGTCGCTCCAGCAGTTGCGGCACATCGACCCTGGACTCGAGGAATTCTTCCCGCTCTACCTGCACCTCCTGTCGATCACCACGACCGCGTTCGCCGTACCGAAGCATATGAAAGGCGAAGACCTCCGTCTCGCTATAATGGAGGCGCTATCGGCCATCTTGATATCGCAGACCAGCAAGCAACCGCTCGTCCTGCTGCTGGAAGATTGGCACTGGGTGGACGACGTTTCGGCTGACGTGTTGAAACAGTTGGTGGCAATGGCGCCGTCATACGCGATGCTCGCCGTAGTCACCTACCGCCCGGATTACTCCGCGAGCTTTGGTACCATCTCCAATTACACCGCCATTCACCTGACACCACTCGAGTTATCCTCGTCCTTGGTCATCGTGGAGTCCGTGCTGGAGGTCGACGCAGTTCCGCACGACCTGGGATCACTGCTACACGAGCGTACCGGCGGTAATCCCTTCTTCTTGGAGGAGATTTCCCACACGTTGCTGGAAGACGGGACCGTGAAGATCGAGGATCGACGGGTCGTGCTCACTGGAGATCTCGACAACCTCCAGCTTCCCGACACCGTCCAGGGCGTGATCCGTAGCCGGCTGGACCGGATGGATCCACAAGCTCGCGAGGTGTTATCCTACGCCTCGGTCATAGGACGAGAATTTGATCGCGATATCCTGCGGCGCATCCGCGCCGATGATCCGCGATTGTTGCAGTCTCTGGAAACGCTCAAAGGATTGGGCGTCATCCAGCAAACCAGAATTCTTCCCGACGTGAGCTTCCGATTCAAGCATGCCCTGACGCAAGAGGTGACCTACGAGAGCTTGCTTCACCACCAGCGCAGAGATCTTCATGGACGTGTCGGGGCGGCCTTTGAGGACTTGCGGGCCGATCGCATCGAGGAACACTACGATCCTTTGGCCCGGCACTTTGCCCGCGCCGAGGAGTGGCCCAAGGCCGTGAAGTACGGCATGAAATCCGCGTCGCGCGCTTGGGAATTGAGCGAGTTCCAGGAGTCTCTCAAGATCCTCGAGAACACTGAGGCCTGGCTCCTCAAGCTCGAAGACGATTCATTCCGACAGCAGACACTAATAAAACTACTGCTGCGCAAAGAGCGGCTGTTCGAAAGCACAGGCCTGCGACGCCGGCAGCTCGAGATCATCGACAGATTGATCGCACTCCTCGAGCCATTGGGCGATGGTCCCGCGTTCGGAGAAGCGTATCTCCGCTTGGGTGACGTGCACATCTTGCTGCGCAATTATGTTGCCGCAGAAACAGCGCTCACAAAATCGCTCGAAATCTCCAAGCGAATAGAGGACACGATCAGCGAACGCAAGACGCTGCGGAGCTTGGGATTGCTGAGGTGGCACCAGGGTCGGAACGACGAAGCACTCGACGTGATGGAGAACGTGCTGGCGGCCGACCAAGAGAGCGGCGATACTGACGCCGTCCTGGCGGACATCATGAACCTGACCTCCGTGCTCAAGGCGCTGGGTGAATACGAGCGCTGCCAGAGCCACTTGGAGGAAGCCCTCAATCTCGCCGATCGCACCAACAATCCCGCAAAGAAGGTGTACATGCTACATACCCTGGGGCAGGTCTGCCGCCTCATGGGAGACGACGAGGCAGCGCTCGGGCATATCCTCGCAGCCATTGACGTGGCCGCTAAACATCGATTGCTCGTTCAACAGGGCTTTGACTTGCCGTCGGCGGCACTCATCTACTGGGAGCGGGGAGATACTGAAAAGGCTCTCCAAACTTGGGAAGAGGCGGTGCGCGTGCTGCGCAAGGCGCAACACGCCGCCGGGTTGTCACAGACGACGCGTACGTTGGGGGAGGTTCTCATCGGCCTCGATCGACACAAGGAGGCGCTCCCTTACTTGCAGGAAGCGGCCACATTGTTCGCGCGTCTCGAAGATCGACAAGCCGAAGCACGAGTGTGGAACAACATCGGCACTGTCTTCGAGCGAGAGGGCGATTACCCGGATGCAATGGCGGCGTGGGGAAAGGGACGAACGCTCAGCCAGCAGATCACCGACTCAGCACTCGAACTCGACATCGTCGAAAGCATGGCGCGCCTCACGCGCCGGGACGTCCCAGAACCCAGCCTAGCACTCCAGTACTACCGCGAGGCGTTGGCCTTGGCGGAAGCGACCGATGGGACGGCCAAGGAAGGCGAGCTGCGCAACACGATGGCCATCATCGAGTGGGAGCGCGGCAACTACCAGGAATCGCTGCAACACTACGAACGCGCGCTCGAGATCTTCCAGGCCTGCGACGAAACCTCCAATGTCGGGCACATCCTGAACAGCATGGGCGTCACGCTGCACAAGCTCGGCCGTGTAGACGACGCCATCGAGCGGCTCGAAGCGGCGGTGCGGCACAACCAGGAGGAAGGCGCCCGACAACTCGAAGGGTTCGCCCTCGCGGCCCTGGGCGATGTATGTTACGATACTGGCCGGGTGCAAGAGGCCATTGCCTACTACAGCCAGTCCCTCGACATCCGGCGTGAGATCGACGACCGCCGTGGTGCGGGATGGATGCTGCACTATCTCGCACGAGCATACGCCACATCGGGTGCGCTCGATCGCAAACGCGATTGCGCCACGGAGGCCTGGCGGATCGCCGACGCATGCGACGATAAAGAGCTCATCGACGCCCTGCGGGGTCTGCCAAACTGAACTACAACGGGAGCGTATATGCCACGGTACATCATCGAGCGAACCGTCGGATCCATGACCGAGGAAGAACTCTCGGTTGCCGCAAAGCGATCGATCGAGGTCATCGACAGCATGGAAGGCGTGGTGTGGATCAAGAGCTACATGTCGGCCGCCGAGGGGAAGATGTACTGCGAGTATGAGGCACCGAGTCCCGACGCCATCCTGGAACATGCCCGGCGGGCGGGACTCCCGGTCGACAAGATCTCCGAGGTGAGCGTGGAAATCAGCCCGGCGATGTTTCGCTAGGGGCGTCGCGACCCCGCCTCGGCGTTCCCTGCGATATCTCCGTCAACTCTCAATAGCAATCTGCTTTTAGGATATGGGATAGGCATTTGGTTTCCCCATACTCCAAGTATCCCCCGGGTTGTGGGTTGCCTTGATGGCTGAACGATGGTGCGGCTCCTACAACGGTCGGAACAGCTCGCCGAGATCCACAGTTAGTGGCCCGGCGGCGCCTGGTGCATGCCACACGGAGCGTTCCCGCTCCACTTGCCGGCAGTTCATCGTGAGAGAGCAGTTCCCTGCGCGATCACAGGCTAAGAGCAAGACCGCGCGGAACCAGCGGGAATGCATCACGGGTGGTAACCTCGGGTTAGCTTGTACAAGGGTCGACAGCCACACGGCCCCGCGAGGCACCGCATGCGACAAGCAGTTTTCCTGCCCCTCCTGATCCCGCTCATCGGATCGATCGGTCTGGCGGCTCCGGTACGATCCCAAACAATCGAGGGCCAGGTCACAGACTCGATCTCCGGAGTACACGTCGGCCGGGGCTTCATCGTGCTCATCGACGTCACGGGCCGCGAGCGGGTGAGGGTGCTCACAGCCATAGACGGCACCTTTTACCTACCAGCGCCGGGCCCGGGAACGTACCGGTTGCGATCGGAGCGCATCGCGTACCGCATGTGGGAATCCGCGGACTTCACGCTGATGGGTGGTGAGTCCCACACAATAAACCCATTTGTCAATTCGCTTCCACGGCGACTCGCGTCCATCGATGTGACGGGTGAGACCGATTGCGAGGAACGCAAAGGCCCCGACACGGGCCTGTTGTGGGAAGAAGTGGAAAAAGCGCTAGTCGCGGCCTCGTGGAGCAGCCAGCAGCAACTCTACGTGCACCGCGTTCACCACTACCAGCGAGAACTCGACATGTCGCTGGACAAGGTGGGAACTGAGAAGATCGACGTCCTCATCCTCCCGACCGATCTGCCGTTTGTCAGCAAGGACGCCTCGCTGCTCGCAGATGAGGGGTATGTGGTGCCCAGCGAAAATGGAAACCTCGTCTGGGCGGCACCGGATGCCAACGTGCTGCTCGATCCAAGCTTCCACCGTACGCATTGCTTCTGGGCAGTGCGGGGCGAGGCTGAGCGGACCGGATTGATTGGGCTGGCGTTCGAGCCGGCGCCGGACAGAGACCTCCCCGACGTCGAAGGGACACTGTGGCTCGATGAGGCTTCGGGCGAGTTGCGCGAGATGGAATTTCGCTTCACGGACATTCCTCTGCGCGTCAGCGCCGACCATCTCGGCGGGCACGCCACGTTCCTACCAATGCCCTCGGGCGCGTGGATTCTCAACTCGTGGCAGATCCGAACCCCGATTGTGCGGTGGAGAGCATTTCGTCGCCGACCACGCATCATCGGCTACCGCGAGGCCGGCGCGCACGTGTTGGAGGTGCGCACCGTCGAAGGAGAAAAGGTCTACGAGGTTCCGGGCCTCGTGACGCTTCGGGGCACGGTGTACGACAGTATTCTGGGCGGGCCGATGGCAAACGACGCGGTGTCGGTGGTCAATACCGAATATACTTCGATCACCGACAGCGCGGGTCGGTTCGAGATGCGCGTGCTGCTCAACGGGAATTACGAGCTCACGGCCAGCCGGCTCAACTGGCTCGGTTATTCACGTGGGAAAGTCAGTCGCGATTTCAATCCCGGAGATACGGTCGACGTCCAACTCTTCATTCCATCACTCGAAACAGTGCACCGCAGCTTGTGCAACAGCGCACCGGTCGCCACCAATCTCGTCGTGCACGGCGAGGTGCGAACTCTAGAAGGTAATGTGTTTGAGGACGCCGAGGTGGTCGCGCGGTGGGAACCCGGTGTGGAGCGAAAGGACAAAACGGACGCTGCCGGTAGATACCGGCTATGCGACCTGCCGCGGGACGTCGCGATCACAATTGATGTCCGCCATCGGCTTGTCGAGCACGATCCGATCGAAATGAGATTCGTTGACCGGGACGTCATTATCGAAACTGCAGCAGGCCAGACTAGTTACTACGTGCCGGACAGAGTCGTAAGAATCGGGTTGGAGGTCCGCCCTCGACAACGTTGACTGCAATCCGTGCCTTACAACAATCCGGTGCAACCCACCCGCTAGAAGTGGATGACGCCGCCCTCTCCCCTATCCCAAGTACCCGCCTTGGCACCAGAGGCGTCCAGCCAGTGGGATGAGGATACTATTGCTCGGCCGTTTGCCGTCCTGGGGGTCGGTATTGGCGCCCCCGGCCACGGCCTGTAGGAGCAGGGAGCAGCTTTCAGGTCCTAGCCCATGAAATCGGAACCCCAGCCCAGACACCCTACCCCCATCTCATCCACCATCGGGTTCTCGACCATCCACCGGGACTCAGGCCCGGCTCGTGTGTTGTAAGTGCGTGACGCAGTGTGAGTTGGGTCACGGCTCTCGCCCTGCTAGGGGGCTACGTTGAGGGACGTATCCGCACCCGGAGGGAGAGGAGCCACCGCATGAGCATCACGCGTATGGCACAAACACTGACCGTCTCTGCGCTCACGTTCGTGCAGCTATCGTGCGGCGATGGGGTGGCGCCCGTCGTTGAGCCGGGGAACCAGTCCAATGACCGCATCACCATCACCAACGATGAGACGCAACTCGACGGGCGGGTGCGGTACGTCGACGCCGACGTAGCTATCGTCT